>CACOMI010000020.1 GCA_902628275.1 uncultured Pelagibacteraceae bacterium | reverse complement strand
TTTGTATAAATGCGTTATGCTTTGATAATAAAAAGAAAAAATTTGTAATGAACAAACAAAAAATAAAGAATTTAATAAAGGGATACGAAAGTGTTAAGAAAATATCATTAAAAGAGAAGAATTCTCTTAACACCTTATGCAGAGGAGCTGCAATTAGATACCTATTAACTAGGCTTTATGACTTTTCGAATACACCAAAAACAGCTTTGATTAAAATTAAAGACCCTAATGAATATTATCAAAAACTGCTTACACATAATAATTTAAATTCGTTTAAGGACTATTTTAATTAATGATCACAATTTATACAGATGGCTCCTGTCTAACAAATCCTGGTAACGGGGGCTGGGCTGCAATAATAAATGACAATAATGAAAAAAAAATAATTAGTGGAAATGAAAAAAATACAACAAATAATAGAATGGAACTTTTAGCTCCAATAAATGCTTTAAGAGGAATTAATCCTGGAACTAAAATAAAAATTTATACAGACTCTCAATACGTAAAAAGGGGGATAACAGAATGGATTAATATTTGGTTGAATAACAATTGGAAAACCTCAAAAAAAGAAGATGTAAAAAATAAAGATTTGTGGATTGAATTATACAATTTGACTAAACTTTTAAATATCCAATGGATATGGATAAAAGCTCATGATGGAAATCCATTTAATGAAGAGGTTGATTTGTTAGCAAAAAGAGCTGCTAGCTCAAATTAATTTAATAAAATTTTCTGCAGCTGAAATTTCACAAGTGCCTGTATCTTTCTCTTCTTGTAGTTTCATTACTTTCATATTTTCTACAAACATTGTGTATCTATTTGATCTTATTCCTAACCCTCTTCCGCTTTTATCTACATCTGCACCAATATCCTTTGTGAAATTTAAAAAAGGGTCTCCTAACATCATAATTTTATTATCAACATTATTTTCTTTTCCCCAGGCATTCATAACAAATGGATCATTAGCAGATATACAGATTATATGATCTACTCCTTTCTCTTTAAATTTGTCATGCATATTAACATAACTGGGCAGATGTTTTTTGGAACAAACTGATGTATAAGCACCAGGTACTCCAAATAAAATTACTTTTTTATTATTAAAAAAATCTTCAATTTTTTTTTTTGTTGGTTCCCCTAATTCGAGTATAAAAACCTCAGAATTTGGTAATAAATCATTTTCTTTTATTTTCATTGGATACTATCCTTAATATGTTGTTTTACCTTTTCAACATCGTTTTCAATTGTATCGTAATTTTCCTTTTCATCTAAAATAAACATTAACTCACTTGGTAAATTAGCATTAGTTTTTATAGCTCTAAAGATAGCATCAGGAAACTTGGAAGGATGAGCAGTACCAAGCACAATATTATTTCCGTTTAAATTATGCTTATCAAATGCACCATATCCAATCGCTGTGTGTGGGTCGAGCACAACATTGAATTTTTTATAAACAGAACTTATTATCTCTAAAGTCTCTTTTTCACTCATTCTTACAGATAAAAAATTTTTCCTTATTTTATTAAGCTTTTCATCATCCAATGAGTAATTTCCAAGCTCTTTGATATTCTTCATATCTTGTGCTGTTTGAAAATCATCTTCATTGTTTAGATCAAATATAAGTCTTTCAAAATTACTAGCTACTTGTATATCCATACTAGGAGATATGGTCTCAGAAACTGCTTCTGCTTGATAACTACCTTCTGATATTGCTCTGTGCAATATATCGTTTTGATTAGTTGCTACTATTAGTTTATTTATTGGTAAACCTAATTTTTTAGCTAAATATCCAGCATAAACATCCCCAAAATTTCCAGTTGGAACAGAAAAATTAGTTGGTTGGTCTTCATGCCTAACTAGGAAATAACTGTAAAAATAATAAACACTCTGTGCAATAATTCTTGCCCAATTAATTGAATTAACTCCTGACATATTTATTTGATTTGAAAAATTTTTATCAGAGAACATAGATTTTACTAAGTTTTGACAATCATCAAAATTACCCTTAACAGCAATGTTAAATACATTTTTAAATTTTCCTGTTGTCATAAGTTTTCTTTGCACTGGGGAAACCCGAT
>CACOMI010000019.1 GCA_902628275.1 uncultured Pelagibacteraceae bacterium | reverse complement strand
TTTGCTTGATAGAATGGAGGTGATTAGGTTGGCTGGCTACACGGAGGATGAGAAAATAAATATTGCAAACAAATATTTATTACCAAAACAAATTAAAGATAATGGTGTTAAAGAGAAAGAAATGAAATTAGATGATAATATCATAAAAGAGGTAATTAGAGGATATACAAAAGAGTCCGGAGTCCGAAATCTTGAGAGAGAAATTTCTAAACTTGCAAGAAAAATTGTTAAAAAAATTGTTGCTGGAGAAGAAAAGGAAGTAGAAATAAATACTAAAAATTTACCAGATTTTTTAGGAGTCCCTAAATTTAAATTTGGAGAGCTAGAGACAGAGAATAGAGTTGGTATAGTTACTGGACTAGCTTGGACAGAATATGGAGGAGAAATTTTAAAAATTGAAACTGTTACAATGCCAGGTAAAGGCAGAATGCAAATTACAGGAAAGTTGGGCGACGTAATGCAAGAATCTGTTAAAGCTGCTAAATCATTTGTAAGATCAAAATGTTTGGAATATGGCATTATCCCACCAATATTTGAAAAAAAAGACTTTCATATTCATGTACCTGAAGGTGCAACTCCAAAAGATGGACCATCAGCTGGTATAGGAATGGTAACCTCTATTGTTTCTTCTATTACTAAAATTCCTGTAAGAAGAGATGTAGCAATGACAGGAGAAGTAACTTTAACTGGTCAAGTATTACCAATTGGTGGACTTAAAGAAAAATTATTAGCAGCCCACAGAGCTGGTATTAAAGAAGTATTAATACCTAAAGAAAACGAAAAAGATTTGGTAGATATGCCAAAAAAAATTATTGATGATATTAAAATTACTCCTGTAGAATATGCTGATCAGGTTATTAAAATTGCTTTAACAAAAGAACTTAAACCAACAGAGTGGGTTGAGGTCGATATTTCAAAAAAAGACGACAAATCTCAAGCTAGTATTCAATAATAATTAATTTACATTATTAAAGCGTTGATGTAATAAGTAGCCTTGTTTTGGGCGGTTAGCTCAGTTGGTAGAGCATCTCGTTTACACCGAGGGGGTCAAAGGTTCGAGTCCTTTACTGCCCACCAAAACAGCTAAGTGGGGGTGTAGCTCAGTTGGTTAGAGCGATCGCCTGTCACGCGATAGGTCGAGGGTTCGAGTCCCTTCACTCCCGCCACTTTTTTTAAATAATTATTTTCTAAAAATTTTAATTAAATTCGTTTAAAAGTTTAATTTCAATTAGATCTTGTTCTTTTTTTAAATTTACATAGTTAATAATTTTTTTTAACAAATCAAATTGACTTTTGGGTTTGTAATAAAAATTTGAGGGGTGAAACCAAATATGAAAACACTCTTTATTTTTAATTGCTAAATCGATTCCATTTTTAATTTTTTTGAACATAGAATAGTTAGAAACAATTTGTCGAATACCATTTCTACCTATCAACAGAACTGAAGAGGGTATTTCTAATAAACCATAATTATCAATTTTTGGTTCAATAGGATAAGATTTTAAAGGTAAGACCTTATCTATTAAATTAGAAATTTTTCCAAAATATTTATTATAATCATAAACTTTTCTATACCAGTTTTTGTCAACACTTCTGTATGTATTAAATCCAAATTGCTTCAAAATATTTAGATGAAATACTTGATTTCGAGGGAAAATTAAAACATCAGGTTTTTCATTTATTAAATTAAAAAAAAAAATTGATTTTTCAAAATCTTCAATAGTTTCCTCTTTACTAATATTTTGAAATTCTCTATGACTATATGAATGCGAAGCAATTAAATGCTTGGTTTTCGAGGTCAATATTTTATTTACGATATCAGGAGCATACCATGCATTTTGATCTGCATTATTATTACTGATCATCTTATTTTTGTTATCTAACAAGGCCGCAACAATAGCCCAGGTTACTGGTAAATTATTTTCTTCAAAAATATTTAGTAAATTATTACATATTGGTCTTTCTAAATCAGAAATTTTTTTTAAGCTAGATGAATTAATTCTGTCCCAAATACCCCAACCCAGTTCAAGATCGATTGAGCATGCAAAGGATCCTTTATTTTTAGACATAAAATTACTAGGTTTTTATTTTACTAAAATTAACTAATTTATTTGTAATAATTTTTTCTAATATAAATGAAATAATATAATAAGTATCAAGTATTTTTTTTTTATTTTCTTTTACAAATATGAGTTTTTTGTAATTTTTTTCCTCAGATAATCTTTTTATGACAATAT
>CACOMI010000018.1 GCA_902628275.1 uncultured Pelagibacteraceae bacterium | reverse complement strand
AAGAAAAATTTTATAGAAAATTATAATCAAATAATAAATTGTAAACAGAAAGATCAATTAAAAAATAAAGAGGATGTATCTGTCTCAGAAGCTTTTGAATTGTATATGCTTAAAAATTTCCATAAAATTAAATTAAATCCTTTAACAACAAAAATGCTTAGTTTTTGGGAAAAAGACTTTGAAGAAGCTATAGAAAGGCACAAAGATTTTTTACTTAACAATCTTGAAGACCAAAATACTTATAGTTCAAAATTTTCTGAAATTTTAGAGGAAATGGATATTTTTCAAAGTGATGAAGAGGATGAGAGAAAAGAAGAAAATCAGGATCAAGGACAAGATAATCCATCAAATGAAGATGAAAATAATGACAAAGAAGATAATAAAGATGAAAAAGATGAAAATGTATCTGAGGCTTCACTCGATGCAGATTATAGTCTCGATGAATTTAACTTAGATGAACAGCTATCAGACACAGAGTCAGATGAACAAAGTTCAGAGCAAGTAGTTCAGAGAAAAATAGATAATATAAATTTAGATTATAAAATATTTACAACTCAATATGATGAGGTTGTTAAAGCAGAAAATCTAGAAAACGCAGAGGAGGCAATAAAACTAAGAAGAAATCTAGATCAACAATTAATTGGCTTTCAAGATATCATAACCAAACTTGCAAATAAACTTCAAAGACAATTACTAGCAAAACAAAATAGAGCATGGGAGTTTGATTTGGAGGAAGGTTTATTAGACAGTTCAAAGCTTCCAAGAATTATTATGGATCCATATAATTCTTTATCATTCAAAAAAGAAAAAGATTTAGATTTTAAGGATACAGTGGTGACTCTACTAATAGACAACTCTGGATCTATGAGAGGAAGACCAATCACTATTGCCGCTATTTGTGCTGATATTTTGTCTAGAACTTTAGAAAGATGCTCTGTTAAAGTTGAGATTTTAGGTTTCACAACTAAAAATTGGAAAGGTGGACAAAGTAGAGAATTGTGGACAAAAAATTCAAAACCCAAAACACCAGGGAGATTAAACGACCTAAGGCATATAGTATATAAAGGCGCAGATACTCATTGGAGACAAGCAAAAAATAATTTAGGACTCATGCTTAAAGAAGGATTACTAAAAGAGAACATTGATGGAGAAGCTATATCATGGGCCTACAATAGAATTAAAAAAAGAAAAGAAGAAAGAAAAATATTGATGGTTATTTCAGACGGAGCTCCTGTAGATGACTCAACACTCTCTGTAAATTCAGGTGATTTTTTGGAAAAACATTTAAAAAGGATTGTTAAATTTATTGAGAATAAATCTGATATTGAAGTTTTAGCTATAGGAATTGGTCACGATGTTTCAAGGTATTATAATAAAGCTATCAAGATTACTGATGTAAACGAATTAGGAGATGTTATGATATCTCAATTAAGCTCTTTATTTGAAACAAAGAAAAAATATCACTAAATATTAAATAATTCTTTATTATTCCATTTAATATTGACTTCAGCACCATTACGTGTTTTTGAATTTCTAAAATTCACCGATGCAAAATTTTTCTCTAACAAAGTTTTTCCAATAAACAACCCTAGACCCAATCCTTCTTTTGACTTATCTTTAGAATAATTTGATTTTAAATATGGTTCACCAATTTTTGAGATTATATCTCTAGGATACCCCTCTCCGTCATCTTCAACTGTTATTTCTGTTGTTTCACTATCACTTTTTAAGTTAATAAAGATTATATTTTTAGAAAATTTATTCGCATTTCCAATAAAATTTCTTAAACCATAAACTAATTCTATAGATTTTGTTATCTTTTTAGGGTTTGAGTCCTGATCGAAATTAAAGATAAATTTTTTTTTACTTATTTCTTTAAAAGATGAAATAATTTCATGTAAATATTCCCTAATATTAATATCTTTATCAATAAATTCATCTTCTTCCACAGGGTTTAACGTCAAACGTTTTAAAATTTCATTACAACGATTAACTTGACTATTTAGTAATTCAATATCTTTTTCTAAATCTTTTTGTCCCTTAAATTGTTTCAATAAATCATGTGCAATTATTGTTATTGTAGAAAGTGGTGTACCTAAAGAATGTGCTGCTGCTGCAGCTTGACCACCTAAAGATAAAAGCTCATGTTCTTTAGCCATTACTTCTTCCATTTTTCCTAATGCTTCTTTTCTTAATCTAGATTGTGTACCAAATGTCATTGCAAAATAATTTAAAAATACTAAAGCGATAATTAAAGAAGTTGGTATAGAATAATAAAAATAATGATTATTATGAAAATCACTATTTAAATTAATTGGCAAATCTTTATAAT
>CACOMI010000017.1 GCA_902628275.1 uncultured Pelagibacteraceae bacterium | reverse complement strand
TAATTTTTCACTTTCATCAATTTCATTTTTAATATCAGATATCATTTTATCTAACATTTCAGAAATTTTTTGAGGAATTTTAAGGTAAATTAATGCTCCAAAAAAAATAATAAATGATATGGCTACCCAAAATGTTGCATCAATTGCCATAGTATTTATCTCCATTTCTTCTAGATAGATCGTCAACAATTGCAGATATACTGCTATTATTTACTTGAGCTCCAATTAGTTTTTGCAATAACTCAGATGAAGTCTCAATAGCTATTTTATTTATTTTATCTGGCGCATTCTTTCTTAATGCATCTATTTCTTTTTCAGCCTCAGCAATTTCATTATCAATTTGCTTATCAAGAACTTCTCTTTTTGCACCGATGTCTTTTAGTGCTTTTTCTCTTGCTTGATTGAAAATACTATTACCCTTAAGTTTGCTTTTAGATATAATTTCATCGTATTCTTTTAGTTTTGCATCACTATCTTCTCTTTGTTTCTCAGCAGCCTCAATATTTTCTAATATTTGAGATTTTCTCGATTCTAAGTTATTACTAATTTTTGGTAATATTAGTTTAGATAAAACTAAATACATGATACCAAAAGTAAGTATTAGCCAAAATATTTGAGAAACCCAAAACTCTGGATTTAATTGAGGCATACCTCCGCTTTCAGCTGTAAAAGCTTCTTTAATAAAAAAGAAGCTAAAAAATATTGACTGAAAATATATTTTTTTAATCATCAATTTAAAACGCAAAGAGAATGATTAACGCAACTACTAATCCGAATAATCCTGTAGCTTCTGCAAGTGCGAAACCTAAAAGCAAGTTAGGAAACTGTTTTTGTGCTGCAGATGGATTTCTCATTGCACCAGACAAATAATTTCCAAAAATTATTCCGATACCAACACCGGCTCCAGCCAAAGCAATTGCTGCTAAACCTGCTCCGATCATTTTTGCTGCTTCTAATTCCATTATATCCTCCTCTGTTATTAATGGTGTAAATTTAATGCATCATTTAAATAGATGCAGGTTAAGATTGCAAAAACATAAGCTTGAAGAAAAGCAACTAAGATCTCCAAACCAGTTAACGCAACCGAAAAACTTAGTGGAAGCCACCCACCAACTATTCCAAGGCTAATTACAAAACCTCCGAAAACTTTCATCATTGTATGACCAGCCATCATATTGGCAAATAATCTAACTGATAAACTTATAGGCCTACTCAAATAAGAAATAATTTCTATAACAACAATTAACGGGAGTAATACAGCAGGAACTCCACTTGGAACAAATAATTTTAGATACCCAAATCCATGTTTAATAAACCCAATTACAGTAACTCCAATAAATATAAATGCTGCGAGCACAAATGTTACAATGATATGACTGGTTACAGTAAAAGTATAAGGTATCATTCCAAACATGTTACAAAATAAAACAAACATGAATAGAGAAAATATAAATGCAAAATATGGTTTAGCTTTTGATCCAGCTGTATCGCTAATCATTTTGGATACAAATGTATAACTAAGTTCTGCTAATAATTGAATTTTGTTTGGTAGTATTGAATTTTTTTTCGATCCTATATTAAAGACTAATAAAATAGATACAGTGCTTAAAATCATAAACAGACTTGCGTTCGTAAACGATATATCGAATGCTCCAACTTTAATTTCTGGTCCAATTCTATAAACGTCGAATTGGGACATAGGATTTGCTGCCATAATACTTAATTATTTTTGCATTTTTTTTGCAGATCTAATCACATTGGTTATTCCAGCAACCACACCTACAAAAAAAAATATTAATATAAACCAAGGTTTAGTACCAAAGGTCTTGTCAAAAATAAACCCAATAATTGTCCCCACAGCTACTGCAGAAACAAGTTCTGTGCTCAATTTGAATGCAGTTCCTATTGGTGAGGGGTCATTCTTCTTATTGTAGAGATTTTTCTTTGAAATCTTGCTTTTTGCAATCTCTAAGCGAGTTTTGAATGGGTCTTTTGGCATTTATATAGTTTAAGCAACCATACTCTCTGCTTTTTGTAAATCAACAGCCACAAGTTGACTAATTCCTTTTTGAGGCATAGTCACCCCATATAGTCTGTTCATTTTTGACATGGTTAAAGCGTGATGAGTTACAATTATGAATTTGGTATTAGTTATTTTTATTAATTCCTCAAGTAGACTGCAAAATCTTGTTACGTTAGCATCATCAAGTGGTGCATCAACTTCATCTAATACACAAATAGGTGAAGGGTTTGTTAAAAATACTGCAAAGATTAAAGAGAGCGCAGTCAATGCTTGTTCACCTCCAGATAACAAAGTTATAGATTGAAGTCTTTTTCCTGGAGGACTAACTAACATTTCCAAACCTGCTTCAAGTGGATCATCAGAATCCACCAATTCTAATTTGGCATTTCCACCATTGAAAAGTTTTGTATAAACTTCATTAAATTTTCTATTAACTTTTTCAAAAGCTTCAATCAATCTTTCCCTTCCTTTTTGATTAAGTTCATTGATACTAACCTTCAGTTTCACA
>CACOMI010000016.1 GCA_902628275.1 uncultured Pelagibacteraceae bacterium | reverse complement strand
ATTTGCATCATAAGTATCCCAGAATAAATCATTTTCATTTTGTGTCCATCCTCTAGCTCCAGAACACAATTGATAAGTTTTAATTGTGAAGTCTTTAATTTTAATACCATCTAATTGGTAAACTGTTGGTGGTATTTGAAACCATTTGTTCTTGCATCCTTGTAATTTTCTTCCACCAGAACCATGCGTATAAATTAGTATAATTGTTTTTTCTTTATCAATATTTTTATCTAGTTTGTAATGATTACCTTGGCTATTTACAAAAGAATTTAATTTGGAAAGTTTTTTTAAATCTTTTTCAAATCTTTTATCTGCGTATGAATTAGTATTTATTAATAAAAATATGATTAAAATTAATATTTGTTTCATTTATTGAGAACTCTTCCAGCAACTGTTCTTAGTTTATCTATTGTTTTTTGAGTTCTTTTCTCAGGTGCCGTTATAATTGCAATATCTAAACAGTTATTTGTTGGATCATTTATGTCAATATGATCTTCAAAATTATCAATTAAATTTTTAATCATTACTTTTGCTTTTTCTGCGTTTCCTAATAAAACTTTTATTACTTGTTGCACATCAACATTTTCATGATCAGGATGCCAACAATCAAAATCAGTAACCATTGAAACTGAAGCATATCTAATTTCAGCTTCCCTTGCGAGTTTTGCCTCTGGCATGTTGGTCATTCCAATTACATCTACTTTCCATGATCTATACAAATTTGACTCCGCCAATGTTGAAAACTGAGGTCCTTCCATAACGACGTAAGTTCCGTTTTTTTGATAATCTATATTTGATTTTTTAATTGCATCTTCACATGCATTCATCAATCCATTAGAAGTTGGATGTGCCATCGATACATGGGCAACTATTTCATCATCAAAAAATGTTTTGTTCCTGGCAAAAGTTCTATCTATAAATTGATCAACAATTACAAATTTACCTGGAGGTAGTTCCTCTTTTAAAGAACCAACTGCTGAAACTGATACTATGTCCGTTACACCTAATTGCTTAAGTGCATCTATATTTGCTCTAAAATTAATATTTGTAGGAGAAATAAAATGTCCTCGTCCATGTCTTGGTAAAAAAAAAACTTCCTTACCATTATATTTAGTTTTTAAAATCTGATCAGACGGTTTCCCCCATGGTGTCTGTAAATCAAGTAATTCTCTATCTTTAAATTCCTCAACATCATAAAGGCCACTGCCACCAATAATTGCTAATTTATTTGTTGTCATAATTTTAAATTTATTTATTTATACTTTTATTATTAACTATTATGAACTTAAAAGATTATATTAGATCAATTCCTGATTATCCAAAAAAAGGCATTTTATTTAGAGATATTACTACTTTAATAAAAGATGAAAATGCTTTTGCAGAAACCATTAATCAAATTGTTGAGAGATCAAAAAAATATAATTTTACAAAAATTGCAGCGATTGAATCAAGAGGCTTTGTATTTGCATCTGCAGTTTCATATCTTTTAAATAAACCTTTTATAATGCTAAGAAAAAAAAATAAGCTGCCAGCAGATGTTCACTCTATTGATTTTGAGCTTGAGTATGGTACAGCGACTATTGAGGTTCATAAAGATTCGATTAACGAAAAGGATTCGGTTTTAATTGTTGATGACCTTGTTGCAACTGGTGGAACAGCAGAAGCAGCTGCAAAATTAGTTGAAATTTCAAAAGGAAAAGTTGCAGCATTTGTGTTTGTAATAAATCTCTTTGATTTAGGTGGATCAGATAATCTGATCAAAAATAATTACAAAGTTGAGAATTTAATCGAATTTCCAGGACATTAGACTGTAAAAAACTTATCCACAGGCCATATATTGATTTGAAATAAATTATTATGGTTATAACTTAATAAGCGATGAGAATTGAAGAAGAGCTCAAATTAGATTATTCAGATGTCTTGTTCAGACCTAAGAGAAGTACATTAAAAAGCCGTAAAGACGTAAATCTTCTTCGAACTTATAGATTCAAATACAGTAAAAATGAATGGTCGGGTATTCCTATTATTGCGGCAAACATGGATGGTGTTGGAGAATTAGGTGTTGCAGAAAAACTTAACGATCATGGGATGATTACATCATTAACAAAACAACATGATGTTAAAAAAATAAAACAGAATAAAAATATAAAAAAAATATACCCAAATATAGCTCTTAGTGTTGGAATTAAAAAAGAGGATTTTCAAAATTTAGATAAGGTATTAAAAGAATTTAGTTTTTTTAAATTTATTTGTATTGATGTTGCTAATGGATATACAGAGCGTTTTACTAATTTCATAAAATCAGTGAGAGACAAATATCCAACTAAAACAATCATTGCTGGTAATGTAGTTACAGCTGATATGACTCAAGAATTAGTATTAAGTGGTGCAGACATAGTCAAGGTAGGAATTGGACCTGGAAGTGTTTGTACTACAAGAATTCAAACTGGAGTAGGTTATCCACAACTAAGTGCAGTAATTGAATGTGCAGACGCAGCTCATGGGCTCGGCGCACATGTAATCGCAGATGGTGGATGTACATGCCCCGGTGATGTTGCTAAAGGTTTTGGTGGTGGTGCAGATTTTGTAATGCTTGGAGGTATGCTTGCAGGACATGATGAGGGAAACGGTAAAATTGTCAAAGTTAATGGGGAAAAATATATTGAATTTTATGGATCTAGCTCTGAAGTTGCGAATAAAAAACATTATGGTGGACTATCCGATTATCGAAGCAGTGAAGGAAGGAAAGTAAGGGTAAAATATAGAGGTAAAATAAATGATACAATCTTAAATATTCTTGGTGGTGTAAGAAGCAGTTGTACTTATGTTGGTGCTCCTTCACTTAAACAATTAAGTAAATGTACAACATTCGTAAGGGTTTCTAATCAATTTAATGATAGTTTAATTAAATAGTTTATTCTTCAAAC
>CACOMI010000015.1 GCA_902628275.1 uncultured Pelagibacteraceae bacterium | reverse complement strand
TATCCTTATTTTCATCAAGTACGCGCATTAGTTTGATGGTGTCTTGGTATTCTGAAAATACTTTTTTGGCATTGTCAGTAATTCTCGATAAATTTTTACTCATGACTTTCCATTCGGAATTCCTCCAAACATCTTCTTCTCGATTAATCCTATTAATTGAATTAAATGTAAAATCAGACGAAAATAAAATGAAATTTCCATATTTATTTCTCAATTTTTTTACTGAATTATCAAAAATGTAATTTAATTCTGGCCTCCATAGATCAACGCGTGGCCAACCTGACATAATAATTCGACTACTTAATTTTGGATAAACTTTTTTTCCAATTTCACAAGCATATTTTCCAATTAAATATAGTCTATCAATATATTTTTCTGTACCTTCCCAAAATCTCTTGGACATACTTCTTTCTAAATTATCGACTGCAGGTCCAAGTTCTTCATCTAAAATTATAAACTTTTCTATTTTTTTTTTTATTTCTTGTATCTGATTAAATGACAGACCACCTTTGTATATAAAAACACCACCATAGCTTTTTTTTAATGATATAAGTTTTTTAATTTGAGTTTTTGATCCAATATAACAACGTGCTTTTTTTTTATTATTTTTTATTATAAAATTAGAAAGTAAAACTTTAGATAATAATTCTCTATTTTTTATTTCAATGGGTATAAAAATATTTATCTTTTTTTGATCAATCGACATTTTTAACTCTTAAAAGTTTTAAAATTATCAATGATAGACGACATGGACGAAATAATATTTTGAGGCACAGATGCTGTATTTGCATATACAAAATCATCAATAAATTTCTTATTTGCAATTTCACACTTTTCTTTATATTTTTTTTTCAAATTGTTTAACGAAAAAACTGCACTATTACAAAAAGACCTTAATTCATCTCTATTTCTTAAATTAAATCCTGCATTATACTTTTCACTTATTAATGAATTGGAAGTGAGATATCTTGGTAATACAGTTATTTTATCTTTTATAAAAGACTCAAATATTACACCTGTTCCTGCATGAAATACAATTTCTGACCAATCAATCAATTTTGAGGTAGAATAATCTTCTGAAATTAAATAACTTTTTATATTGGGTCTCTCTAATATATCTTTAGATAATTTGGGATAATATAAATTATTATTTAATAATATAATCTCAAATTCATCATAACTTGATATAAAATCAATTGTTCTGATTAACTCCTCACTAAATATATTAATTTGCTTTTTGGGTATTAAAAATAATACTTTTATTTTATTTTTTAAATTTGTACCAACTTCTTTTCCATCTAACTCAAGTTTAGATTTTAATTCTAACCATTCTTTACAATATCTTGGGGAACCAATAACAAATCCTTGGTTTTTTTTAAACCCACTCTGAATTGCATTTTCCAGGTCCAAATAACTAGTTCTCAAAAGGAAGTCAACTTTATCGTATCTATAGTCATGCTTAATTATTTCGTCTTTTTCTAAATCATTTTCTAAAACCATTATATTATCACAAAGAACAGTGCCATGAGGTAATACTACACATTTTGCTCTTATATTTTCTTTTTTAATATCAGAAACAATTCCAAGAGTAAGATTATCTTTATGCAATGTAAAAATGATAGGTATTTCTGAGTTTATAAATTCACTACCCAATTCTCTCTTCCATTCAATTTTTATTTTTCTAAGTTTTGATAATTTGTAAACAATTTTAGATATAACTCTATTAAAAATATTTACTGAATTTAAATTTCTTTTTGGAATAATAAATTTTAATATTTTCTCTAAAAAATTTTCATTATACAAAAATACCAATTCTACATTTTTTAAATTTGATAATAATTTTACCCTCGGGTCATTATTTTTTAAATAGTTAGATTTATTATCAAAAATAAATCCTCTTGCTGAAAATTCATAATCTTCATCTTTGCTTAAAAAATATAAAAATGGCAATATATGATCAACATCTTTGAAGCCTAATTTTTTTTCACGTCTTATTAAGAATACAATATTAATTTTTTTTTTTTGACTCATCGATTTTTAACGAAATTTTAGTTATTAATTTTAGTAGACTACCAAGCAGTTCTTCCCCCATCCACAGGTATAATTGCGCCATTTAAATAACTTGATGCATCACTTAACATCCAAACCAATGTACCCTGATACTCATTAGATTTTGCTAGGCGTCCCATTGGTATTCTACTAGAAACTTTATTTAAGAAATCATCAGATTGACCATTTTCTACTCCACCTGGGCAAATAGCATTACATCGAACACCTTTATCAGCCCAATAGGTTGCGAGATATCTAGTTAATCCAATTAATCCTGATTTAATTACTGAATAACTAACAGGTTTTACAGATCTATTTTGTTCAGTTTCATTATTTTTAATATAAATTCGTTGATCAGGTGCAATCAAACCTAGATCAGATGAAATATTAACTATTGAACCACCATTTTTATTTTTAGATATTTCAAATCCATAATGCTTAGAACAAAGCCAAGCACCTGTCAGGCCAACTGAAATATCTTTATTCCATATTTCTAATGGAAAATTTTCTAATTTAGAAAAATTTTTTAATTTATTATCCTCAATTTTTGGATTATTGGCTGCATTATTTACTAAGCAATCTATTTTTTTAAATTCTTTTATAATTTTACTACAACTATCAATAATTTTTTTTTCATCAGTAATATCTACTTCCAATCCCATGACATTTACATTGTATGTTTTTCGAACTTTTTCAGCAAATAATTCAACATTTTTGGCATCAATATCGATTATTATTGGTGTACCTCCATTTTGAGCAACTACCTCAACGTGTTTTTGTCCAAGCAATCCTAATGCTCCTGTTATAATAATTACTTTGTTTTTAAGATTAAATAAGTTGTTAGATTGATTATTGATACTCGTATTCATTTATTAGCTTTATAATTTATATTTTTAAAAATGTCTTATTTAAATGATTTATTTTTTACACTACAGCTTTTAATTATGTGTTGCTATAATATTTTTAACCTAGAAATTTATCAATAATTTAAGACTAGGATTTATTGTTTTTGCGAGTGTATGAGTTAAAATCTGCAACTTTACGAAAAACAGGTTTCACAGGAATCCCTTCAATCTTGTTTCTTAAGTTTAAATTATTATCAACTATATATTTAAAAAGTCCCATTACTTCATCATATGCAGTTAATGTTTTTTTAATGTCTTTTTTTTTGTGAGACCATGATAGTGCATGGTAAGCTGCCCAGAGAATACCTCTGCGTATTAGTTCTTGCTGAAAATATGATTTTATTTCAAGATCATTATATTTTTTTTTACCATTAAAGGAGATTATTGAACGGCAAGGATAACCAATACATTCTACAAATTCTTGTAAACCATGATTTTTTGCTAATTCATTAAATCCATGTTTAAGGTATTTTCCAACAGTATCTAGATGTCCTGCAACATCTTCTCTTTCAAGTTTTGGAATACACGCTTTTGCTGCAGCTAGTCCAATACAATCACCTCCGTAGGTAAATGAAAAAAATGTATTTGAAAGTGAGGACATATATTCCTTCTTACCTACAATTGCAGAAAGTGGAATTGCGTTTGATATAGCTTTTGCAAATGTTGCTAAATCTGGAGTTACGTTAGTCAACTCTTGAGCACCTCCAAGTGAAAAACGGAAACCCGATATAATTTCATCAAAAATGAGAATTGCCCCATAACGATGTGCCATTTTTTTAACCTCTGAAAGAAAATTGTTTTTGCAAAAATTTTTATTTCCATTTTTTTTACATTTTTTAGAGCAATAACAAGCTGGTTCAAGAATTGTTAGTGGTTCCATAATTACACAAGCAACTTTATTGTGATTTTTTTTAAAAATTTTCTCTAAACTGTCTAAATCATTGTAGGTAAAACTGTGGGCTAATTTCTGATTAAATTTAGGTATTCCTCTGTTCAGGTCTGTATTTGCTATATACCAATCATGCCAACCATGATAACCACAATATGCTATATGATCTCTTCCCGTTACAGATCTTGCAACTCTTACAGCAATAGTATTTACATCAGCACCATTTTTACCAAAACGAGCAGCCTCAGCGCATGGAATTTTATCAATAAGCATTTCTGTAACGTCAATTTCTAATTTATTCATTAAAGAAAATGTCGAACCTAACTCTAGCTGGTTAATTACAGCTTTATTTACATCAGGATCAGCATAACCTAGTATAATTGGTTGGCACCCCATTACATAATCAAGGTACTTGTTTTGATCTACATCCCAAACATAAGAACCTTTTCCTCTATGCAAGTATTTTGGAGCAAAACCTTCTACGAATTGTGTTACTCCTTTGCTAAAAGTCTGACTGCCAGCAGGTATAATTTTCTTAGCTCGTGAATAAATTTTATTTGAGATTTTTATATTAGGTTTTTTTTTTTTCATAACTTTATTATTACTTACTATTGGCTTTTTTCCATTTTTCAAGATCTTCGGGCGTATCAATTTCAATCAAATTTTTAGAATATTCTTTTGATAAAAAAACTGGGTAAGTTTTTGAGTTTAGCAACTCACTATTAAGATTATTTAATTCCATTACTTTAAAACAGCTTACGTAATGATAATGCGTCCAAGCAGGAGGTAAATCCTGACGTCTAAAAATATCATTTTCAATATATTGAGATAATTTCTTATTTTTTTGATCATAACGCCAAGTATTTAAAGGGTGTGATTTTGCAGGAATAAATGTACATAAACTTTTTATTTCAGAGTTTTCTATTATAACTTTAGCATCTTCAAAATCTGCATAATTTTTATATAGAACAGGCAAATAAAAAAGCCAAATAATTACATCATTATTTATTTTTAAAGAATTTATCAAATCTTTAAAAACAGATTTTATTGAAATATTTGAGCAAGCTAAAGCATCTGATCTTTCATAAATGGTATAATCTCTTTTTTTTGCTTTATCTAATACTACTTCATCGTTGCTATTTACTATAACTTCATCTAGCCAAGATAAATTTTTCAAAAATTCTGCAGTATTATCAAAAAGTATTTGATTTTTTTTAGGCAAACCAACACTGCCTGCTCTAGCAGGAATTACAGCAATATGTTTGTTTTTATTGTTCATATACCTAAGAATTGATGAGATTTGGATTTATCATTGACCATTCTACAAGCTCCCATGATTTTCCATTCTTGTTAAAAGTTTCTTTTAAATCACCAAGACATTTAAATTTAGTTTTTGAATATAGTTTCATTGCTTGGGAGTGTGCTTTAACAACCGGGAAACTAATTTGTCGTAACTTAAGATAATTAAAACTGAAATCTTTAATAAGTTCCATTACTTCTGTGCCTATACCTTGATTATGTAAATTTTTATCTCCAATCATTATTCCAAATTTACTTATCATTAGATTGAAATCAACTGGACCCAATCTTACATTGCCCACATGAAGCTGTGTTTTTTTAATAAGAATTGCAAAAAAATAGTCATAATCACTTTTAATCATTTTATTTGCGAATAATTTAAGATCATTAAGTGAGATATCATCTTTAGCCTTATTGATAAATTTTGTTACTTCTTTATCATTCATCCAGCCTAAATAATTATCATTAACAAACTTAAGAGAAAAAGGTTTTAAGAGAACCTTGTCTCCCTCAATACTTTTTATAGATACACTTTTCATAATTTCACATTATGTTTAAACCATTGTAATTGTCTTTTAAATATTTCTAAACCTTCGTCATCTCTATAAGCTTGAAAAATAATTATACCCTCATAGTCATACTTAAGTAGTAATTCAAATGTTTTTGGAATATCGGCATCTCCATTTCCTAATATAACCGAACCTTTGCCAAATAATCGATCTTTAATATGTAGGTCAGTAATTTTCTCTCCATATGCTTTAAATTCCTCAATTGGGTCATATCCATTTGCTGCGCTATTTCCAATATCGTAATTTACAGTAATACTATTAGATCCAATTTTATCCAATAAATTAGCAAAAGGTAATGGGGCTAAATCTGTTTCAAGACAAATATTTATATTTTTTCTTTCTGCTATATTTATAATTAACTTAATATTATTAATAAAATTGTTTAGGTTTTTTTTATTTTGTAAACTTGCTTGATCCACACACGGAATTACAATATCTGTTACATCTAGCAAAGAAGCTTTTTTAATTAATTGTTCAAGAATACTGATACTTTTATCAACAATACCAGTATTATCACTATGAATTGGAGCTTCCATAAAATAGTCTGCACATATTGAACGAACTTTAACTCCACTAATTTTTTCTACTTTTTGAATGTCCTCTAGTCCACCAGAAACCAAAAGAGGATTTTCTTCTGCATTGTTAAAATCTAAAATAAATTCAATTGAATCCATTCCTAATTTTGATGCAATCGGAAATTCATCTTTCCAAAAACCTATTGGGTGAGCTTGATATCTTCCATTATATTTTGGTAGCAATCTTCCTTGCATTATGCCAAGTTTTTTTTGCATTCTGATAAACTTAAATTAAACTATTTAAAAAAAAATAATTTTAATTAACCTCATATTTTTTAACCAGTGTTTTTCTTATAAAAAAATTTTTACAAAATATTAATATGCTCGCGTAGCTTTTTTGCAATTGGCTTTTCTGCTTCTATAATTGTCTTTTTTCCATCACCTAAGGCTTTTTCAATTTTTCTTACTCCACCAACAAGTTGTCTTAATCCGTTTGGTTCGACAGATGCTGATTGGTCAGATCCATACATGGCTCTACTTAATGTTATATGACGCTCTAATGAACTAATTCCAAGTGCAGCTGCTGCATATGAAATAGCAAGTCCAGCCTCGTGACCACTATACCCAACATTACAATTAAATTTTTCTTTAAGTGTGTTTATAAGTCTAAGATTGGCATCATCATCTTTCATTGGATATGTAGATATTGTATGCATTAATTCAAAGGAACATTTTGCTGATCTAAAAATATCGACCGCAATTTGAATATCACTATAATTAGACATACCAGTAGAAATGAAAGTATGTTTTTTTTCTTCAGCAATTTTTTTTAATAAGTCTTCATATACTATCATTGCTGATGCAACTTTATTATAATTACAATCAAATTGTCTTAAGAATTCTTGACTATTTAAATCCCAAGCAGATGCGAACCACTCTATTCCTTTTTTTTTACAATATATATCTATTTCTTTATATTGATCAAAATCAAATTCTAATCCTTTTTTTTGTTCTCTCTGAGTAGTTCCCCATGGACTCTCTCTTGGAGAGTCTAGAAATTGTTTTGTATAAACAAGGTCAATATCTCTTTTTTGAAATTTAACAGCATCACATCCTGCTTCTACCGCTACATCAATAAGTTGTTTGCAAATTGACATATCTCCATTATGATTTATGCCAATTTCAGCTGTAATAAACATTTGGCTATATTCTTTCCATATTTAAATTTAAATTGAATTTAAAAAAAATAAATTGTAAATTTTTTTCGCTAGTGCAGCAACAACTTTATTTTATATTTAAAATTTCATAATAATTATTCAAAACCTAACTTATATTCAACAAGTTCACATATTAAATGTTCAATTAAAATATGTGCCTCTTGCACTCTGGCAGTTATATTAGATGGAACAATTATTGGTATATCTACAAACTCTTTACAATCACCACCATTATTACCTAGTAAACCTATTGCTTTAATACGCATTTTTTGGGCTTGAATTAATGCTTGTTTTATATTTTTACTTTTTCCAGAAGTAGATATAGCTACTAGGACATCACCATTTCTACCTAAAGCATTTAATTGTCTAGAAAATATTTCCTCAAAACTATAATCGTTAGAGATACATGTTAGTATTGATGTATCTGTTGTTAACGCTATAGACCTTAAGGGTTCACGATCCTTTTTAAATCTACCAACAAATTCTGCTGCGATATGCTGGCTATCAGCTGCACTACCACCATTTCCACACCAAAAAATTGTACCATCAGATACAATTGATTTTGAAATGCAATCAGCAGCTTCTTTTATTTTGTCAGCGATTTTAATTTTCGTTTCTCTAAGAACAGTTTCATGCTCATTAAAAACATTTTCCAAAACATCATCTTTAATTTCATTTTTTAAATACAATTTTTTTTTCATAATTTTATTATTTTTTTTAAATAATAGTTTAATTTTTTTTAAAAAAAGTTTTTAAAAGTTTTATAATTAAATTTTGATTTGCATCTGACAAC
>CACOMI010000014.1 GCA_902628275.1 uncultured Pelagibacteraceae bacterium | reverse complement strand
CCTGTGCTCTAGGTTGGTTTTCTAAATCACTTAATTGTTTTGATAATTTTTTTTTTCTTTGTGTTAGCTCATTAACCATTTTTTCCGAGTTAGTTAATAAATTTTTCCAGCTTTCAATTTCAGTTTCAATTGTTTTAATTCTCTCATTTCTTTTTATAGACTCATTTTTAATTGATTGATTTTTACTATATGCATCAGCATATTTTTCTTGGAGTGATTTTATATTTTCTGATTTTTCACTAACTCCTAATAACTCACTTCTAGATCTCTCATTTTTTAAATCATTTAAAAAATTATCTAGCTCCATATTACATCTATCTAGAAGTGTTAATGCTTGATTTATTTCATTACTATCTATTAATTCTTTTACCCTTGATATAGTATTTTTTACATTTCTTATTGGACCAACACTTATATTTACAGTTTCTTCTGCCAAACTGTTTACAACCTCATCAACAGCTTTTTGTTCTTCTTTAAGTTTATTTTTTGCACTTTCTAACTCTTCATTAGATAATTTTTCTGTTTCAAAATACTTTGAATCAGTCTCAATTAATTCGGTTTTTTCTTCCTTCAATCTTTTTTCATTTGAGTTAGCGTCTATAATTATCCCTTTTTCTCTAGTGATATCATCATCAAGTGTTTGAATTGATTTTTTAATGCTTTCTATCTCATCTTGAATTCTTGTATTTTCTTCATCTAAACTTTGAAGTTCTAAATTAAGTCTTTGTATCCTTGATAAATTTTCTATATTTTTCTCTCTCAATGGATTTACTTTGTCTGTAAAAGTTTTAATTGAATTTTCTAATTCAGATATTTTGTTATTAAATCCTTCTACTTCCCCTTCTGCCTCAGTATTAATTTCATTTTCTATTTTAATTTCTTTGTCTATTTCTAATAATTTTAAATAATATAAACCTGCTTCAATTTTTTTAATTTGATCTGAAATTAGTTTGTATTTTGTTGCCTCTTCAGCTTGTTTTTGAAGATTTGCTAATTGTTTTTCTTGTTGTCTTCTTAGTTCATCTGCCCTTTTTAAATTATTCTCAGCCGCACCTAATCTTAATTCAGCCTCATGTCTTCTAACGTGTAAACCAGATATTCCTGCAGCTTCTTCTAAAATAGCTCTTCTATCTGTTGGTTTCGCAGTTACTAACGCGCCTATTCTTCCTTGACTAATCATAGATGGAGAGTGTGCACCAGTCGAAAGATCTGCAAAAAACATTTGAGCATCTCTCGCTCTTACTTCTTTATCATTAATGTAAAATTTAGATCCTTTATCTTTTTCTATTTTTCTTCTAACTTGTATTTGTTCCAATTCACGGTATTGGATCGGACCTTCTTTATCTTTGTTTTCAACTTCGATTGATACTTCTGCAATGTTTTTTGATGCTTTATTAGATGTTCCTGAAAATATAACATCCTCCATACCAGATCCACGCATACTCTTTGCTGAGGTCTCTCCCATTACCCATCTTAAAGATTCTACAATGTTAGATTTTCCACAACCGTTAGGACCTACTATACCAGTAAGACCATCTTCAATTAAGAAGTTGGTTTTTTCGGCAAAAGATTTAAATCCATTTAATTGGATTTTTTTAAACTCCATGCACTAACTTATATCAGTTTTTCTAATGCTTTTTTCAAATTTTTATAAGTTAGAGCTTTTTCAAATTTTTCATTGTTGATAATTATCGTAGGAGTTGAGCTTACTTTGAAGTTTTTAGCACCATCGATTCGATCATTTAAAACAAAATCCTCAATTTCTTTATTATTTATACAAGAATCAAAATTAATACTAAAACCCTCATTTTTTAAAAATTTTTGGAGATTTTTATTTGCCTCCTGTATCGAACTTCCTTTGACCCATTTCTGCTGATTTGCATATAAGCTTTCCAAAATATCAGAGTTTCCATCATTTTTACATTGAGCAACTTTTGATGCATTAAGTGCTGCTAAATCTAGTGGGAAATGCCGAAATTCAATTTTTGCGAGTCCCGTGTCAAGATATTCTTCCTTAAGTTTAGGAAACACGTTTTTATGAAAATCTGCACAATGACTGCAAGTCATTGACTCAAAGGCAATTATCGAGATTTTGGCATCTATATTTCCAACAACTATTCTTTTAATTTCTTTAGAGTAGGTACTTGAAGAAGCACAAATAAAAATAAGAAATATAAAAAAAATTTTTCTCATTTTTCTCTAAAAACCTTTGTTAATTCTATTAATGATTTTTTAATTTTGTCATTCTTAACATCTTTAAGCCTTTTTTTATATTTATTAATTGATACATTTTTAATATTTTTTTCATTTTCTAGAGATATTTTATGGTGATCATCAAAAGTTACTAATTTTATTTTTTCTACAACAGAATATCCAAAATAATTGTTCATATTATTGATAATATCTTTCTTAGAATACTCCATGTCTACCTCATGTCCTCTTTTAACCATTACTACTAGAGTGCTGACACCAAATCTATTGGAGTTTTTGAATGTTTTTGGGTAGCAGACGTTAAAAAGTTCAACTCCTACTATGTATTTCCATTTACTAAGAGTTTCTGAATAAATTTGACCTTTTTTATTAATAATTTTTTTAACATTTTTTGGCAAAGTGTCTTTAAAAGATCTTAGCCCTTGAATGGACCGGCTTCTCTGCTTAGTATTATTTTTAGATTGCATATGAATAATCAGATAATAGCAAATAAAATTCTTAATTGGTATGATATTAATAAGCGAACGTTACCTTGGAGAAAACAAGTTTCTAGTAAAAAAAAACAATATTACACGTTGGTAAGTGAGTTTATGTTACAGCAAACACAAGTTGCTACTGTAATACCTTATTTTAAAAAATTTATTAAAAATATTCCAGATCTAGAAACATTAGCAACTTTTGATGATCAAAAATTAGTAAAGTTTTGGGAAGGTTTAGGTTATTATTCTAGGGTAAGAAACTTAAAAAAAACAGCTCAAGTTATAATCAAAGATTTTAATAAAAATATACCATGTAATTTTTTAGAATTAAAATCTTTACCAGGAATTGGTGATTATACAGCCAGTGCAATTTCAGCTATAGCTTTTAATAAACCATATATTCCTTTAGACGGAAATATTGAGAGAGTTCTCAAAAGGTATTTGTACTTGAAAAAAGAACATCAAATTACAAAAGAAAACTTGCATGAAGAAAAAAAAATATTTGGCTTAACAACTAGATCAAGTGATTATGCTCAAGCGTTAATGGAACTTGGAGCGTTAATTTGTAAACCTATCAACCCACACTGCGATCAATGTCCAATATCAGCCAAGTGCATATCTCTTAAAAAGAAAGATTTTGTTTTAAATAAGATTAAGAAAAAAAATAAAGATAAGTATTACCTTCTTAAAGTTTTTAAAAAAAATCAAAAATATTTATTAATTAAAAATACTAAATTTAATTTTTTAAAAAATTTTGATATTTTCCCCATGCAAGAAGTAATTAAACCAAAAAATTTTAATAAGGATCTAAATATCAAATTATCAAATATGAATATGAATATTAAAATAGAATATAATATTCAAGCTAAACCATTAACCACACCAAATTGGATAGACCCTAAAAATTTACATAACTACACTTTACCCACTTTTACAAAAAAGATTGTGAACTATCTTGAAAATCATAAATGAAAAGTATCGCAATTATAGGAGCTGGTATTTCAGGTTTGTATTTAGCTAATTTATTTAAAGGCAACAAAGATTATAAAGTTACAATTTACGAAAAAAAAAATTTAACAGAAAGTAATGAGGGATATGGAATACAGTTATCAGTAAATAGTGTAGAACATTTAAATAAAATAGGTTTTGATTCATTAACAGAAGAAGAAAAGTTTCATCCTAAGAAAATTGATTTTTATGATCTAAAAAATTCAAAAAAAATTTGTGATTTGGAAATTTCAAAATTTAATTTAGAAAATTGCAAATATACAGCATTAAAAAGATCAAAATTACTTCAGTTTTTGATAGATGGACTTGGAGACGAAATAATCAAATATAATTATAGTATTAATCAAATAGAATATGGAAAAGATGCTACAAATCTAACATTTAATAATGGAGATAAAAAAACATGCGATTATTTAATTATTTCTGATGGAGTTTTTTCTAAAGGTAGGTCACTAATTTCTGCGAATAAATCTAATGCAATTTACAATAATTTTATTGCTATTAGGGGCAATATATCAAAAGAAAATTATCAAAATATATGCGATGAAAATGTTTCATTATTTTTAGGATCAGACTTTCACTACGTAGTTTATCCTTTAGACAAAGATGAGAATTTTAACTTTATTGGAATATTAAAATACAAATTAAATTCAAATGAGCAAAAAAATCATAAACTTTTTGATGAAAATTATTTTATAAAAAGTATTAAAAATAAATTATCTCAAAAAATACCTCTAAGAATTTTTGAAAAAATCCAAAATATTAAATTATTTCCAGTTTTTGTAAGTAAAAATTTTATCAAACCACCAAATAATACATTTTTAGTAGGTGATGCTTTTTTTGCGTTTCCTCCTTCATTTGCTCAGGGTGCTTCGCAATCAATTGAAGGAGCACACGAGTTATATGAAAGTATATTAAATAATAATAATTTTTTTAATATGAGAACAAAAAGAGTAAAAATGATTAATCGTAGATCTAATTTTAATCAATTTGCTTTTCATCTATCAAATCCGGTGATGATTTTTTTTAGAAATATTTTAATGAAATATTTAGTTAAAAATGAAAATTTTTTAAAAAGTTATTTAGGTAAAATTTATAAAAATTAGTTTTTAGAAATTAATCTTTGTCTTAGATAATCTATTGGATAAGTTCTTCCATTAATATCACAGTGCCAAAAAGTCCATCCATTGCAACTTTCAGCTCCTAAAATAGTAGCTGCAACTTTGTGTATAGAACCCTCTGCTTGACTATGTTTTATACTACCATCAGCCATAATTCTGGCTGTTATTTTTTTCTTATTGTCAAAAATATTAGTTCCAGGTTTAATTATTCCAAGCTCTACTAATGAACCAAAAGGAATTCTTGGTTTTGATCTGTTATTTTTAAGTGTATCTAACAAATCATCCTCTATAGGCTTTGTAGTCTTTAGGCGTTGTTCAGCAGCTTTAAAATAATTTTTTTCTTTTTCTATTCCGAAATAATTTCTTCCTAGTTTTTTTGCTACTGTAGCTGTTGTTCCTGATCCTAAAAAAGGATCAAGTATAAGGTCATTTTTATTAGATGTAGCTAGTAAAATTCTATGTAATAATGCTTCTGGTTTTTGTGTAGAGTGGATTTTTTTTCCATCTTTTTTAAGTCTTTCAGAACCATTGCATATTGGAAGATCCCAATTAGATCTCATTTGCAAATCATCATTTAAACATTTTAAAGATTGATAATTGAATGTGTATTTCGATTTTTCACTTTTAGATGCCCATATTAAAGTTTCATGAGCGTTAGTAAAACGTGTTCCTCTAAAATTTGGCATTGGATTATTTTTATTCCAAATAACATCGTTTAAAATCCAGAAACCTAAATTTTGGATTACTGTGCCAACTCTAAAAATATTATGGTAGCTTCCTATAACCCAAATTGCTCCATCTTTTTTTAAAATTCTTTTGCATTCACTAAGCCATTCATAAGTAAAATCATCATATTTTTTAAAATTTTCAAATTGATCCCACTTATCATTTACCGCACTAACCTTTGATCTATCTGGTCTAGTTAATTCACTTTTTAATTGTAAGTTGTAAGGAGGATCTGCAAAAATTAAATCAAAAGTTTCACGTGGAATTTTTTTTAATTCTTCGAGACTATCTCCATTTATTATTTTATTTTTGAAATCAGTTTTCATTTGTAAAAATTAATTAGACTCCAAATGGATTCTACGGTCAACCTGAGATTGAAAAATTTGGATTCGATTAGTGTTTCTTAATTAGAAGGTAACTAGATGTAGTATTAATTTATTTTAGATATTGGTGAAAAAGTTTTTCTATGATGTTTGGTAATACCTAATTTTTTCAACGCTTTTAAGTGCTGTTTTGTTCCGTACCCAAAGTTTTTATCCCAATCGTAACCTTTATTTTTTTTTGATAATGTGGTTATAAATTTATCTCTTGATACTTTTGCAATTATAGAGGCTGCTGAAATAGAAGGGACTTTTTTATCTCCTTTTATAACTGACTTTAAATTATAATTTTTTAATTTTGGAGTTTTGTTTCCATCTACCAGAACGTGTGTTGGTTTTTTCTTAAGTTTTTTGATAGCTCTTTTCATAGCTAGCAAACTTGCTTGTAGTATATTCAATTTTTCTATTTCTTTTACAGAAGCTTTGCCTATAGACCAAGTAGAATTTTTTTTTATATATGTACATAGATACTCTCTCTCTTTTTTACTTAATGATTTTGAATCTTTTAATAATTTAGGATTAATTGAATTTTTTAAAATTACCGCTGAAGCATAAACAGGCCCAATCAAACTTCCTCTGCCAACCTCATCAACCCCAGCAATCACCTTCATCAAATTTTTAACTTTAACTCTTTAATTTTGTCTCTAATTTTCTTTAAATCTTCCCATGAGTGTTTTTTATTTTCTGGAAAACGGATTAAATAAGATGGATTAAAAGTTATAATTAAAGGGAATGTTTTATTTTTTAAAATCACTTCCTTCCAATGTCCTCTTTCAGTAGTTATTTTTTCGCTTATTCCTGTTATAGCCTCCATTGCCGAACTACCCATCAAAACAATAATCTTTGGGTTTATAATCGATATATGCTCCTTCAAAAATACTGAGTATCTTTTAATTTCAGTTGAGGTTGGTTTTCTGTCATCAGGTGGTCTAAAATTGATTGCATAACTAGTGTAAATATTTTGTCTCCTAATATTGATGGCTAGAAGCATTTTGTTTAGAAGTTCGCCAACTTCACCTCTAAATGGGACACCCAATTTTTCCTCTTCAGCTCCAGGAGACTCTCCAATTAACATTAAAGAGCTATTTATATTTCCCTCACCTAAAATAATTTTGTTTGAATTTTCTTTCAATTTACAATTTTCAATTGAATTTATTTGATCTTTTAAGTTTTTTAGTAATTCTTCTTTATTAATTTGCAGGGTGCTATTATTCGTTTCTAAAATATTAAATCTATTTATTGCCTTATCAGCGAATATAAATTTCGGCTCAATAGTATTAATTAGTTCTTGGTTTAATTTGGTATTTTGATTTATCACTTTTTTAGTCATAGTATGGTCACATGTTCCTAAAATTTCTAAAATTAGTACTATTAATATTCATATCTTATCAGACACCTTTGTATTCTAAAAGTGCTACTTTTAATGATTTCAACTCAAGAGATTTATCAAATTATTTTTCTGGAATTGTTGCATTTAAAAATCGAGATAATTCTGAAGCTTTAAAATTTTTTAACTTAACTAAAGTATTAATTAACAAACATGACAGTTATTTAAAAAGATATGTTAACTCTTTAGTTTTAGATAACAAAGTACCTCAAGCAATTAATGTATTAAATAACAACGCAAACAAATCTAACTCAGATTTTTATGATGCTTATATAATTTTAATAATTGACAGTTTAAAGAAAAATAATTTTAAAAAAGCCGATGAATATTTAACACAAAGTTTAAAATTTCAAGATGAAGATAGGATAAACCTAGTTATATTTGAAACTCTAAAACAGTACATTTATACATTCAAAAATAAAAGAATATTAGATAACAAAAAAAATTTTGGAAACCTGTCTCTTATAGCCGAGACATTCCAAAGATGTTATATTGAAGATAAAAGAACTTCATCATTTTTTCTTAATTTAATAAATAATCAACAAGGCGACTATTCAAGATACATTTTCTTTTATCTTAATTATTTAATTGATAACAATAAATTAAATGAAGCAAGATTAGTTGTTGAACAAATTGATTATATAAATTCAACACTTTTACTTTCACAAAGTAAAAGTTGGGTAGACAAAGAAAAATTCGATGATTTTGGAAAAATTTTTTCATGCAAAGACCATAATGATCTTGTAAGTGAGTTTTTATTTTTAATCTCTAATCTTTATTCTTCTCAGGATAATTTTGAGAAATCAAATTTTTACTTAAATTTGTCAAACTATTTAAATCCTAAGTTTGAATTTAATCTGTCATTGGTTGCAGAAAATTTTTATCTTAATGATGAATTTGATAAAGTACAAAGGATCTTAAGAAACTTTAAAAAAGATGATGAATTTTATTATTGGTTTAGATTAAAAAAAGAAGCTCAAATAATAATTCAAAAGCAGGATTATGAAAATGGAATTAAATACATAGACTCAAAATTTAATAAAATTGAAAATCCAAATATAAAAATGATTTTTGATTTAGCAAATTTTTATAAGAATTCTAAAAATTATGAAAAGGCAATAGATCGTTATACAGAAATTATTTTAACACTGGATGACAATTCACTTATTAAATCAGATGTATTGTATCGTAGAGGCGGTAGTTATGAAAGAATGGGAAATTATGAAAAGTCAGATGAAGATTTATTGCATGCGCTTAAAATTGATCCTAGTGATGCATATATCTTGAATTACCTTGCTTACTCTTGGTTAGAGCGTGATTATAAAATTAATGAAGCAATGGATATGTTGAAGACAGCATATGATTTAAAAAGCAATGATCCATATATTATTGACTCAATTGGATGGGCGTATTTTTTAATAGAGGATTATCTAGAGGCAGAAAAGTATTTAAAAAGAGCTGTAGAATTAATGCCAGATGACCCAATCGTGAACGATCATTATGGAGACATTTTATGGAAATTAAATCGAAAAATTCAAGCAAGATATTTTTGGAACAACGTATTAACTTTTGATGATACCGAAGACGATATGAGAGAAAAAATTAATATTAAAGTAATTGAGGGTCTTAAAAATTCCTAAATGAATATTAATAAAATTAAATCTAATGCAAAGTTAAATTTAGCATTAAATATCACTGGAAAAAAAAAGGTTTTACATAAAATTGAAAGTATAATTGGTTTCATAGATTTACATGATGTTATTTCGATAAATCAACATAATGGAAAAAAACACCATATTTCTTTTTATGGAAAGTTTTCTAAAAATATAGGAAAAAAAAATACTATTCAAAAATTATTTCAAATACTAGATAAAGAAAATTTATTAAAAAATAAAAAATTCAAAGTTAAAATTAAAAAATTAATACCTCAAGAAGCTGGGTTGGGTGGGGGATCGATGAATGCAGCTAGTGTGTTTAATTATCTCGTTAAAAAAAAAATTATTAATCCTAATTATCAAAAAACTCGAAGTATCTGTGACTTGGTTGGTTCCGATGTTATTCTGGGAACCATTTCATCTAGCTGTGTGTTGTCATCAGGTGGTAGAATAAAAAAGATTTATAATACTCCAAAATATTACTCTATTTTAGTAAAGCCTGATTTTGGGTGCTCAACTAAAAAAATATACTCAGCTGTTCGAAAGTATACAAAATCAAAATATAACAAACCTAAAAAAAACATGTTTGGAGTAAAATATTTGATTGATCAAAAAAATGCCCTTGAAACAATAGCACTCAAAAAATATC
>CACOMI010000013.1 GCA_902628275.1 uncultured Pelagibacteraceae bacterium | reverse complement strand
TTTCATTGTCGGTGTCATTAAACCATTTTCAATAGAAAAATTTTCATCTATTAATTGAATTCGTTTTATTTTTTCTAATAAAGTTAATTTTAAATTAATTTTATCGATTACTTTATAAATCTTTTCTTTTTCTTTTAAAAAATCTTTATTTGGAACTATCAAAGCAACTAAATAATTTTTTTTGTCTCCGTAAACCATACATTGATCAATTTCTGGTTCGTTGGTGATCATATTTTCAATTTTAGCTGGTGAAATATTGTCTCCACCGGCACTAACAATAATATCTTTTTTTCTATCAGTAATTTTTAAGTAACCATCATCAGGATCTATTTCTCCTATATCACCCGTATGTAGCCATCCATTAATTATTACTTTATCCGTTTCCTCTTTTTTATTCCAGTATCCCAGCATAACATTTTCACCTTTAACTAAAATTTCTCCATCATCTGCAATTTTAACTTTATTACCCTTAAATGGTGGTCCAACCGTTTCTACTTTAATTTTATGTATTGGATTACAGCTTACTACCGGTGATGTTTCTGTCAAACCATATCCCTGAAGAGTTGGCAAACCTATAGAATTCAAAAATTCTCCTATTTCTTTATCTAAAGCACCGCCTCCTGAAACAAAAGCTTTTAGATTTCCACCAAACTGTTTTTTTATTTTATCTCTAACTAATTTCTCAACTATGAAGTTGAGAAATTTTTCAATAAAAGTCATTTTTTGATTTAATAATTTTTTCTTACCTAACTGGATACTTAAATCAATTAATTTTGCTTTAAAACCAGTTTGTTTTTTTAAATTCATATTTATTTTGTTATAAAGGTTTTGATAAAATCTAGGCACTGCTGTCATTACAGTTGGTTTAGCTTCAGAAATATTTTCTAAAAGTTTTTCTATTTTTTCTGCATAATAAACTTTCGCTCCTACTGCTATCTGTAAAAATTGAACACAATGTTCATAAGAATGAGAGAGGGGAAGCCAGGTTAAAAAAACTGGTTTTGAGTCAAATAATGGTTTTGTAATTTCACAAGCTCCTACAAGATTATTTAAAATCCCACCATGACTTAAAACTACTCCTTTTGGATTCCCTCCAGTTCCTGAGGTATAAATGATACAAGCAGGTGAAGTTCTTTTTAATTTATGATTTTCAATTTTTTCTTTTTTTAACGAATTATTTTTTATTATAGAGCTATAATCTAAATATTTTTCTTTTCTGATTATACTAAAATTATTAATTACTTTATCTATCTCATCTATTGTAATAACTTTTTTTATAAAATTTTTTTCATTAATTGTGTTATTTAATTTTTTCAATATTTCATTATTTGAGACAATAACTAAACTTGGTTCGCAATCTTCTATTAAATACTTATAATCATCTTCAGTATAAGTTGTATAAGCTGGTACTGTAATTCCACCAGCCAACATGATTGCTAAATCAAAAACGAGCCATTCAGGTCTATTCTCAGAAACTAAAAGACATCTGTCACTTTCTATAATATTTTCTTTAATTACCTTTGATAATTTCAAAATATTATTTTCTGTTTCTTCCCATGTATATGTTTTTTTGTTACTTGGATTTAACCATTCTAAAAAAATATTCTTTTTATCTTGCTTATTTGCTTGATTAGCAAATAATTCGATCAAATTATTTAAATTATCCAAATTCATAATTTTTTGGTGGGCGAAGAGAGAATCGAACTCTCACTTCTTGCGAAACACGATTTTGAGTCGTGCGCGTCTACCAGTTCCGCCATTCGCCCTTTGTATTCAATTAAATTATATTTAAATAGTATAAGAACTATATTTATATTAAAACCAAAAAATGTTTCAAAGACTTTATAAAAAATGTTTAGAATTAGCAGCACATAAAAGTTCAAATTTTTATTTAGGCTTTGTGTCTTTTATTGAAAGTTCATTTTTCCCAATTCCCCCAGATATAATGATAGTTCCAATGGTTATTGCAAAAAAAAAGGAATATATAAAAATATTTTTAATAGCATCAATAAATTCAGTATTAGGAGGTATTTTTGGATATCTTATTGGTTATCTTTTTTTGATTTGGCAATGCATGTAATCGAATTTTATGGTTATCAAGATGAAGTTGAGAATTTAAAATTAAAGATGTCTCAAGGTAGTCAGTTTATCGTATGGTTAAGTATTCTATTTTTAGCTGGCTTTACACCGCTTCCTTATAAAGCCTTTACAATTTCAAGTGGTTTAATTGCCTTCAATCTTCCTGTTTTCATAATTGTAAGCTTAATTTCAAGAGGTCTTAGATTTTTTATCGTCGCTTATTTATCTTATAAGTTTGGAAAACTATTTACTGAATATATGGAAAAACATGGATCAAAATGGTTCAACATAATTGGAGTTATTATAGTTATAGTGTTCATTTTTATATATATATTTAAAATTAATGTCTGATTTAAGAAAAGCAATAATAATAAAATTGATTTTTTTAATTAGTATTGTTGCTTTGACCTCAGCTTTTTTTATTGAACATGTTTTAGGTCATCAACCTTGTAATTTATGTATACTCGAGAGAATTCCATATTTGCTGGCAATAATAATTATTGTATTAAATTACAAATTTATTCATCTTGAAAGATATTTTATACTTCTACTTATTTTAATTTTTCTAGCTGCTACCATTTTATCTCTATATCATTTAGGTATTGAGCAAGGTTTTATTGAAGAATCATTAGTTTGCGATTCAACAAATGGATCAAATTTACTCTCAAAAGAAGAAATTCTTAAGCAACTACAACAAAAAAATGTAAGCTGCCAAGATGTTACATTTAAAATTTTTGGATTATCGCTTACAAGCTACAATATTATATTATCTTTAGTAATAAGTATTATCGCAACAAAAATGTATTTTAGTTATGACAAAAGTAGACAAAAAAAGGGTTGAAGAGTTTATAAGAGTAGATCACGCAGGTGAGCGTGGAGCTATCAAGATATACGAAGGACAGCTACTAGCACTAAATACTTTTGTAAAAGACGAGAATTTAAAAAAAAAAATTGAAGAAATGAAAGTTCATGAAAAAGAGCATTGTGAATTCTTTGAAAAAGAAATTAAAAGAAGAAATATAGAACCAACAAAATTTTTACCATTATGGGATTTATTAGGTGTGGGATTAGGATTTGGTACAACTTTACTTGGTAAAAAAGCTGCTATGTTATGTACTGCATCTGTTGAAGAAGTTATAGACGAGCATTATTTAAATCAAATTAATCAATTAGATAATAGCGAAAAAGATTTAAAGAAAAAAATTACAAAATTTCGACAAGATGAAATTGATCATAAAGATATCGCTTATGATGAAGGCGCTACCAAAAAAGGTCCATATTTATTATTAGACAAAATCATTAAGACAGGTTCAAGAATTGCAATAAATATCTCAGAAAAAATTTAAGCTTCAAGTTCCACATCCCAATATAAATAATCCATCCAACTTTTATGTAAATAATTAGGAGGAAAATTTTTACCATTTTTATGTAGGTCCTCTGTTGAGGGACGATAAGGATATTGATTAAGCTTCATATCCGAATTTTTTAATAATCTACCACCTTTTTTTACATTACATGCAGAGCATGCTGTAACAACATTATCCCAATTTGTTTGTCCACCTTTTGATCTTGGTAATAAGTGATCAAAAGTTAACTCTTCGTTACTTCCACAATATTGACATGAAAATTTATCTCTTAAGAACACATTAAATCTTGTAAAACTTGGTTTAGATTGAGGAACTATATAATCTTTTAATGCTATCACACTTGGCAACTTCATATTAAATGAAGGACTTCTTATTACTCGATCATAATTACTAACAATGATAACACGATCAAGAAAAACCGATTTTACTGTATCTTGCCAGGACCATAAAGATAAAGGATAATAACTTAATGGCCTATAGTCTGCATTTAGCACTAATGCTGGACACTTTTCTAATGAAACATTTTGTTCAATAAAATTATTCATTAAATTAATTTTAACTTACTTAAACAAATTTATCAATAATTAGAGATATTAAAATTTTTTTAAAATAAAATTTAGAGCTGTACTTGATGCTTCAATAGGAATATGATGATCACAATTTTTAATTAATAATGTATCGACTTTAATATTATTTCTAATTAAAAAATCTTTTGCCTCTAATAAATGTGTTGATGAGACAATTTGATCATCTTCACCATGAATAAGAATTGTTTCTGTATTATTTTTAATTCTTTTGTTTAAATCTTCTTGATTAATTATTTTTCCGGAAAATCCTACTATACAAGAAAATTTTTCTTCAGATGTAAGACCAACATTTAAAGACATCATACAACCTTGACTAAAACCTGACAAACAAATTTGACTATTTAATAAATTAAACTCTTGTTTCACTTCATTAATAAATTTTTTCAATATATTCTCAGCTCTAATTGATTGTTCTAATATATAATTAGGATCATCTTTTGTTAAATCAAACCATTGATAGCCTGAAGTATTTATAGCACATAGCTCATGACCATTTGGACAAATGAAGGCAGTATTAGGCAAATACCTTTTCCAATTTAAAGATAGCATACTTATGTCCTTACCATCACCTCCATAGCCATGAAGCAAAATAATTGCGTTTTTAATTTTGATACCATTTTCTGGTTTTATAATTATTGAATCTAGGCAAAATGTCATATCAGATAAATTATGTTTTTTATTTTAAAAAACAATCTACAATAAAGATATGATTTCAGGGATATTTGTAAAAGTTTTATCAATAGCTCTCTTAATAGCTGTAGGGATAGTTTTAATTTTAGGGATTGGAACTCTTTTTAAAGGAGGAGAAACAAGTAAAAAATATTCAAATAAATTAATGCAATTAAGAGTTCTTTTACAGTTTATCGCAATTCTTGCTTTAGTTGGCTTTGCTTATTTTTTTAAAAACTAATTATATTTTTTTATCCAATCAATAAAATTTTGATCTTCGAAGTCAATTGAACCTATTACTCTGGCAAATTCTTTTCCATTTTTATTTATTAAAATTGTGGTAGGAATGCCTCTTAATGAAAATGTTTTTGCCAATGTTTTAGGGGGATCGAAATAAATTTCTAGATTTTTAATACCGTAATTATTAAAAAATTTTTCGATTTTTTCTAAATTTTCATTACCTATATTAATTGCAAAAATTTTTATTTCATTTAATTCTGAATTAACCTGTAAATTATCTAGGGATGGCATTTCTTTCTTACATGGCTCACACCAAGTGGCCCAAAAATTTAGTATTAATGTCTTATCTTCGTATTCAGTAATATTTATTTTTTCATTTTTTTTGTCTAAAATAATAATATTATCATGATTTTTTGGTACTTTATGGATCACAATATTTTTAATCCCATGTAATTCTTCTGCAATAACATTTGATGCCAAAAAAATAAATATTAGTAAAAATCTCATGTTAAAAAGGTATAATTAAATATCATGACAAAAAATAAAAACAATCAAGTAATTTGGAACACTAGAATAAACAAAAATGGATCCAGTCTATTTCAAAGAGTTGGTAATTCAATAGATATTGATAAAAGACTTTATAAAGAAGACATTAAAGCATCAACTGCTCATGTTGAAATGCTTTTTAAACAGAAAATAATTTCATTTAAAATTAAAAATAAAATTATTTATGGGCTCACAAAAATAAATAATGAAATCAAAAAAAATAAATTTGAGTTCAAAAAAAAATATGAAGATATTCATATGAATATTGAAAAAAGACTTTTTGAAGTAATTGGAGATGAGGCTGGTTATGTTCATACAGCAAGATCAAGAAATGATCAGGTAATTACTGATTTTAAAATTTGGATTAAGTCTGCAACAAATGAAATAAATAATAATATTGATAAAATTATAAAAAGTACAATCAAGTTAGCTGAAAAAAATATAAAAACTGTTATGCCAGGTTTTACACATCTTAAAAATGCTCAACCTATTTCTTTTGCACATTACTTGATGTCATTCGTTGAAATGTTTAATAGAGATAAAAAAAGATTTCTAAATAACTTAGATAGTTTAAATGAAAATCCCTTAGGTGTTGCAGCCCTAGCTGGTACATCATTTAAAATTGATAGATATTATACTACTAAAAAACTTGGTTTTATTAGACCAACAAATAATTCTATTGATACTGTTTCAGATAGAGATTTTGTTTTAGATTTTCTATACGCTAGTTCAGTTTGTTCAATGCATATTTCTAGAATCGCAGAAGAACTTATTATTTGGAATTCAGACAGTTTTAACTTAATAAAATTAACTGATAAAGTTGTTACAGGATCATCAATAATGCCCCAAAAGAAAAACCCTGATCTTTTAGAATACTTACGTGGAAAATCAGGTAATGCATATGGAAATTTGTTTTCTATGCTTACAATTTTAAAAGGATTGCCTTTATCTTATCATAAAGATTTACAAGATGATAAAGAACTTGTTTTTAAATCTAATGATAATTTAAATAATTGCCTAAAAATTTTTAATGAAATACTTAAAAACTGTAAGCCAAATAAAAGTGTCATGTTAAAACTTGCCAATAAAGGATACACAACAGCAACGGATTTAGCTGAATATCTATCAATAAATTACTCAATGTCATTTAGAAAAGCATATCAAAAAACTGCAATGGTAGTTAATTACGCTGAAAAAAGAAAAAAAAAATTAAACGAATTGACTTTAGAGGAATTAAAAAAAATTGAGCCAAAACTTAAGGAGGATGTTTTAAAAGTATTTGATTTAAACAACTCTATTATTTCAAAAAAATCCTACGGTGGAACTTCTTTTGATAATATTAAAAAAATGATATTGAAATATAAGAAAAATGATTAAAAAAACTGTATTAATCTTATTAATTTCTTTATCGCTATTATCATGTGGAAAAAAGAATTGCCCAAAAAATATTGAGTCAGATAAATGTAATGAATTATTCAAAAAACCTTGATGAGATATTTAAAAAATAAATTAATAATAGAAAATATTCCAATTAGTAATATTGCAAAAAAATTTGGAACACCATCCTATTGTTACTCTTTTAATAAATTAAAACAAAATATTAATTTCTTCAAAAAAAGTTTTAAGTCCTTTTCACCACTTATATGTTTTGCAATAAAATCTAATACAAACATAAACATAATTAAAGAAATCAAAAAATTTGGTTTTGGGGCTGATGTAGTTTCGATGGGTGAACTAATGATGGCTTTAAAAGCAGGAATTATTCCAAGAAAGATAGTATTTTCTGGTGTTGGTAAAACAACAAGTGAAATTAGCTATGCTATTGATAAAAAAATTTTACTTATTAACGCTGAGTCTTTAAGTGAAATAAAAGAAATAAATCGAATAGCAAAATCAAAAAATAAAAGAATTAAAATTGGTGTAAGACTAAACCCTAACACAGATGCAAAAACATTAAGTCAAATATCCACCGGAAAAAAAGAAAATAAATTTGGTGTAAATAAAAATACATTATATGAAATTATAAATTATTGTAAAAATTCTAAAAATATTGATTTAAAATGTCTAAGCGTTCATATAGGTAGTCAAATTTTAGACCATAAACCTTATGAAAAAATGCTTAAAGCGGTTAGTCAAATTCTCAATAAAACAAATCATAAATTTGAATTTATAGATTTAGGTGGAGGTATGGGCATTACTTACACTGATAAAAATAAGAAACTAAATTATAAAAAATACAACACAGCTATTCTTAAATTTTTAAGAAAACATAAAGTTAAGATTATATTTGAGCCTGGTAGATCAATTATTGGTGATACTGGTACATTAGTGTCAAAAATAATATATATAAAAGACAGCGGAAGTAAAAAATTTATTATTTTAGATGCTGCAATGAACGATTTAATGAGACCTGCTTTATATGGTGCGTTTCATAAGACCTTACCTGTTACAAAATCTAACAAAATATCTAAAAAACCATATGAATTTGTAGGTCCTATTTGTGAAAGTACAGATAAATTTGTTACGTTAAAAAAGTTTCAAGCGTTGAAAGAAAAAGATTTAATAGCAATATGTGATGTGGGAGCTTATGGAATGTCACTTAGCTCAAATTATAATTTAAGACCTAAACCAGTAGAAATATTAATAAACGGATCAAAAATTAAAGTAATAAGAAAAAGACAAAAGCATGAAGATATAATTTAGCTTTTGACAAAAATGATAAGAAACTTTTTATTTTCAATATTATTTTTCACTGGAATCATTTTTATTTCTATAATTTTTTTACCGTCATTTTTTTTGCCTAAACGGGTTGTTTTGATTGGAGGTAAATTAATGGGCCATTGGGCCAGTTTTTGTTTAAAGTTTGTTCTTTCAATAAAAATTTCAATCAAAGGAAGTGAAAATATTATTAATAATGAAAAATTTTTTATAGCAGCATCTCATCAATCAATGTTTGAAACTTTCTATTTACAAACAATCTTTAACTCACCTGTATTTATTCTGAAAAAAGAACTATTGTTAATTCCAATATTTGGTTGGTACTTAAAAAAAATTGGATCAATTTCAATAAAAAGAAATAAAGTTACAAAAGATAACTTGAGTTTTTTTGATGATGTCTCAAAAATAATGGCTACTTCTAATAGACCTTTAATTATTTTTCCTCAAGGAACTAGAGTTCTTCCAGATGAAAGACCGCCTTTTAAAAAAGGTGCTTCGAGAATTTATGAACAGCTAAATGTTACTTGTCAACCAGTTGCAATTAACTCTGGGTATGTGTGGCCTAAAAAAGGTCAAAAAAAATCTAATAGAACTATTACAATTTCTATTTTAAAACCAATTCCCTCTGGGTTGACAAAGGAAAATTTTATTCAAATCCTTGAAAAAAATATTTATTCAGAGTTAGACTTAATTAATTAGCCCTTCATAGGCATAACAACAAAAATACTATCAAAATCACCCGGATCTTTTATTAGTGCTGGTGAACCATTATCATTAAAGAAAATTTCAACTATATCTCCATCTAGCTGTGAAGCAACATCTATCAAATATCTAGAGTTAAAACTTATCTCTAAATCATGATCAAACTTAACACTTAAAGTTTCTTTACCATCCCCACTGTTGGCATTATTTACCGAAAGATCTAGAGTGTCTTTAGATAAATTGAATTTCACACCATCTTTTTTATCTAATGATACAGATGCTACTCTATCAACAGAATTTAAAAATAATTTTAAGTCTATTTCTAATTTTTTTTGATTATTTTTAGGTATGACTTGAATGTAATTAGGAAATTTTCCATCAATAAGTTTTGAGATTAAAATACTATTATTTAATTCAAATTTTATTTTCGATTTCACATTTGAAACTTTTACATTTCCATCATAGCTATCTAATAAAGAACAAAGTTGAAAAATTGTTTTTTTAGGTAAAATTATTGGGTCAAAATCAATTTTTTCCTCTAATCTAATTTTTGAAATAGACATTCTATGACTATCAGTTGCAACAGCTGTTAAATAATTTTTTTCTTCAACCTCTGTTTGATGAAAATAAATTCCACTTAGGTAATGCCTTGTTTCGTCATTAGAAACTGAAAATTTACACTTATTTAATAATTTCAATAATTGTTTTGATTTAATTATAAATTCATTTTGATTAAAATTTTCATCTGTGAGTGGAAACTCTGTTGCACTTATACAATTTAAATTAAAAATGGATTTTTCAGACTCTACTTGTAATTTGCTTATATCTGTTAGAGAAAGATTTATTTTTCTTCCTGAGTTAAACTTTCTTATAATATCATACATGATTGAGGAAGTTGTAGTTGTTTTGCCCTCCTCCAGAATTTCTACATTATTTAATTGATGTATAAATATTAAGTCTAAATCGGTCGCAGTGATAGTAAGTTTTGAATTGCTTGCATCTAATAAAATATTTGAAAGTATTGGTAATGTACTTCTTTTTTCAATAACACCTTGGC
>CACOMI010000012.1 GCA_902628275.1 uncultured Pelagibacteraceae bacterium | reverse complement strand
ACATCCTAGGAGATGAAGATCATCTTGGTGATATGGACTTTAAAGTTGCTGGAACTAAAGATGGAATTACCTCTCTTCAAATGGATATCAAAATTACAGGTATTACATTTGAAATTATGGAGCAAGCGTTAAGCCAAGCTAAAGATGGGAGAATTCATATCTTAGGTGAAATGAATAAAGCATTGTCAACTTCACGATCTGATGTAGGAAAACACACCCCAAAAATGGAACAAGTTAATGTTGATAAAAAAGATATTGCTGCTGTAATTGGAAAAGGTGGTGCAACAATCAGAGAGATTGTTGAAAAATCAGGTGCAAAAGTAGACGTAAATGATGAAGGTGTAGTAACAGTTGCTGCTCCAGATGAAGAAGCTAGAAACATTGCAATGCAGATGATTAAAGACATCACAGCAAAAGCTGAATTAAATAAAATTTATTCAGGTAAAGTAATGAAGATTATGGAGTTTGGGGCATTTGTAAATTTCCTAGGGAAACAAGATGGACTTGTTCATATATCAGAATTAGCAGATAAAAGAGTAGCTAAAGTAACTGATGTTGTAAAAGAAGGTGATCAAGTAAAAGTTAAAGTAATTGGTTTCGATAGAGGTAAAGTTAAACTTTCTATGAAACAAGCTACTGAATAAAATTAAAACCCACCTCGCCAATTGTTTTTATCATCAAATTGGTCTTTTTCTTTTTTAGAGGTGGGTCTAAACAAATAATAAATCACAAATATAAGACACAATATAAATATTAGAATTTTCATATCTTGGATTTAATTTAGCTTATATTCCTAGGGTCTGGCATCCCAACTTTGTTATATCCAGCATCTACATAGTGAATTTCACCAGTAACTCCATTTGCAAGGTTACTTAATAAATATAATGCTGAGTTCCCAACATCGTGAATATCTACATTTCTCTTAAGAAAAGAATGGTCTTCGTTCCACTTATATAAGAATTTTGCATCTCCAATTGCAGAAGCTGCCAGTGTTTTAATAGGTCCGGCACTGATAGCGTTAACCCTAATACCTTTAGTTCCTAAGTCTCTAGCTAAGTATTTTACACTTGCTTCTAATGCTGATTTACAAACACCCATTACATTATAATTTGGAATAGCTTTTGTGGACTCGTAAGTTAAAGTTAACATACTACCACCATCTTTCATTACTTTAGAGGCTTCTTTGGCCACCTCAGTAAATGAAAAACATGAAATTAACATACTTCTTAAAAAGTTTTCTCTAGTAGTATTTAAATATTCACCTGATAGTTCTGATTTATCAGAAAAAGCGACAGCATGAACAACAAAATCAATTTCACTCCATTTAGATTTGATATCCTCAAACAATTTTACTACTTCTTCTTTTTTTTCAACATCACAACTAAATGTAACATTTGAATTTAATTTTTCAGCTAAAGGAATAACTCTTTTTTTAAGAGCATCACCTAAATATGTAAATGCTAACTCCGCTCCAGATTCAGCAAGTTTTTGAGAAATACCCCAGGCAATAGACCTTTCATTGGCTACACCCATAATTAATCCCTTTTTACCTTTCATTAAACTCATAAATTAAATCTTTTCAAAAATTAAAGCTGCGTTAGTTCCCCCAAAACCAAAACTATTTGACATTACTGTATTTAATGTCGCTTCAGTTTCAGTTTTTTCAACGATTGGAAATTTTTTAGCATTATCATCCATTTCAGTAATATTTGCGGAGCCTGTTATGAAATTATTTTTCATCATTATTAAACAATAAATTGCTTCATGAACAGAAGCCGCCCCTAAAGGATGACCTGATAAAGATTTTGTTGAACTTATTTTAGGAACATTGTTTCCAAAAGTTTCTTTAATAGCGTTAAGCTCAGTTATATCTCCTACTGGAGTTGATGTTCCATGAGTATTAATATAATCAATTTCATTTTTAGCAGTTGCCATAGCCATTCTCATACATCTAACAGCACCCTCACCGGATGGCGCTACCATATCATAACCATCAGAAGTTGCTCCATAACCAGTCAATTCCGCGTATATTTTGGCACCTCTTGCTTTGGCATGTTCGTATTCCTCAAGCACTAATACCCCGGCGCCACCTGCGATTACAAATCCATCTCTTGTTTTGTCATAAGCTCTTGAAGCTGACCCAGGTGTATCATTGTATTTTGAAGACAATGCAGTCATTGCATCAAACATTGCTGTCATAGCCCAGTGAATTTCTTCACTACCTCCTGCAAAGACAATATCTTGTTTACCCATTTGAATTAATTCCATAGAATTTCCTATACAGTGTCCACTTGTTGCGCAAGCGGAACTCATTGTATAATTTGTTCCTTTGATTTTAAATGGTACTGCTAGTGTTGCTGAAGCAGTACTAGCCATTGTTCTTGGTACGATAAAAGGCCCCATTAGTTTTGGAGTTTTGGCTCTTGTTTTGTCTGCTGCTAGAATTACATTTTCAATTGATGGACCACCAGAACCCATTACAATTCCAGTTTTAAAATTACTTATTTCAGTATCTTCTAATCCAGAGTCTTCAATAGCCTCTTTCATCGCAATATAATTATAAGCTGAACCTGAACCCATAAATCTAATCGTTTTTCTATCTATGTGATCTTCAAGTTTGATATTTGGTTTACCATGAACATGACTTTTTAGATTATGTTCTTTGTATTCTTCAGCAAAAGAAAGTCCTGATTTTGAGTTTAATAAAGACTTATAAACTTCATCTTGATTATTTCCTAAACAAGAAACTACCCCTAAACCTGTAATAACAACTCTTCTCATTATTTAAACAATCCTACTTTTAAACTTTCTGCTGAATATATTTTTTTATTATCTGCAAGAACAATTCCATTTGCAAGTCCGACGGTTGTTCCTCCAGGTGACATAATTTTTTTCATATCTATTTCATATCTTACATTTTTTACACTTTGCACAACTTCACCTGTAAATTTCACAGTCCCTACTCCTAAAGCTCTTCCTTTACCAGGATTTCCAAGCCAACCTAGAAAAAATCCTACTAATTGCCACATAGCATCCAAACCTAAGCATCCTGGCATAACGGGATCTTTTCTGAAATGACAGTCAAAAAACCAAAGATCATCTTTAATATCTAATTCTGCTTTTAATGACCCTTTATTGAAAGCTCCATTATTCTCATTGATTTCTGTTATTCTGTCAAACATAAGCATTGGTGGAAGTGGTAATTTTGCGTTACCAGGACCAAAAAGATCTCCATTTCCACAAGTTATAAGATCATTATAGGAGTATGAGTTTTTTTTCATAATTTGAGCTCCCTTAATACTTGATTTAAGACAATTATAATATAGAAATAGTTTAGAATAATTATAATTAACATGCATATTTTAGACAAATATATCAAAAAATTGCGAGATTCTGGTCTTAGGCCCACAAAACAGAGAATAAAAATATGCGAAGTATTATTTGAAACCGATAAAACTTTTCATTTTACGATTAATGATCTTACAAAAAAAATACACTCACAAACAGAGAATAAAATATCTGTTGCAACAGTATACAACACCGTTCATGCTTTTGAAAAAAAGGGTTATTTAAAACAAATACCAATAAATTCAATTCAAACGTATTTTGATACAAACACAACTAATCATCATCATTTTTATGATTTAAAAACCGAGGAGTTAATTGACCTTGATAATAAAGATGTTGGACCAATTAATATTCAAAAATCAATTCCTGGAAAAAAAATAAAATCTGTTGAAGTTCTAGTTAAATTAGAAGATTAGAAAAGTTACATTAAAATTATTCCAATCTATTTGACATTCCTTTTTAGAATTATTATAAACTAAAAGTCTAAAATAAATATCTAAAAGGAGAAAAATGAGTACAGAAAACTATAAATCAAAATCTTTTAAGTCAGCAGAGTTAGGTAAGTGTCCATTTACTGGAGCGGGTACTCCAGCTAAATTTACAGCAGGAAGAGGACAAACAGTAAGAGATTTTTGGCCAAATAGTTTGAACTTAAAAATCCTAAGTCAGCATTCAAATTTAACAAATCCTATGGATAATAGTTTTAGATACTCAAAAGAATTTAAAAAACTAAATTTTAAGGCTCTTAAAAAAGATTTGAAAAAATTAATGACCGACTCCCAAGAGTGGTGGCCTGCAGATTATGGTCATTACGGTCCATTATTTATTAGATTAGCTTGGCATGCAGCTGGAACTTATCGAACTGGAGATGGTAGAGGTGGAGCTGGAACTGGAAATCAAAGATTCGCACCACTAAACTCATGGCCTGATAACGTTAATTTGGATAAAGCTAGACTTCTTTTATGGCCAATCAAAAAAAAATATGGAAAAAAAATTTCTTGGGCAGACTTGTTCATTTTAGTGGGAAATGTAGCTTTAGAATCAATGGGCTTCAAAACATTTGGATTTGGAGCTGGGAGAACAGATATTTGGGAACCTGAAGATGATATATATTGGGGTTCAGAAAAAGAAATGCTTGCTGTGGAAAGATATAGTGGAAAAAGAGATTTAGAACAACCTTTAGGAGCTTCTCATATGGGTTTAATATATGTAAATCCACAAGGCCCTGATGCGAATCCAGATCCAAAACTTGCAGCACATGATATTAGAGAGACTTTTGGAAGAATGGCTATGAATGATTACGAAACTGCAGCCTTAGTTGCTGGTGGACATACTTTTGGTAAATCGCATGGTGCAGCTTCCGAGGATTTCAAAGGTCCAGATCCTGAGGCTTCAAGAATCCAAGATCAATCAACTGGTTGGAATAGTGGCTATAAATCTGGAAAAGGTGTTGATACTATTAGTAGTGGTATTGAAGGAGCTTGGACTCAAAACCCGACTAAATGGGATATGGGTTACTTAGATTGTTTGTATGGTCATGAATGGGAACTTACAAAAAGTCCAGCTGGAGCTCATCAATGGACACCAAAGAAAAACGGACAAAAAATTAAAATGGTCCCTGATGCACATAATAAAAATGTGTTTCATCCCCCAATGATGCAAACAACTGACATTTCAATGAAAGTAGACCCAAGTTATGGGCCTATTACAAAACATTTTCATCAAAATCCAAAAGAGTTTCACGATGCTTTTGCAAGAGCATGGTTCAAACTGACTCATAGGGATATGGGGCCAAGAGCATGTTATTTAGGAAGCGAAGTACCTAAAGAAGAATTAATTTGGCAAGATCCAATTGATAAACCAAAATATAAATTAAAATTAAAAGATATTAACGATTTAAAAAATAAAATTTCGAAATCTAAAATGACTGTATCAGATTTAGTTTCTACTGCTTGGGCTTCAGCATCAACTTTTAGAGGTTCAGATAAAAGAGGTGGTGCTAATGGTGCAAGAATAATGTTAGAGCCTCAAAAAAATTGGAAAGTAAACAATCCAAAAAAATTAGAAAAAATATTAAAAAAGTTAAGCAGTATTAAAAATAAATTTGATACTAAAAAGAAGAGTGTATCAATGGCTGATATAATTGTATTAGCTGGTAATGTCGGTATTGAGATAGCAGCTAAAAAAGCTGGCCATAAAGTAAATGTTCCATTTTCTCCAGGAAGAGGAGATGCAAGACAAAATCAAACAGATATTCATTCATTTAATTTATTAGAGCCACAAGCAGATGGATTTAGAAATTATTTGAATGGGGGTGCTTCCATAGTATCTGCAGAGGAAAAATTAGTGGACAAGGCGCAATTAATGGGTCTAACAGCTCCAGAAATGATTGTCCTGATAGGTGGAATGCGAGTCTTAGATACTAACTATGATAATTCTGAGTATGGTGTTTTCACCAATAAACCTGGCTCTCTTACAAATGATTATTTTGTAAATTTACTAGACATGAACACTACCTGGAAGGAAGAAGATAAATCCGAACAAACATTTGTTGGTATAGATAGAAAAACTCAAAAAAGTAAATGGAAAGCAACAAGAGTAGATCTTATTTTTGGTTCAAATTCACAACTAAGAGCCTTGGCAGAGGTTTATGCGTGTGAAGACTCAAAAGCTAAATTTGTGAAAGATTTCATTTCAGCATGGGTCAAAGTTATGAATTCAGATAGATTTGATTTAAAGTTAAACTAGTAATCAGAAAAATATTTAAAATGATAAATGTAAGTTTTGAGGATTTTTATAAAGTACCTGATTTAAAATTTGATATTTCTAGATTGAGACAAGACTTAGAAAAAATATTAGACCAAAAAAAATTTAAATCACCTGGTGTAACTCATTTTGGGGCAATACCTGTTAATCAAATTCCTAATGATGAAAATTCTATTAATGGTAATAATATAAGAGGTAAATATTGGACAATCGCAGATGACACTGGAAAGGAAGTCGCTAGGGATATTGATATTGATGAAAGCAAATATACCCAAATAGTTCCTGAATTTGAAAAAACCTATTTTAAAGAGGTTCTTGAGGCATTAAATTCGAGGTTTAAGCTTGGAAGAGTTCGGCTTTTATTAAAAGAACCTAGATCAACTTTAAGTTGGCATAAAGATCCAGAATGTAGATTACATGTGCCAATTATAACTAACAAAGGTTGTTCTATGGTAATTGAAAATGTCGCTAAACATTTACCCGCAGATGGTAATGTTTGGATAACAAATAATACAAAATATCATAATTTTTTTAATGGCGGCGAACAAGCCAGAATTCATCTTGTTGCTTGTGTGCTTGAGAGCCCTTTTAAAAATTAATCATTAATAATTTTTTTTTAAATCAATTTATTAAAAAAATATTTGATAATGATTACTATTATCAGGTTTTTGTTTTGATTTTTTCTGAATGATCTTTATTGATTAATCTGAAAAAAATTAAAATTTAAACAATGCAGCTATCAATTAATATTTTTAAATATTTAGAAAATCTTTACAAAGAAAATAGAGGTTCAATATTAAGAACTATAGTTTATACAATTGGACATTTTGCTATTGCCATAACAGTTTTGATGCTTATTGCAGATGTCCCTTTTATGATTGCTTTAACAGATGCAATAGTTGAACCAATAGCAAATTCTATTTGGTATTTTGTTTTAGATAAGTGGTGGGCAAGCAAATCAAAAAATTAAATATTTAATTTAACCCCCATACATGATCAGTTTTAATCCATCCTTTAAATTCTTTTGAAGAAATTTTGCACCAATTTTTTTCACATTTTTCTAAAATTAACAATCTTCCTTCTTCAATTTGAGCAATAGGTTTATCAAAAGACGAAGGTTTTTTGAACAGAATTTTATCTTTAGTGGTTATTACTGAATTACCTTTTTTTAATTGTGAAATATGTATCCATCCGCTGTTATTTTTAAAATCAATAATTCGTCTAAAATTTTCTTTTTTATCGATTTGTTTCAATGGTAAATTTACTTTTTTATAAACATACTTTATGTCAGATTCAAAACTAGGTCCATAACGAACATTTACTTTATTTTTCTTAAGAGAAACAAAAATTTCATTAGCAAAAGAAAAATGAGCATAAAATAATAAAAAAATTATTAAAAAAAATTTTTTCAAAATTAATTGCATAAACATTTTTTTCTTTTGTTAATTTTTGCTTTTCTGAAATTTAAATTTAATAAATCTAGAATTAGAATGTATTCATTTAAGTTTTGTCCAATATTTAATATTTGTTTTAAAACTTCATTGGCTTGTAATGTACCTATTATTCCCGCAACAGTTCCTAAAATTCCCTCGTATTCACAATTTAATATTTCATCAAATATTGTTTCTTCTTGATAAAAACACCTCAAGCAAGGATTTTTTTTATTATTAAAATTAAAAGTAAAAAGGTGTCCATCAAATTTGCTTATAGCGCCAGTGACCAGAAATTTTTTATATTTCAAACTTAAATCATTAATTAAAAATTTACTTTGAAAGTTATCAGTGCCATCAACAATATAATCGTAATTTTTAATAATTTTTTCAAATGTGGTTTTATTTAATTTTAAATTAAAAATATTTATTTTTGTTTTTGAATTAATTTTATTTAATTTTTTTTTTACAATATTTACTTTTGATTGATTTATATCTTTTTCATTATATAAGCTTTGCCTGTGAATATTAGATAGGCTTACTGTATCATGATCTACAATGCCAAGTGTGCCAATGCCCGATCTAGTTAAAAATTCTGCTACTGGGCAACCGAGACCACCCATACCAATTATTAAGACTTTTGAAGTTAAAATTTTTTTTTGTCCTAATGGACCTATGTTTTTTAAAATTATTTGCCTTGAAAATTTATCTATTTCTTTTTTGCTTAAATCTTTGCTCATCTTCCAGTCGAGCCAAAACCACCCACTCCTCTAACAGTTTCTGGAAGATTATCTGTTTCTTCAAATTCCATTTTAATTACAGGAGTTAAAATCATTTGCGCTATTCTATCTTTATTATTTATTAAAAAATCACTCTTCCCGTGATTAAAAAGTATTACTTTTATTTCTCCCCTGTAATCACTATCAATAGTTCCAGGAGTATTTAAAACACTAATGCTGTTTTTTGCAGCTAAACCAGATCTCGGTCTTATTTGGATTTCAAAATCACTAGAAAATGCCACTGCAAGCCCTGTTGGAATCAAACATGAAGAGTTCGATTTCAGATTTATAGGTTCTTCTAATAATGCCATTAAATCCATGCCTGATGCGCCATCTGTTTTGTAAGCAGGTAATTCAACTGCGGGGTCTAACTTTTTGATAAGAACTTTTGCCATTAATTTAATTGATCAATTATTCTATCAACTATTTCATCAGAAATTACAGATTTTTTTTTGTAAGAAAGTTTTTCTTTTTTAACATCTCTATTTTTGCAATGAATTGTTACCTCATTATAATCAGAATTAAATCCTATATTTTTATTTGATACATCATTGGAAATTATCCAGTCACAATTCTTCTTATTTAATTTTTCTTCTGCATTTTTATCGATCTCATTGGTTTCTGCTGCAAATCCAATGACAAGTTTAGGTCTCATGGAGTTATGGTTGGACACATAATTAAGTATATCTATATTCTTTTCTAAATTTAAATTTAAGCTCTCTTGTTTTTTAATTTTATTTTCATACTTTTTATTAATTTTAAAATCAGCTACTGCTGCAGAAAAAATTGCTACATCAACAGGTAAATTTTCTTGAGTGGCAACTAACATTTCATCTGCTGTTTCGACCTTTATAAGATTAATATCTCTAGTTATTTCAAGATTAGTTGGACCTGATATCAATGTTGTATCAAAACCTTTTTTGGATAATGATTTTGCTAATTCATATCCTTGTTTGCCACTTGATTTATTAGTAATAAAACGAACTGGATCTATGTACTCATTAGTTGGACCTGCTGTAACTAATGCTTTAAATTTTTTATTATTTTTTTGAGTTAAAAAATATTTATCAATTTCTTCAGCAATTACCAATGGGTCTGACATTTTACCCTCTCCATATTCACCACATGCCATATCACCAACCTCTGGTCCAATTAGTTTATATCCAAACTCTTTTAATTTTTTTATATTTACTTTTGTAGTTGGATGTTCCCACATTCTAACATTCATTGCTGGTGCTAAAATAATGTTTTTATCTGAGGCTAAAACCACAGTAGATGCTAAATCATCAGTTGTTCCTTGAGCTAATTTTGAAATTGTATTTGCTGTTGCTGGTGCAATAACAACTAAATCTGCCCATCTTGAAAGTGAAATATGATCCATTTCAGCTTCATTTTCCACACTGAATAATTCGCTATACACTTTACCTTGAGAAAGTGATGTTACTGAAAGTGGAGTTACAAATTCTTTTGCACTTGTGGTAAGAATCGTTTTTATTTCTGCACCATTTTTTTTAAAAAGCCTAATTGTTTCTAGACTTTTGTAGGCAGCTATCCCCCCGCAGATAATGAATAGTATTTTTTTATTTAATAAATTTTTCATTTGCGGAATTAAAATACTATAAGGCCAAAGATTACAAGAAGTAATAAACCAATAATAGATTGGTTTCTAAATGCTATCATTTCTGATTTCTTATCATTTAGAGCGGTATAAGAATTTGAATTTTGTGGAATTTGACCGCTCGCTAAAAACGTTAATGCTTGATTTGCTTTATCCATAATCTCAGGAAATTCTGGTAAACGTTTAATAACTTCAGATGTACTTTTTAAAGTTTCATTTAAATTATTAATTGGATCTTTTGTTTCTTTAAGCCAATTTTCGAGCACAGGTTTTGAAGTTGTCCAAATATTTGTGTTTGGATTTAATTTTCTTGCTACACCTTCAACAACTACCATAGTTTTTTGCAACATTAATAATTGAGGTTGAGTTTGCATATTAAACTTTTCTGTTACATCAAACAATTGTTTGAGCAATTTACCCCCTGAAATATCTTTTACTTCTTGACCAAATATAGGCTCACCTATTGATCTTAAAGCTTGAGCTAGATCATCAATTGGTACTTCTTTAGGAACTAATCCAGCCACTAAGTGAACCTCAGCTACTTTGCGATAATCTCTTTGAATAAATCCAAATAAAATTTCTGCTAAAAACCTTTTACTAAGTTTATCTAATCGACCCATAATCCCAAAATCTATAGGAACTATTTGGCCACTATCATCTACAAAAATATTTCCTTGATGCATGTCTGCATGAAAAAAACCATCTCTTACAGCATGTCTCAAAAAATGCTGGATAATATCTTCTGCTATTTTACTAGTATCTAAATTTTTTTTCTTTAACTCTTCAGCTTCTCTTATTGAAATTCCATCTATCCAATCTAAAGTCATTACATTTTCACTGGTAAAATTCCAATAAATCTCAGGAACTTTAAATCCAGCATCATTTTTAGTATTTTCTGCATATTCATTTGCTGCAGCAGCTTCGAATCTTAAATCCATTTCAAGATTAGTTATTTCTTTGAGTAAAAAAACAACTTCAACAAGTTTTAACCTTTTTGTTTTTTTTACAAACGATTCTATAATAAATGCAAATAACATCATTGCATCTATTTCTTCATTGAATATTCTTTTTATGTTTGGTCTTAAAATTTTAATAGCCACATCTTTGATTGTTCCATTGTCATTTATTTTTGCTTTATGGACTTGTGCAATTGATGCAGCAGCAACTGGTTCACTTAAATCTATTATTGAATTAAATACATCAACTCCAAGATCTTCTTTAATAATTTCTTTTGCTTCATGAATTGAAAAAGGTGGTAATCGATCTTGAAGTTTTTCTAATTTTAAAGATAATTCTTCTCCAATTATATCAGGTCTAGTGGCAAGAAATTGTCCAAGTTTAATAAAAGTTGTACCCATAGACTCTAATGATCTAGATAGTCTTTCACCATCATCTGCAATTAAGTTATTTTGTTTCTTTTTTTCAAATGAAATAGATAAAATTTTGAATAACGCTGTTACAGCGAAAGGAGGTTTTTTAAATTTTGATGCAATTTTTAAAATATCAGATTTTGCAATTTTTCTTCCTAATTTAAATAAAGTAATAAGTTTTTTAATCATTAAATTTTCCAACCACTGTGAATTGAGACAATACCCCCAGAAAAATTTCTATAAGAACATTTTTGAAAATTATTTTTCTCCATCAACTCTATTAATTCATCTTGATTAATAAATTGTTCAATACTTTTGATTAAATATTCGTAAGGTTCTTTTTCTCCAACTACAAACTGACCAATTATAGGAATAAGTTTTGAGTAATTTTTATATATAAAATCAAGATTTGAATTTTGAATCTTAGAAAATTCCAGACATAGATAACGTCCACCTGGTTTCAAAACCCTATAGGCTTCTGAAAGTGCTTTAGTCAAATTTTTTGTATTTCTGAGCCCAAAACTAATAGTGTAATAATCAAATGAGTTGTCAGCTATAGGTAATTTTTCTGCTGGCGAAATAATCCATTTTATATTTTTATAATTAGATAATTTTTGTTTTCCCTGACCAATCATTCCTTTATTTGGATCTATACAAGTAATTTCGGCCTCTTTATTTGTGCTATCTAAAAATAACTTTCCAACATCTCCTGTCCCACATGCAACATCAATTAGTCTTCTCTTATCTCTTGGATTCATCATATTAATTAAACTTTTTTTCCAATATCTATGAACACCCATAGACATAAAATCATTCATCAAATCGTATTTATTGAAGACCTTATTAAATACATTTTCTACAAGGCCTTTTTTATTTTGAAGATTTTGTTGCATAAAAAAATATATATTGAATATAGTATCAAATGCCAGAATTACCAGAAGTAGAAATTGTTAGACAATCCCTTAATAAAAAGATCAAAAAAAAAAGCATACAAAAAGTAATAATTAGAAATAGGAATTTAAGGTTTAAAATACCAGGAGATTTTGAAAGTTTTCTAAAAGATAAAAAGATAATTAAAGTTAGTAGATTTTCTAAATATTTAATCATTCATTTTCAAGATGAGGACTATTGTTTAATTCATTTAGGAATGTCGGGCACAATCCATATTCTTGATAAGAAAAAGCCTCTAAAATTTACAAACACCAGTTTTTATCATTCACCTTTTTTGCCTAAGAAACATAATCATGCAGAGTTTATATTCGATAACTTGAAAGTAATTTATAATGATCCAAGACGCTTTGGATTTTTTGAAATAATCAAAAATCATCAAGAATTAAAGAAAAGATTTAAATCAATGGGACCTGAGCCCTTTAGTGACAAATTTAACTTAAATTATGTAATTAATTATTTAAAGAATAAAAATAAGGATATAAAAAGTTTTTTACTTGACCAAAGGTTTGTTTCTGGAATAGGCAATATTTATGCAAGTGAAATTCTTTTTGCTAGTAAAATAAATCCATTTAAAAAGGCAAAAAGACTTAATAAAAATGAATGTTTAAATGTTATTTTAAATTCTAAGAAAATACTTCAACAGGCAATTAACAAGGGAGGATCAAGTATTAGAGATTTTAAAGATATCTCAGGTAATAAAGGTGACTTTCAAAAAGAGTTTAAAGTTTATCAGCAAGACGGTATTGATTGTAAGCGTACGAAGTGTAAAGGTATTATAAAAAAAAAAATAACATCAAATAGATCAACTTTTTTTTGTATTTATTGCCAAAAATAATTAAATATTTAGTTGACCACTATAAATTCTCAAGCTATACCCCTGCGCAGATGGCAAACACAAAATCAGCAATAAAGAGAATTAGACGAATTTCTAAACAAACAGAGGTAAATAAGGCTAGAAAGAGCAGATTTAGAAACGCTCTCAAGAAAATGCAGCTTCTAATTGACAGCAAAAAGAAAGATGAAGCTCTTAAATTTTTACCAAAGTTAAACTCTGAGTTGATGAAAATTGCAAAAACAGGAATAATAAAAAAACAAAATGCTTCTAGAAATGTTTCTAGAATAACTAAAAAAATTGCTGCAATCTAAACGTTAGTTTAAATTTTATAAACAACTCCTGATATCCACATTATATATATTAGTTTTATATTAAGTTACTATATTTAGATTTAGTAAATATTTGGATTATAGTCATTCAATCTATATTCGATTAAATTTTAATTCATTCAATTTATTGATTCAATCTATATTTGATTCAATTTATAATTTTAAATTCAAGTTTAATTTAGAATTATTTTTTCAAAAATATAAATCACAATCGTAGATTTTATTTTTTTTTTAATTTCTTTATTAACTTGTTGCAAATTTTTTTAAATAGTTCTAACTGAGATTTCCCCTTAAGTTATGAATAAATTAACAAATACCAAAAATATTAACAATTTTTCTTCTGAAGGCTTTGAATGGAAAAAAGTGCAGAATGAAATGAAAAATAAACTAGGCTTGGAAGTTTATGAGAGCTGGTTAAAAAAGATTTCTTTTGTAGAGGAATTCAATAATTACTTATTATTATCAGTTCCAACAAGATTTATTAGAGATTGGATTACATCAAGGTATTTAGACCAAATATTACAAGTAATTAAAGTATATAAAAAAGACATTATTAGAATTGAGTTCAAAATTGTTGAAAAAGCTCAAGATATCACTTTAAAAGAAAGTAATGTTAAAGAGAAAAATACTAATGAAAATGTTTCATTTATAAAAGACTCATACCTTCAGTATAATCGAATAGACCCAAATAAAAGATTTGATAATTTTATAACAGGTTCAAGTAACAAATTAGCTTACGAAGCATCTTTAAAAGTTTCAGAAAATATATCTCATTACAATCCACTTTATATTTATGGTGGCGTTGGAATGGGAAAAACTCACTTATTAAATTCAATAGGTTTAGAACTGAAAAAAAATAATAAAGTAATGTTTATTTCTGCTGAACGTTTTATGTATCAGTTTGTAAAATCAATTAAATCAAACGACATGGTAAAGTTTAAAGAGTATTTTAGAAATACAGATATATTATTAATCGATGATATCCAGTTTATAAGTGGAAAAGAGGCTATGCAGGAAGAGTTTTTTCATACATTTAATGCATTACTTGATAAGGGATCTCAAATAATTGTAACAGCTGATCGATCACCAAATAAATTATCAAGAATCCAAGAAAGAATAAAATCAAGATTTTCTGGTGGATTAGTTGTTGATATTCAAAGGCCAGAACTTGTGCTAAGAAAAAAAATAGTTGAAAAAAAAACAGAAGAATTAAATGCTTTGTATTCTGAACAATTACAAGTCTCTAGAGAAATTCAAGATTTTATAAGCAATGAAATAATTGGAAGTGTAAGGGAACTAGTTGGTGCAATAAACAGAGTTGTTTCATTTTCAAGAATTTACAACAAAGCCCCAAATCTTGCTGAAACGAAGTTAGTTTTAAAGGATTTATTAAATATATCAGAAAATAAGGTTACAATAGATTTAATTCAGACAATTGTTTGTAAATTTTTCAAAATCAGCAAAAATGAAATGTTATCATCTAGAAGATCAAGATATTTAGTAAGACCTAGGCAAACAGCAATTTATTTAACTAAAATTTTGACTTCTAAATCATTACCTGAAATTGGAAGAGAATTTTCTAATCGAGACCATACAACAATAATTCATT
>CACOMI010000011.1 GCA_902628275.1 uncultured Pelagibacteraceae bacterium | reverse complement strand
TATACACAGCTATAAGTTCTGAGTCACACTCAGACATAAATCTCATTCCTTTATTTTCTAATGCTCTTCTATTATTCCAATAATTTGTAAGTTGACCATTATGAACTACCGAAACATCACTAAAGGGATAACCCCAAAAAGGGTGCGCTGATTTAATATCAACACCTGACTCTGTTGCCATTCTAGCATGACCTATTGCGTGGGTTCCTACAAGTTTATCCAAAGAGTATCTGTCGCAAACAGCTTTTGCATTTCCAAGATCCTTAATAACCTCTAAAGATTTCCCCATAGATAAAATTTCAACACCAGGAATACTTTCAATAGTTTGAGAAAAATTAAGAAGGTCCTTTACATCATAATCTATTTCATATCTTAAAGAGTAGGGCAAAGTTCTTTCCTCTTTAACCACTTTAGCCCCTAATTCAGCTAAAGTTTGATCTACTATCTTTTTTCTTTCATCATAAACAGAAACATCCTCCATAACTGAAGATGAACCTTCACCAACGTTTTCACCAACTTTAAAACGCATTATAAAATGCTTGCCATCAGTATCACCGTATAAGGCATATCCTGTCGAGTCTTCTCCTCTATGTTTTAATGCTTGGAGCATTCCTTGTAATTCACTACCAACATTAGAAGATTTACCTCTATGTATTAAACCTGCTATTCCACACATAATATATTTATACCCTTTCTATTTAACGACCTACGGTAGACAATCAAGATAAGTATCTAGATCCCATTGTGTGGTTGCACCCAGGAATCTTTCCCACTCATCATTTTTATACCAATGGAAAACTTTATACATTTCATCTGGCATTGCAGATTTGATTACTTCATCTTCTGCAAGTCGATCTAAAGCTTCACCTAGACTTAATGGAAGTTTTTTAACATCTTTTCCAGCTTTTTGAGCCTCATATATATTTCTAGACTCTGGCGCTGCTGGTTTCATTTTTTTACTTATACCTTCATCGCAAGCTTTCAATAAAGCGGCACCTAATAAGTAAGGATTATGCATAGAGTCCACCGATCTATATTCAAATCGTCCTGGAGCAGATACTCTTAATCCACAAGTTCTGTTTTGATATCCCCAGTCAGCATAAACAGGAGCCCAAAATCCTTGATCCCATAATCTTCTATAAGAATTTACAGTTGAAGATCCAAGAGCAGTTAATGCTGGTAAATGTTTCATAATACCTGCTATTGATTGTAATCCAATTTTTCCAGGCAATTGTGGATCTTTAGTATCAGGCATGAAAGTATTTTTTCCACCTGAAACATAGCTAAATACCTCATCAACACCTGGCAAAGATTTATGACCTAACTTGTTTACAGAGATCTTCCCACCTTTCCATAATGACATGTTTGTATGACAACCACTTGCAGATACACCCATAAATGGTTTTGTCATAAAGCAAGCTATTAAACCATGTTCTCTAGCAACTTGTGCACAAATTTGCCTGTAAGTTGATAATCTATCTGCATTTCTTAAGACATTGTCAAAAGTCCAGTTAAGCTCTAGTTGACCCGGAGCATCCTCGTGATCACCTTGTATCATATCTAAGCCCATAGCATTAGAGTATTCAATCACTTTCATAAATACTGGTCTTAACGACTCAAACTGATCGATATGATAACAGAAAGGTTTTGAAAAACCTTTTCCAGTTGGAGTGCCATCTTGATTTTTGGTTAACCACATCATTTCAGGTTCAGTTCCAACTCTTAACTCTAGTCCATGTTTCTTTTGAAATTCATCCATAAAAATTCTTAAATTTCCTCTACAATCTGACGTGAGGTGACCCCCTGGATTTTCTCTTTCTTCTCTATTCCTAAAACATGTACAAAATACTCTTCCAACTCTTTTATCCCAAGGTAACTGAACGAAAGTTTCTGGATCTGGAATTCCAACTAACTCCATAGCTTCTGGTCCATAGCCAATGTAATTATTATGACGATCTAAAAATAAGTTTGCAGTTGATCCGTAAACTAATTGAAAACCTTTTTCTGCAGTTCTTTCCCAGTGATCCGCTGGTATTCCTTTACCAACAACTCGTCCGGTTACGGATATAAATTGAAAATAAATATAAGTTATTCCTAATTCTTTGATTTTTTCTCTTACTTTTTTAACCAGTTTTGCTCTACCTGGTTGATTTACATGTTTTTCTAAATCAGTCATTTTCCCCCTTTTGAATTTCTAGACCAAAAAGGTAACTGAAAAAAAAACGTTTGTCTACTTAGATAAATCAACTCCAAGGAAACGGACTGTTCGAAGTGGGGTGTAATTCCCCCTTAGCATAACGTTCGTATCTAAACGGTTTTAATAACTCACTTTCCTGACCTAAAATTTCTTGTGCAACTAAGTGACCAACACCAATCATTTTATATCCATGGTTAGCGTCAGCAATCATGTAAACATTTTCGAAGAATCTATCAAATATTGGAAAAGAATCTGGAGTTAAACAACCAAGTCCACCCGAAGGTCCTTTTCTGTATAAATTAGATTTCCCTTCAAATCTTTTTTGAATATGGGCTAGAGCTGACGTCCACATGTCAGCGAATTTATCTGTTGTTTGATATTCAGGAGATTCAATTCCATAGGGATCTACATTTACTTGATCAAAATGTTTTTGAACAATGTATGGAGATGTTCCTCCTTGAACTCCTAAGCCTTCTATATCAGGTTTATAATAAATCCCCCAAAGTTCATCGGTTAATAATTTTTTGTCTTTATCAGAGTATAAAGGTGCATCCGTATCTACATGAATCACTGGAGGCTGTTTGCCATCATTAGTTTTTAAATAATCTGCATCAACACCCAGTACACCTTCTTGTAAAAACCAATATTTCCACATTTCGACTTCATGCATTTTACCATCTTTTCCTTTGATCTCTGTTGATTTAGGTAACTCGAGCATGTTCCAAAAATCTCTTACCCATGGACCTGCACCAACAACAACCTGATCACATTCTATGGTCCCTAAATTTGTAACTACTCCAGTGACTGCATTACTATTACTACCCCTTTTAAAACCTGTTACGGTTACACCTTTGTGAACATTTACACCATTTGAATTCGCTTTACTCTCAAGAGCTTTAATTGAATCTTTATTAAAAGCGTAACCACCTTTTTTTTCATGCAGTACAGAAGTTATACCTTTAGCTTGCCAATCATCAAAAATACCTTTCATGTAATTTGAACAATCTTTTTCACCTTCGATAAAAACTGAGTCATATCCAATTGCTTTTTGTTGATTATAAATACTTGCTACATCTTCATGCATTACTTCTGGTGATATTTGCATATATCCAACAGGATTATACTTAAACGCTTTAGGATCACTTTCCCAAACTGAAACCGAATGAGCCATAAGCTCTCTCATAGCTGGTTGAAAATAATTATTTCTAACAACTCCGCAGGCAATTCCACTTGCTCCTGCAGCAGTATCTTTTTTTTCTAATACGATTACATCACCTGGATTTTTATATGTTTCAGAAAGTTTCCATGCAGTACTTAAGCCGTGTATTCCACCACCAATAATAACTACTTTGGCTTTAGAAGGTAATGTCGACATAACAAAACATTATTTTTTGGTAATGGTAATTAATATAATTTTTTATAGAACTAAAAATTATATATATAATTTAGATATTTAGTTTTAAATTAAATTTATCGCTAATAACTTATGTTTTTTAATGTAATTAAGTACTCGTTAAATTCTTCAATAAAAGACTCGCTTGGAATTATATTTTTTATCCGCTGATCTGTTGATGTTTTTTCTAGACGAAAGAATCCTTTTTCACAAGCCTCTGTAATTATTAAAGCAGATTTTGGTCTAGAAGTTTTAAATAATTTTGTTTTAAGTTCTTCAACAGATAATTTTTTATTTTCTTTATGAGCAGACATAACAAGTAGCATCATATGATAATGAGAAGGGGACTTTCGAAAGAAATAATTACTTGCTGTATGGGATTGTCTCATTTGATCCTCCCAAAAATCTAAAAGGGTTTTCTTTTCTTTTGGCATTTTTTTAAGCTCTAACTTTAGATTTAGTTGGATCATAAAAAGGAAAACCAACCACTTTTGCACTTATTCTTTTTTGATGTCCATCAATTTTACCAATCTCAACTTCGGTGCCAATTTCTGAGTACTGACAATCTATTCTACAAAGAGCAACATTTTTATTTAAAGTAGAAGATAGACATCCACTTGTAATCACACCAATTTGAGATCTACCAATATGAACACAATCGCCATGCCCAGCTATTTCTTTGCCAACAAGCTCTAGACCCACTAATTTCTTCTGTGGGTTGGCTTTTCTTTTAATTAATTCTTCTTTGCCAATAAAATCCTCTTCTTTTGTTTTTAATGGAACTGCAAAACCTATACCTGCTTCAAATGGATCTTGTTCCCCATCAAATTCAGCACCAAAGAGTATTAAACCCGCTTCTATTCTAAGTTTATCTAACGCAGCAAAGCCAGCTGGTATTAAACCATCATTTTTACCTGCTTCCATGATTTTATCCCAAACTTCTGGTGCATGTTTAGGATGACACCAAATTTCATAACCTAACTCACCGGTATAACCTGTTCTAGACACAATTAGCGGTATGCCTTGAAGCTCTTCAATTCTACAAATTGTGAACCTAAACCAACCTAGTTCTTCTATTGAAGGCTGTGTTGGTGGTGTAAAAATAATTTTTTTTAATATTTCTCTACTTTTAGGACCTTGTAAAGAGACATTACTTATTTGATCTGTTGAGTTTTTAATAAAGGCATTAAATTTCTTTTTCTTTGCAATTTCTTTTAACCATTCCCCTCCGTATTCGTCTCCACATATCCATCTAAAACCTGTTTCACTTAATCTTAAAAGAGTTCCATCATCAAACATCATTCCATTTTCATAGCACATGGCTGAGTACACTACTTGTCCAACAGAAAGTTTTTTAATATTTCTTGTAAGAGTATAATTTAAAAGCTCCTCTGCGTCTGGACCAATAATTTCAAATTTTCTTAATGATGATAAGTCAATTAGTACAGCATCATTTCTGCATGCGTTATATTCATTTACTAAACCATGCTTAGTATAGTCATTTGGAAGCCAAAAACCTCTAGCATCAACGAAATTTCGAGTTAATTTAGAAGTCCTCTCATAAAAACCAGAGTTCCTTGTAAGTTTTTTTTCTGAGTCTGCTTTCATTCTAAATGCAAATGATTTGCTAAATTCCTTATTTTTGTCATATGTTCTAACAAAAATATCAGTTGGATTCCATGAATTACATGGATCAATATCGCTAGGACATGCAGTTGTTCCAATAGTTAAATCTTTTAAAGCTCTAAACATTACATAATCTCCTGGTCGAGAATAAGACTCATCTGAAATAACAGAATTTAAACCTGCTGCAGAGGTGTTAAAAAATAAATTGATTGCATGCCAACCTTTTTGTTTTTGAACTCCAAATTTAGACATACTTTCAGTTAAGTTATCTGAGCAATTAGGATGTCCAAAATAACCTGCGTCTTCATAATATTTTGAAGTACATGCAAGATTGAAAGTATCATGTTTTCCAACTGTATCTCTTACAACCTCTACTAGTGGCTCATGATCAGTGTCATAAAATTTTGAAAAAAGTCCGGGTCCAGGAAAAGTATTACCCATAAAAGTTCTAGTAGTTTGCCAGTCTAATCCTTTTTCAATCCCTTTTTCTAATTTTCTTGTATCAAATGCTACAAAGTCTGAACACTGTCTACCTGTAGGACTTATGATTTGAATGTAGTCACCTTCTTTTACCTCATAAGATGTACAAGATTGCCTTAAAATATTTTCTTCGTGTGCTGGTTCAAAAACAGGATCTGGAATTACATTCAACTCTTTATCATTTGTAATTTTTGATCTCTTTATAAATATTGTTAATTCACAAGGAGGATTTTGATTAGTAACATCCATATCATCCCCTGGTGCAGCAAAAATAACATAACATTTATCTTTTGACTTTAATTTAATAACTTCACCAGCATTTGTATCTTTATCAAAAATTATAGCAGCATCTGTGTCTGAAATATTTAAGTTTCTTTTTTTTAATTGATAGTTTGTTGCAAGTATAGTTTCGTCTTTTCCAAGTAAAATATTTTTGATGTAATTTTTTTTACTATTTTCTTTAAGATTTAAAATTCCAAGTTCTGACTTTCCATTTTTATTAAAACAAATAATCTCACAAATTTGATTACCTTCATTGTTAATAATTTCTATTTCATCGTCTGGAAAAACTTGAAAACCTGTTAACCCACCACCATTAACTACATGTCTTTCAACTCCAGGTGGTAAAATATTTAAACCAGGATATTTGATTTCTTTACTAGTACCCAACATTTTTTAAATTTTTTGTGACTTTAATATAATCAAAACGAGTTGACTATAACTTTAAATAAGCACATACTAAATCATTAATATATTAATAATATAGAGGGGTATATATGAAAAAAATAATATCATTACTATCTGCTCTAGTTATTTCTGTTGTAAGTTTTGCAGGAATTTCTAACGCTGATAGCAAAAAGCCCATCGTGATACCAACTCACAACTGGTCAAGCCAAATTGTAATGGCCTATGTAATTGGTGGTATTTTCGAAAGTATGGGAAATAATGTAAAATACGTTAATGCTGACTCACAAGCAGTATACGAGTCAATTAGAATTGGAGATGTAACTATATCTCACGAGGTATGGGAATCTGCTTTTGGAAAATCTTTTACAACAGCACTTGATAAGGGTGGTTTGTTAGACTATGGAGATCATGAGGCAAGAACTCTAGAGGATATGGGATATCCAAACTGGGTTACTGAAAAAGGATTATGTCCAGGTCTTCCAGATTGGACAGCTTTAAAAAATCCAGATTGTGCTAAAAACTTTACAACACCTGATTCACCAGATGGAAAAGGAAGAATGTTGGAAGGTCCACAAACATGGCATGGTGACCTAATTCCACAAAGAGTAGACGCTTTAGGTTTAGGTGATCTTTGGTGGGTTAAATTTGCTGGAAGTGCAGACGCACTTTGGGCAGAGTTAGCAGCTGCTGAAAAAGAGGGAAGAGGAACAATTATATTCAATTGGACTCCAAACTTCACAGACGGTGCTGGTTTTACATTTATTGACTTCCCTCCTTACACAGCTGGTTGCAGACCAGAAGATGGTGGAGATGGTAAATGTGGTTCTCCTGATGGATACTTGAAAAAAGCAGTCCATGAGGATTTCCCAAAAACTCATCCTGATGCAGCAGCTATGTTTAAAAAGTTGTCATTCTCTACAAGTCAAATTGGTGCAATGGCAGCTTTAGTTGATGTTGACAAAATGACTCACGAAGATGCAGCTAAAAAATGGTTAGCTGACAATAAGTCAGTTTGGCAAGCTTTTACTAAATAAGGATAAAAGTTAAAATTTTAAATCTCCCCCAACATTGTTGGGGGGGATTTTTTTTTAAGTAATTTTGTGTAAAATATATTTATGAAAAAATCTATTATTGTTTTTCTTTTAAGTTTTCTAGTTTGTTCATCAGTATTTGCAAGAAGTACAGGTTGCAAAGAAGGTAATTGTGAAAATGGTTATGGCAAGTGGGTTTATACAGATAAAACTACTTATGAAGGGGAGTGGGTTTCTACAAAAAAGGAAGGACAAGGTATAGAGACTTGGCCAAATGGATATATTTATAAAGGGGAATTTAAAAATAGTGTCTGGAGTGGAATAGGAACATTAACGTTTCCTGATGGCTCTACATATGAAGGAGAGTGGTCGAACGGTTTTATGAATGGTCAGGGAACATTTACCTGGGCTGACGGAAAACAAAAAACAGGTATTTGGAAGAATGGTAAGTTGCAAGAATAATGGCTAAAGAAAATTATATTAATAAAATAAAAGATTTACCTGGGTCTTTAAGACAATTTATTGGTCTTATATTTATTACTCTAATCGTAATTATATCGTTTAGTATTTTAAATGGAATTTTTGGACAAGGTGATGACTTAGTAAAAAGAATGAAGCTAGAGGAAGAGAGAATTGCTGAAGAAAAAAAACTTAGTGAGTTAATATCTAAATTACCTTCAGGGATACTAGTAACATTTGATGGAACTGATCATTACAAATTAACAGATGAAGTATATGAGCAGGTATGTAAAGCTACAAAGCTAATTCCTCAAAGAGCAATAATGGGTGCTAATTTTTTAAATTTTAGAGCACATGAACTATATACAATTAATGGAAATAAAATTGATGAAACTTTTGTAAAGTGGGATCAGGAAAAAGGTAAATGTTATGCAGGTTTTACAGTGAGTGGAAATAATGTGGGGGTAGATGAAAGTGTTACTATAAGTGGAGAGGCCTTAAGTTTTTTAAGCACAGGAATTGATACGAGGGTTTATTTTATTAAAAATTTTTAACAAAGAAATGGAGCAATTATTAACATTTTAATTTTATTAAATTTAATATAACTTTAAAAATTATGTCTGAGACTGTAATCAAATGTGAATCAGTTTATAAAATTTTTGGGCAAAATGCCAAAAAGATGCTTGAAGAAGCTAACGGAAATGTAGACGCAAAAACTTTTCAAGAAAAAGGATGTATTGTAGGAGTTAACAACGCTTCCTTTGAGGTTGCAAAAGGTGAAATGTTGGTAGTGATGGGGTTGTCTGGCTCTGGTAAATCAACATTGCTTAGATGTATATCAAGATTAACCGATGCAACAGGTGGGAAAATTTTTATTGAGGGTCAAGATTTATTAGGATTAAACAATAAAGAACTTATAGAACTTAGGAGAAGCAAAATGGGAATGGTGTTTCAAAGTTTTGCTTTACTACCTCACAAAACTGTTGTTGAAAATATTGCATTTCCTTTACAGATCAAAGGAACTAACACTGAGGATAGTATTAATAGAGCAATGGAAATGGTAAAATTAGTTGGACTTGACGGAAGAGAAAACTATTTTCCAAGAGAGCTTTCAGGTGGACAACAACAAAGAGTAGGGATCGCAAGATCACTAGCAGTAGAGCCTGATATATGGTTTTTGGACGAACCTTTTTCTGCACTAGATCCATTAATCAGAAAAGAAATGCAAGATGAATTTTTAAGACTTCAAGAAAAATTACAAAAAACTATAATGTTCATTACTCATGATTTTGATGAGGCATTAAAGTTAGCAGATCGAATAGCAATTATGAAAGATGGTATAATTGAACAATTAGATACACCAGCTAACATAGTATTAAATCCAGCAACTGAATATGTAAGAAAATTTACTGAAGAAGTACCGAGAGAAAAAGTTTTAATTATTGAGGATGTCATGGATGCCTCAAGTAAAGATAATTTAGGAGATTTAAAAGTATCAAAAGATGAAATTATAGAAAATGTTGCTGAAAAAATACTTACTCAAGAAAAATTAGTAGGAGTAGTCGACTCAAATAATAATATTGTAGGATCAATTAAACCTTCAAAAATAATAGACACAGTTTTTGGAGGAAGAAAAAATGGTAGTTAAAATATGGAATATTTAAAAAAATATCCGAAATTATTTCAATGGCTATTTTTGTTAATTGTATTTTTTGCTTTGTGTTTTGCGATTGAAGTTCCTGAAACTTATAAATTTATAAGAGGTCAGGCAGAATTTGTTAAAGATCCAAACCAAAGTGTTTACTTTTTCTTAGGTAAAGAAGTTAGGTATTACGCCTTTGATGTATTTTGGAGATTACCTCCTCTACTTGGTTGGTTGCCTATTTGGATAAATGACTCTTTATTTTTCTTAATGAATGAGTGGATGCCAATGGAGTTTTGGAATGAAGACACTCAAGAATTTAAAACTCGACCACTACTTTTGCAGATAAGCAGAAATTTAACTGCATTCATGACATTTTTAATTGAATTAATTAGAGAGATTTTATTAGGAGGCTTAGAAACAATTGTTGCATTCACAAGTTGGGATTTTATAGATGCCTACCCTTGGTTAGAGTTACCAGGTTTGCCTTGGACAATTGTTGCCGCAGGAGCAGCAATACTTTCTTATAAGTTAAGCGGAAAAGGATTGGCTTTGTTTGCTGGTTTAACCATGATTTATATTTCTATTTTTGGTCAATGGAAACCATCAATGCAAACGCTTTCATTTATACTTGTTGCAGCTCCTCTTTCATTTATTTTTGGTTTAGGATTAGGTATTGCAGCCTATAAAAGTAAACGTGTTGAGAAAGCTTTGTACCCAATTTTATTAGTGATGCAAACTATGCCGCAATACGCGGTATTAGTTCCTGCTCTAGTTCTTTTTGGTGTTGGTGATCATGCAGCTGTGATCATTACTATGGTCGTTGCTGTTCCTCCAATGATATTATTAACAATATTGGGTTTAAGAGCTATACCACCAGAAGTTATTGAGGCAGGTAGAATGAGTGGATGTACTAATTGGCAATTGATGTTAAAAGTATTAATTCCTACTGCTAGAAGAGATATTTTAATTGGTGTTAACCAAGTTATCATGGTCTGTTTTTCAATGGCAGTAATATCCGCATTTATTGGTGCAAAAGGTTTAGGATTTAATTTATTGTTAGCATTGAACCAACTTAATATTGGATTAGCATTAGAAGCAGGGCTGTGTATCAGTTTAATTGCAATTCTTTTAGATAAGATGTCTTTAGCTTGGGCAAATAAACAAACTGATTATTTTGGTAATCTCACATTCTTCCAAAGAAATAAAAATACAATATTTTTTGCTGTTTCGGTATTAATTGGAATTATTCTTGCTTATATAGGTACATTTATTTTCAAAGGCAGCTTTAATTATTTATTTGAAGTGCCACATAATAAAGGAATTTCAACTGCAGATTTTTGGAATAAAGGAGTGGATTGGATTTTTGATACGTTCTTCGTTTATATAAAAGCATTCAATACATGGTTAATTGTTGATGTGCTTCAACCGATGAGAGCTCTATATTTAAGAATGCCCGCAGTAGCTACATTAGTGCTAGCTGTTGGAGCAGGATATTTAATTGGAGGTGTTCGTTCTGCTTTAGTTGTTGCTGCTTTGACTTTATTTATTGCATTAAGTCCATGGTGGGATAGAGCGCTCGTGACATTATATATGGCAACTTTTGGTGTTGTTGTTTCTTGTTTAATAGGATTTACAGTTGGAACATTATGTTTTCAAAATAAAAAATCTGCTGCGTTTATGCTTGGTATTTGTGATATATTTCAAACATTCCCATCATTTGTATATTTAATACCTGTAATGATGCTTTTTGGAATTACAGATACTTCAGTATTAATAGCTGTAATTGTTTATGCAACAATTCCTGCAACAAGATATACTATTGAAGGTTTGAGAAGTGTGCCAGTCGGCTTGCATGAAGCTGCTACAATGTCTGGTGTTAATAAATTTCAAAGATTAACAAAAATTGAATTTCCATTAGCATTTCCACATATGATGCTTGGTATAAATCAAACAATAGTTTTTGCTTTATTCATGGTAATAATTGGAGCTTTTATTGGAACTGAAGATCTTGGACAATACATTTTAAAGGCATTGTCAGATAAAAATGGAGCAGGAATTGGTTTAACGCTTGGTATTTGTGTTGCGTTCATAGGTCTTATCTTTGACAACTTGATTAGAACTTGGGTTGAAAAGAGAAAAAAACACTTAGGTATAGCATAGTCCATTGAAAAAATTCATAATTTCTATTGATCAAGGTACCACTTCATCAAGAGTAATACTTTTTGATACCAGGGGAAAAATTAAATTTATTTCACAATATGAATTTAAACAATATTTTCCAAAAAATGGCTGGGTAGAACATAACCCTGATGAGATTTGGTTAACAACTCTTAAGGCTCTTAAGAATGTTATTAATAAGGCTAATAAAATAAGAGGGAGCATTATAAGTATTGGAATTACCAATCAAAGGGAAACAACAATTTTATGGAACAAGAAAACAGGAAAGCCAATTTATAATGCAATAGTTTGGCAAGATCGAAGAACTCAAGAATATTGTAAAAAACTTAAAAACAAAAAATATGAAAATGATTTTAGAAAGAGGACAGGTTTATTTATTGATCCATATTTTTCAGCAACAAAAGTAAGGTGGATTTTAGATAATGTAAAGGAAACAAAAAAATTATTAAAATCAAACAATTTATTATTTGGGACAGTTGACACTTTTTTAATTTGGAAATTAACTAAAGGAAAACAGCATTTAACCGAAGCTACAAATGCAAGTAGGACAATGTTGTTTAATATTAATAACAATAAATGGGACCATAAGATTTTAAAAAAATTAAATATTCCAAAGAGTATTCTACCCGAAGTAAAAAATTCAGCAGATGACTTTGGCAAAACTGATAAAAAAATTACTGGAAAAGAGATACCAATATCTGCTGTTTTGGGTGATCAACAGGCTGCTGCGGTTGGTCAAACTTGTTTTGATAAAGGTTCAATCAAAAGCACTTATGGAACAGGAGCTTTTGTAATTATGAATACAGGCTCCAAGAAAATAAATTCCAAAAATAAATTATTAACAACAATATGTTATCGATTGAATGATAAGACCACATATGCTTTAGAAGGATCAATTTTTATAGCTGGCGCTGGCGTTCAATGGTTAAGAGATAAAATGAAATTAATAAACAAAGCCCAAGAGACAGAAAAAATAGCAAGATCATCAAATATAAATGATGGTATCTATGTTGTTCCAGCTTTTAGTGGTATGGGTGCACCTTATTGGAGACCAGATGCAAGAGGTTTAATTACAGGTCTAACTAGAGATAGTAATTGGCAAAGTTTAGTAAGAGCAACAGTAGAATCAGTTGCTTATCAAAGTTTTGATCTTTTTAATGCTATGAATAAAGACGGGTTGAAACCTAGAATAGTAAAAATTGATGGTGGTATGGTTGCAAACAATTGGTTTTCACAATTCTTGTCAGATACAATAAATTTAAAAGTAATTAGACCAAAAGTATTGGAAACTACCGCATTAGGAGTCGCGCTCTTTGCTGGATATCAAGTTGGTGAGTTTAAATCATTAAATCAAATTAAAAATATTTGGCAAAAAGATAGAGCTTTTTCACCAAAAATTAAAAATTCATTGAGAAATCAATTATTACAAGGATGGAAACTAGCAATTAAAAAAACTCTGGCATAGCTTTAGATATGAAAAAAGTTTTAATTATTGGAGCAGGAGCAATGGGTGCTGCGTTTTCATTTCCATTGGTAGACAACAATCATAAAATAACTTTAACTGAACCCTACAATAAAAAACTTTCAAATCAACTAATTAGAAAAAAGAAGTTTCATCCAAGTTTAAAAATTATTTTGCCAAAAAAATTATTGATTAAAAAGTTTTCTTCTCAATTATTACATGAGGAATGGGATTTAGTCGTTATTGCTGTAAGTTCTGTTGGAATAGAATTAGTAAAAAAATATTTAAAAAACTTAAATAAAAAAACTTATTTACTAGTTTTAACAAAGGGTCTTAAATTTGATCGTAAAAAAAACAAAATAATTACAATGTCAGAACAATTAGATTTAAGAAATAAAAAATTAAATATCTCTGTATTAAAAGGACCTTGTTTAGCAAAAGAATTAGCAAGAAAAATAAAAAGTTACACAGTTATTGCAAATAAAAATATAAAAGTAGCAAAACAAATAGGAAAAATAATTTCAACAAAATATTATAAAACCGAATATTCTTCAGATGTTCGAGGAATAGAATTTTCCTCTGCTATTAAAAATATTTATTCTATGATTATAGGATCAGGACATGGGAATAATACTTCTTCAGCATTATTTAGAAAATCATTTGATGAAATGGAATATTTAATTCAATATTTTAATGGAAAGAAAAAAACAGCAAGAGGTTTAGCAGGTTTAGGTGATTTGTATGTTAGTGCTGTGGGGGGTAGAAACAGCAAAATGGGTGAATACTTGGGCAAAGGGTTTTCATTTAAAAATGCTAAAAAGAAATTTATGAAAAATGATACTATTGAAGGAGCTGATTTAGCCAACGAAATTGCACTGTATATTTTAAAAAAAATTAATAAAAAAAAGATACCCCTAATGACTGCTTTGCTTAATTCAATTACCAAAAATAAAAAATTAAAAATAAATTATTAATTTGTTATTTATTTAGGAAGGTTTTCATTGAATCATCCATCGCTTTTTCCCATGGAGTATGGTGCACAGGAGCAACTGATCCAGTTACTGGAGAAGAGAATGATTTGTTTCTATAAGTAAGAATATTCTCTACTTTATGATGTTCCCATTCTTTAAAATGTTTTCTAATTAGTTCAAAGTCAATTTTAGGATAATCAGACATATTATGAAGCTCTTTGGTATATTCTGTTTGAAAATCAATCATTTGGTCAGGATTTTCTAATTTTTCTTCCATAGCAACCCACTTGCTAATATCTTTATCTATTTCTTCATCACTTGGCATTTTGATTTTTCCCATGATTACATCTCTTGCATACCATCCCTGACAATCAAACATGTTAAATGTATGAAATTGGTCCTGCATACCTAAGTATAAAAGTTTATGATTGTCTTGCCACACAACACCTTTGTAAAGTTTTGGTGGATACAATCTGTTATGTGTTTTTAATTTTAAACTTTCATCTAAGAATGGAAAATGATGTAGGTATCCGGTACATAATATTATTACATCTGCATCTTGTTCAGTTCCATCTTTAAATGTAGCTTTTTTTCCTTCCAACCTATCTAAATAATGAACTTCTTTCATACCTTTAGGCCATTTAAAACCCATTGGGTTGTGTCTATAGCCAATTGTTACACTTTTTGCTCCATACTTATTACATTGAAGAGCTACATCTTCAGCTGAATAACTGCTACCTAGTACAATTACATTTTTATCTCTAAATTCTTCAGCATCTCTAAAATCATGAGAATGCATAATTCTTCCTGGAAAAGAATTCATGCCCTTGTATTCTGGAATAAAAGGTACAGAAAAATGTCCTGTTGAAACAACAACATAATCAAAGTTATCAGTTAAAATTTTGTTATTAACTTTATCTTGATAACTAACCTCAAACTTATCATTTTTATAAACAGTATTTGTAACTCTAGTATTAAATTTTATTTTATTTTTAATATTACCTTTACTTACTCTTCCCAAAATATAATCTTGAAGTACCTCTCTTGGTGGAAAAGAAGGAATTGGCTTTCCAAAATGTTCGTCAAATGAATAGTCAGCAAATTCCAAACATTCTTTGGGACCATTAGACCAAAGGTATCTATACATACTGTTAGGGACAGGATCTCCATATTGATCAGAACCC
>CACOMI010000010.1 GCA_902628275.1 uncultured Pelagibacteraceae bacterium | reverse complement strand
TTCCTGTTGAAAGAATGGCTGCCATCGGCAGATAATTAAGTGTCCAAAATAAAACTCAGCAAAGAATTTATACGAAGCACTGTAAAGCTAGCATTAAATGAAGATCTTTATCCTTTGGGAGATATTACCACAAGCTTAATTGATAATGATAAAACTGTAACAGTGAAATTAATTTCAAATCAAAATGCGATTGTTGGAGGATTGCTATTTGCTAAACAAACTTTTGCATTAATTGATAATAAAATAAAATTTAATATTAAGAAACATGACGGTTCTAGGACTAGAAAAGGTAGTCTAGTTGCAATTATTAAAGGCAAAGCAAAAAATATTCTAATTGCTGAAAGAGTTGCTTTAAATTTTTTGTCTCATATATCGGGTATAGCAACTAAAACAAACGAATTTGTTAGACTGGCAGGGAGAAAAACAAAAATTTGTTGTACAAGAAAAACAATTCCAAATTTAAGAGTCATTCAAAAATATGCTGTTAAATTAGGAGGAGGCATAAATCATAGATTTAATTTAAGTGATGAATATTTAATTAAAGATAATCATATCGCAAGTTCAAATTTAAGAGCTTTAGTAATTAAAGCAGTTAAAAATAAAAAAGGGAAAAAAATTACTGTAGAGGTTGATACAATCAAACAACTTAAATCAATTTTAGGTCTAAATTTTAATAGAGTTTTGCTTGATAACATGAATATTAAAAATTTAAGAGAAAGTGTTAGAATTGCAAAAAAATATTATGAAACAGAAGCATCAGGCAATGTAAATAAAAAAACTGTGAAAGCTATTGCATCCACTGGGGTTAACAGAATTTCTGTAGGAAGCATTACACATAGCGCACCTGCTGTCGATTTTAAGTTAGAATTCTAATTTACGAATTTTGAAAGATCTGGCTTAAAGTAATTTGGACCTTTCATTACTTTTCCATTTTCATTATAAATAGGCTTTCCATTTTCATCTAACTTACTCATATTAGAATTCTGAACTTCATCAAAACATTTGTCTAAATCAATTCCAAATGCATGCCCTGCTCCATAGGTTACATATAATATATCTGTAAGCGCATCGGCTACTTCTAATAAATCCTTATTATTCAGAGCTTCTTTAAGCTCCTCCAATTCCTCTTTAATAAGATCTATTCTTAATTTATTTATTTTTTCAGTGCTAAATGCTGGTTTAGTTTTAACTTCTTGACCAAAAGTTTTCATGAAAGTACCAACTTTACTAAAATTTGACATAATGCTCCTGTATGTTTTTAAAAATTTATTGTATGTTAATAATTATTTATTACTCAGAAATTAATCAATGAAATTAAGAAAAGAATTTGACAGTATTGGAAGAGTAAATGTGCCATATGATAAATATTGGGGTGCCTCTACGCAAAGATCTAATAAATTTTTTAACATAGGTAAAATTTTAGTCAATATTTCAATAATTAAATCAATTGCAATTATTAAGAGAAGTGCAGCAATAGTACATGCTAAAGATAAGTCCATTGAGGGTAAAATTTCTAAAGCAATCATCAAGGCATCAAATGAGGTAATAGAAGGAAAACTAGATGAAAATTTTCCTTTAAAAGTTTGGCAAACAGGTTCGGGCACTCAAACAAATATGAATGTAAATGAGGTTATAGCTAATAGAGCAATTGAAATATTAGGAGGTAAAAAAGGAACTAAAAAACCAGTTCATCCAAATGATCATGTAAATAAATCCCAATCTACTAATGATGTATTTCCAACTGCAATGCATATTTCGGTAGCCAAAGAGACATTAGGTAAAATGTTGCCAAGCCTAAAAATTTTAGAAAAAGAGTTAAAAAGAAAATCAAATGAATTTAAAAATATAGTTAAAATTGGAAGAACTCATCTTCAAGATGCTACACCACTTTCTCTTGGACAAGAATTTTCTGGATATCATGCACAAATAAAAAAAAGTATTGAAAGAATTGAGTACGCCTTAAAAGAAATTTTATTTCTTGCTCAAGGTGGAACTGCGGTTGGAACTGGGATAAATTCAAAGAAAAATTTTGATAAAAAAATTGTAAAAGAAATTGCAAAATTTACCAAAATTAACTTTAAACCTGCTCCAAATAAATTTGCTGAACTAGCTGCTCATGATGCAATAGTAAATTTTTCAGGTACTTTAAACACATGTGCAGTTGCACTAATGAAAATATCTAATGATATAAGATTTTTAGGTTCTGGTCCTAGAGCTGGTTATGGGGAATTAATTTTACCAGAAAATGAACCTGGTTCATCAATTATGCCTGGTAAAGTGAATCCAACTCAGTGCGAAGCAGTAACTATGGTTTGTGTTAAAGTTATTGGTAACCATAATGGTATAACTATGGCTGGATCTCATGGTCATTTTGAGCTAAATGTTTTTAAGCCTTTAATTGCCCATAATATCTTACAATCGATTGACTTAATCTCAGATAGTACAAAAAATTTTGCTATTTATTGTGTTAAAGGAATAAAAGCCAATAAAAAGAAAATCCAAGAACACCTTGATAATTCACTTATGCTGGTAACTGCATTAGCACCACACATTGGATATGATAATGCAGCTAAGATAGCTAAATCAGCACTTAAAAATAATACTACGTTAAAGTATGAAACTTTAAAAACAGGATTAATAAAAGAAAAAGATTATAACAAGATAGTTAATCCAAAAAAAATGATCTATCCTGCGTAACTTTTTATTACTTCGTTCAATATTTTTTTAAAATAAATTTTGTTTTGGATTTTATCTTTTTTTAAAACTATATTGTTTAAAGTTTTATCTATATTTAGGTTAATTTTATTATCAATTCTAATATCTTTTAATTCGGCTGTTGTCTGATCAAAATTATAAGTAAAATTTAAATCTATTTGAGATATTTTCTTTCTATAATTTTTTGGAGTAAGAAGAAATTTATATATTTCATTATAATTATTAATATTAATCTTTAATTTCCCATCTAAGACTAATTCTCCATCTCTAACAAAAACTAAACTTTCTAATAATTCAAAATCTGCAGAATCTCTCCATTCAAATTTTGACTTATCAGTATCGATTAAACCATCTTGAATTTTTGACACCAAATTAATATTTCTAAAACTAGAATATTTATAAAGTTTATTTGCATTTATTTTTAAATTAAAAACTATATTTTTGTTATTCAATATTTCAGTTTTTAAAAGTTGTGCAATAATAGCATTAGGGCTAAATAAGTGATTTAGATTTATTTGGTCTAATTTACCTTCTAGTGAAGCATAAAAAGGTTTTAAGTTAAATATTCCCTTAAAAGTTAAACTTGGTTCATCTTTCTTATCATACATATGAAACTTAAAATAATTTTTTTCAATTTGATATTCTGTAATTCTTTTTAATTTATTAAAAATAAATTCGGTTTTACCTATTTTTTTTTCATTTTTAATACTTAATTCATTTTCAATTCTTAGTCTCAGTAAATTTAAGTCAATATTGGATAAAATTTTGCTTTTATCCTCATTAAAAAATGATTGAATTGAAAAAGGAATATTAAAAATCTCACTTTCAGTATACAAAATATTTTTTGTCTCTTTAGAGTCATAATAATATTTCATATTCAAAATTTTAATAACAAATAATACATCACTCTTTGAATCCCTAAAGAAAATATTACTATCCTTAATTAATAGATTTCCATCTTCAAAACTTTTATTAAGCAGTTGAAGAATAAAATTGTAATTTTTTTTATTGAGATTAAAATTTGCATTTTCAAATATTAAATTATTAATCTTAATTTTTTTTAATGAAAATAAATTATCGAATGATAAAAAAATTTTTAATTTTTTAATTTTTGAAATTTCACTATTACCATCAAATATAGCTGTGTCATCAGTTATAAAATGAGGCCTGGGAAAAAAATTATATTTGAAATTATTTGAAAATTTAAATTTTAAATCTAACTTATTTTGAAGCTTGTTTTTTAACTCATTTGAGATATCGGACTGCTGAAAAAAAGTGGGCGATAACAAGTAAGATATAAAAATAACAAAAAGTGCGACAAATGTTAAAATTATTTTATTATTTTTAAATAAATTACTTAGATTTTTAAAATTTAACTTGTTTAAATTTTTTTCTAAAAGACTATTAATAAAAAGACTGGTGTTTTTTAAATATTTTGTAAAAAAATTAGTTTTACTCATAATAACCAGGAAAACTTATAAAGTATTATTTTAAATGATAAACACTGATTATTTGAAAAATTTAAATGAAGCCCAAAAAGAGGCTGTTATGCATTTGGAGGGCCCTTTATTAATTGTTGCAGGTGCTGGATCTGGCAAAACAAAAGTTTTAACGTCTAGAATTGCTAATATAATTAAAGAAAAAAGAGCTTTTCCTAATCAAATTTTAGCAGTCACCTTTACTAACAAAGCAGCTAAGGAAATGCAAAATAGAGTGAGTAAAATAATTGGCTCTACTGCAGTAGGACTTTCTTGGCTTGGTACATTTCATTCAATTTGTGCAAAATTATTAAGAAAACATGCATCGGCAGCAAAGCTTAATCATAACTTTACTATTTTAGATACAGACGATCAAATAAGACTTATAAAAAATATTTGTAAGGCTGAAAATGTTGATATCAAACAATTATCACCTAAATTTATACTTAGTATAATTGATAGATGGAAGAATAAAGGATTTTATCCTAACGAAGTAATAATAAACAAAAAAGATATTTATGAAAAAACAATTCTTCCACTTTATAAAATATATCAACAAAAATTAATTGATTTGAATTCTTGTGACTTTGGTGATCTTATTTTACATACTGTAAAAATTTTAGAATTCAATCCAGATATTAGAGAAATATATTCAAAAAATTTTAAATATATTCTTGTAGACGAATATCAAGATACAAATTTTATTCAAAGTAAATGGCTTAACCTCCTATCTGAAAAAAATAATAATATTTGTTGTGTTGGAGATGATGATCAATCAATATATAGTTGGAGAGGCGCAGAGATAAAAAATTTTTTAGAATTTGACCAGGTTTATAAAAATACAAAAGTAATTAGATTAGAACAAAATTATAGATCTTCACAAAATATTTTATCTGTAGCCTCAAATCTTATTTCTAATAATCAAAATAGAGTTGGAAAAACATTAATTACTACTATGGAAGAGGGTGATTTAGTAAAATTAAATTGTTTTAAAAATGGTAAAGATGAAGCAATTGGGATTTCAGATGAAATAGAAAAAAAAATTAAAAAAAAATTTTCTTTTAATAATATTGCAATTCTTGTAAGAGCTATTTTTCAAACTCGTGAATTTGAGGAACGTTTCCTTAAAATTGGTATGCCTTACAGAATACTCGGAGGTACAAAATTTTATGAAAGAGCTGAAATTAAAGATTGTGTTTCATATTTAAGATTAATTTATCAAGAAAATGATGATCTTTCTTTTGAAAGAATTGTGAATAATCCAAAAAGATCTATTGGGGATAGCACATTAAAAAATATTCATGAATTTGCTAAAGAGAATAATTTAAATTTAGAAAGAGCTTCAATAAAAATGCTTGAAAAAAATTTAATCAAACCAAAAACGAAAATTGGTTTAAGTTTATTTATTAATTCTTTAGCTAAATGGAGAAATGATTTAATTATTAAAAAATCAAGTCATATAAAATTATTACAAATTGTCTTAGATGAGTCAGGATATTCTGCAATGTTAAAAAATAAAAAAGATATAGAAAATGAAAATAGATTGGAAAATATTAAAGAATTATTAAGTGCTATGAAAGAATTTGACAATTTAGAAAGTTTTTTAGAACATGTTTCTTTAGCAACCTCGGTTGATCAAGAATGGGATGGTGAGAAAATTAATATGATGACTATGCATGCAGCGAAAGGATTGGAGTTTGATGTTGTTTTTCTTCCAGGATGGGAGGAGGGATTATTTCCACATCAAAAATCTATTGAAGAAAAAGGACAAAATGGCCTTGAAGAAGAAAGACGACTAGCTTACGTAGGAATTACCCGAGCAAAGAAAAAAGCTTTTATTTCTTTTTCAATGAACAGATTTTATCAAGGAGACTGGATAGATAGTATGGCATCGAGATTTATTGATGAATTGCCTGAAAAAAACCTTGAAAAAAATTCACACTTTGACGAAGAAATAAATAGTAATCAAGATTTTGACTTTAATCAAGATTTTGAACTTGAGGAAGAAACTAGGAGTCCTGGTTGGATTAGATATCAAAAAAGAATTAAATGAGAAATTACATTAAAATTTTAAGAAATAAATTTAAAAAATATAAAATTGACGGTTATGTAATCCCAAAAAATGATGACTATTTCACTGAATACTCAAAAATAAACAGATTAAAAATTATCTCAAATTTTAGTGGTTCAGCCGGATTGGCTATAATATTAAAAAATAAAAACTATTTATTTACTGATGGAAGGTATTCAATTCAAAGTCAGCTTGAAAGTGGAAAAAATTTCAGAATTTATGGTTTCGAAAAATTAATAAACTGCAATTTATTTAAAAATCTTACCCTTGGTATTGATCCAAAACTATTCACTAACTCTCAAATAAAAAATTATTTTTTAAAATATAACCATATAAAAAATGTTGAAAAAAACCTTATTGATGAAATAAAACTGCAAAAAGAAGATAATAGCTCTCCATTTTTCTCCTTAGACAAGAAAATTGTTGGAGAGAGTGTAAATTCTAAAATAAGCAAAATATCAAAATACTTAAAAAAAAATAAGTCAGATTATATTTTTATAAGTGCACCAGAAAATGTCGCTTGGATTTTAAATATAAGAGGTGGAGATGGTCCTAATAGCCCAGTTCCTAATTCAAGATTAATCATAAGCAAAACAAAAAAAATATTATTAATTTGCAATCCTAAGAAATGTAAAAAATTATTAAGAAGTAAAATTATAAAACAAAATGAACTTTCAAATGAATATGATTTACCAAAAAAAATATTAAAACTTAAAGGAAAAAATTTTATAGTTGATAATAAATCTTGCTCAATCTTTTATGAAAATCTTATTAATTCCAAGTTTAAAATTATTAATAAAGAAGATCCTATATATCTATTAAAAGCAATTAAAAATAGAACTGAAATTAAGAATACGATAAATGCTCATATTTTAGATGGAGTTGCCTTAACAAAATTTCTCTACTGGATCAAAAAAATTAATAAGAAAAAAATTACAGAGGTAGATGCAGCAAAAAAATTGGAAGGATTTAGAAAAATGAGTAAAAGTTTTTTATATCCTAGCTTTGAAACCATTTCTGGATCAGGGAAAAATGGTGCTATTGTTCATTACAGAGCAGAGAAAGAAAACTGCGCAATTATTAGTAAAAAAGATATTTTTTTATGTGACTCAGGAGGTCAATATAAATATGGTACAACTGACGTTACAAGAACAATCTGTTTTTCAAAACAAAAAACAAATATTAAAAATATTTTTACTAAAGTTTTAAAAGGACATATTGCAGTTGCTAAAACTAATCTTAATAAGGTCAATACAGGAAAAAAAATTGACAGAAGAGCTAGAAAATTTTTAAATGAAAGCAACTTAGACTATGCGCATGGAACTGGCCATGGAGTTGGTTTTTTTCTTAATGTTCACGAGGGACCACAATCAATTACAAAAATAAATACAGTTAAAATAAAAGAAGGTATGATTTTAAGCAATGAACCAGGGTATTATAAAACTAACAAATATGGGATCCGGATAGAAAATTTACTTTATGTAAAAAAAATTAAGAAAAAGTTGTTTTTTGAAAATTTAACTATGGCACCTATTGAAAAAGATTTAATAAACTTTAATTTATTAACCTTATCTGAAAGAAATTATCTATTTAAATATCATTTAGAAGTTTATTCAAAAATATCCAAATATTTAAAAATGAATGAGAGAAAGTGGTTAGCTAGTTTTATTTAACATTTTCAAAAATTTGACATAATCTATAATTTTTATTTTAAGCTCTTTAGCGCTATCGATTTTTCTCTTAGTTGGTTTTTCACCACTAATAAGATAATCTAATTTATTTGATACACTGCTAACAGTAATACCAGAATTTTCTTCAATTAATGATTTAATTTCAGCTCTGCTTATTCCGTTTAGTTTTCCTGTTACAAGAAATGATTGACCTTTTAATAACCCATTATTTTTTTTGACTTTAGCATTTTTTATATTTAAAATATCACCTAGCTCATTTAAAATTTTTACATTTATTTCATTCTCAAAAAAACTCTTGATTGAACTTACTTGAGTTTCACCGATTCCATCAATATTTAACAAATCAACAAACCTATCAAATTTAGACATTTTTTGAAAATTTGAAAAAGATATAAAATGTTTTGATATTAGTTTTGCATTTTCTAAACCTATGTGTCTAATACCTAAAGCAAATATAAATCTTTCTAGAGAAACATTTTTTTTTTCATTTATTGAATATTTTAAATTTTCTACTGATAATTTCCCCCAACCTTCAAGTTTCTCAATTTTTTCATAGTCTAATTTGAATATATCTTGAGGAAATTTGATTAATTTTAATTCCCAAAAAGCCTCAACTATTTTTTTTCCAAATCCATCTATATTTAAAGCTTCTTTTGAAACAAAATGCTTTAATTTTTCTATTGATATTTTATCACAATAATAACCTTCACTAGAACATCTTCTAACTGCATCAAATTTTTTAGTAACTTTATTAAATTCTTTTATTGTTTTTTTGCCACAAGAAGGGCAGTTAATTGGGAATATAAATTTAACACTTTTTTTTGGTCTTTTATTGATATCAACTGATAAAATATGCGGAATTACATCTCCTGCTCTTTCAACTGTAACAGTGTCACCCACTCTTATATCTTTTCTTTTAATTTCATCTTCATTATGAAGTGTAGCATTTGATACTAAAACACCACCAATATTGATTGGATTAATTTTTGCTACTGGAGTTAAAGCGCCAGTTCTTCCAATTTGAATATCAATTTCTAGGATTTTGGATACTGCTTTATTAGATGAAAACTTATGTGCTACAGCCCACCTAGGTGCATTAGCTACATTTCCTAATCTTTTTTGAAGTTTAAAATCATTTATTTTGTAGACAATACCATCTATATCGAAATCTAAATTTGCTCTTTTTTTTTCTACTTCGTTATAATTTTTAATTAAATTTTTAATACCAACAATTAATTTATTTAGAGGATTTGTTTTAAACCCCCAATTTTTTAGTCGTTTTAAATAATCTGATTGATTACCAACTTTTAAACCCTTCTCAAATCCGAAAGTATAAGCAATAAATTTAAGTGGTATTTTTTTAGTATCTTCTGGATTTTTTTGTCTTAAAGAGCCTGAGGCTGCATTCCTGGGATTTGCAAATTTTTCTTTTAAATTAAAAAAATCACTATTTTGAATAAAAACTTCACCCCTAATATCAATTTCATTTGGAAAATCTTTAGATTGTATTAATTGAGGTATATCTTTTATAGTCTTAAGGTTTTCAGTTATATCCTCACCTTCTTTTCCGTCTCCACGTGAGAGACCCTTTTCAAATACTCCATTTTTGTAAATTAAAGAAGCTGAAATACCATCTATTTTTGGTTCAGCACTATAATAAATCTCAAATTTTTCATCTTCAGACAAAAAATTTAAAATTCTTTTTTCAAAATTTTTTAAATCTTCTTCACTAAAAGCATTAGATAGTGAGAGCATAGGAACCCTATGTTGCACTTTTTTAAAATTTTTAGAAGGTTTATATCCAACTGTTACAGAAAGGGAGTCCTCTGACTTAAGAAATTTGTATTTTTCCTCTAAAATTAGAAGTTCTTTTTTTAAATCATCGTATTCAGCATCATTAATCGCTGGTTTACTTTTATCATAATAGAATTCATTAAATTTTTTTAATTTTTCTAATTTTTTTTTATATAAAGTTTGAATTTTTTCTTTAATCATCCAAATCAAAAAGAGATTTAAATTTTTCTAAGACAATATTATTTTTTTTATTATCTTTTATTTTACTTTTTTTATAATTTTTATCAAAAATCGCATAAGAAGTCTCATACCACTTTGAGGATTGATAATTATAACCAAGAAGTTTTGCGTATCTGCTTGATTCTTCTTTGAGTCCTAATAGGTAATATACCTCAACTAATCTATACAAGGCTTCCTCAACATAAATTGTTGTATCGTAATTATCTATTACGTTTTTAAACCTATTAATCGCTGGTATCCATTTTTTTTTATCAACATAATATCTACCCAAGTACATTTCTTTTGCAGCCAAAATATCATTTATTAATTCAATCTTAAATCCTGCATCAATCGAATATTCTGTATTAGGATATTTTAAAATTAAATATTCAAAATATTTCTTGGCATTTATAATTGAAAGCATATCCTTTTTCTCGTCTACTATTTGTTCATAATAAGATACTGCCAACAAGTAAAAAGCATAATCTATATTTTTATGTTTTGAATAAATTTTTATAAATCTTTCAAGTTCCGCAATACAATCTTCATAATATTCTTGAGAATAAAATGAATATGCTGCCATTAATGATGCTTTAGGTGCGAGATCTGATTGGGGAAACAAAATTTCAACCTCATTAAATTTCCGAGCAGCAAATAAAACATCACCTTCTTCTAAAGCATCTAAACCCTCAAGGTAAGCTTCTTTTACTTGAAGGTCTAAACTTTTTTCTTTTATTACTGACTTTTTGCCTTGCTCTTTTGCGCATGAAACTAAAAATATTGTTAATAAAAAAATAATTAAACTCTTCATATCAGACAAATGTTATACTTATTAAGATAAGTTTTTTAAAGATATCTTTTGTCTTAAGCTATTGATCTAAGAAGACTTTTATTTATTAGTGTATGAGGAAGATTTTTTTCTTTAATTTCTAAAATTGAAAAATTTTCTTTGTTTTGAAAGACTTTTCTTAATAGTTGATTTGTTAAATAATGACCTCCTTGAGAGCATTTTATCGAAGCTACAATTCTATAACCAGTGGTATATAAATCTCCAATACAATCAAGAATTTTATGATTTACAAACTCCTTTTTATTTCTCAATCCTTCTGAATTTAATATTTCTTTTTCATTTACCACAACAGCATTTTCCAGACTTCCACCTTTAGCTAATCCTCTTTTTTTAATATTTTCTATATCTTCAAATAAACAAAAAGTTCTTGAATTATAAACATCTGTTAAATCATCTTCATATACTTTAACTTTACTTCTTTGATTTCCTATAACTTTGTTTTTATATTTTAGTTCAAAATCTATATCCAAACTAAGTGTTGAGGGTTTAATTGATATAAATCTATCACCTTCTGAATATTGTACGTCTTTATTAATTTTAATAATTTTAATCGGGGAGTCGCTTATTTCTATACCTGCAGCAATTATTTCTTTAATAAATAACTTAGCAGACCCATCTAAAATTGGAACTTCCTGGTTGTCAATTTCAATTAAAGCGTTGTCAATTCCTAAACCAAATAAAGCACCCATCAAATGTTCTATTGTTGAAACTTTAGCACCAAATTCATTTTCAATAGTAGTATTTAATGATGTATTGGTTACATTCATGAAATTGGGATAAACTAAATTATTATCTTTTAAATCTACTCTTTTAAAAACTATTCCAAAATTTTCCTTTGCAGGTTTAATACAAATATTTACATTTGAACCGCTATGAAGAGCAATTCCACTTAAAAATACATTTTTTTTAATTGTTTTTTGAGTTAAATATGACACAGGAAAGTTTTAATTTGAAATTTTAAAAATTAGAAAACAACAAATATTACTATAAAAAACAAGTTTAGCTAAAAAGTTGAAAAAATTTCTCAAAAAAAGCTGGTTTTTTGGCACTTTTAGGTACAAAAATAACCTCATTTCTATTGCATCCATTTAAAATCTTATGACTCATTTCAGATAGTTTAATTTTTTTATCTTTATCAAAAAAATTTTTAATATATTTACCATCTAAATACTTAATAATTTTTATCTGATAGTTTTCTAAAACTTTATTCAAATCGTAAATAATATCATTTGGTATAGAATTAAATTGAATTTCTAAACTTAAATGATCAGTTTTAATCTCATTTTCTAATGTCAGATAACTTTTACCATCAATGAAATACTTATTTATTAACATGTGAATAATTTTTTGATTTTGATAATTCTCTACAAATACGTCTCTTGCTTCAGTAAGAGAATTTTTAATATAATTTCTTTTAATAAAATCATTATAATTTTTTCTTTTTATTCCTAATTGAACCTGTAAAAGATTTTTATTTTCAATTATAACAGAAATATTTTGAACAAAATTTTTTGCTAATTTTTCAACTTTAAAAATATTTTTATCTAGAAAATCTTTTAAGATATTTAAATCAATTTCCTCTTTTTCTTCTTTGAGAAATAATTCTTCATTATATAAATTTACAAAACTCTTTGTCTCTAACAAATATATGCCAAGTTTATTTGGTGAAATATATAAATAGGTCTCTATTTCTTCATTCATTTAAAATGATTTGATTTTTTATTCTAATATCAATTACATTTAATTTATCAAGGTTATAGCTTTCCAGAAACTTATAAATATTATCTAAAGTTTCTATTGTTAAATCATTTGGTAATTTTATTAAAATATTATTTTTCATCATCAAGTCCCATCTTTTTGATGGAAAATAATACAAATTTTTAATATTTTCATAAGAAAGTTTTGATTGTTTAATAATTTTTTTTAAATTTAAAAAATCTTTTATTTCTGGTTTTCCAAATATAAATGGTAAATGGTTATAATTAGAATTGTCAGATGATAATTTACCATTTGACCCTACAAGATAAATATTATTATTATGATTTATCTTTGCAAAAAAATTTGTTTTTTCAATTTTAATATTTAAAGTGGATGGATAAATTTTAAATAAATCATATGTCTCAATAATTGGATTAGAAATAATTAAATCATTAATTTTATTTTCTTTAAGAAAAAAAATATTCTTCAAATTTAAGTTTTTAATATTTTGAGATAATTCCTTATTTTCATAATCATTTAGTCCCGAAACATTAATCTTTTGAATTTTATAAAAGTTTAAATTATTTAAGGAAATATTATTAATTGAGCCAACTATTAATAGAATAAAAAAATATAAAAAAACCTTTTTACTTTTTCTTTTTTGCATCATTTAAAATCCATTCAATCAATTTTAAAAAATTTATTCCTTTATAAGCTGCTATTTCAGGTACCAAGGATAATCTTGTCATTCCTGGTTGAGTATTAATTTCTAATAAGTAAAATTTGTCATTATAAAATTTAAAATCTGATCTAGTAACACCGCTACAACCAATAACTCTATGAGCTTTTAGGGCAATATTCATTAATTCGTTAAATTTTTTTTTCTTTAAATCGACTGGAATTATATGTTGAGTTTTTGCATTTGCATCATATTTAGCTTGATAATCATAAAATTTTCTTTTTGGTTTAAGTTCAATAGCCCCCAGTTTTTTATTTCCCATAATTGCAGCTTGTATCTCTCTTCCAGCAATAAATTGTTCTATCAAAACTTTTTTATAACTTTTAAGTTTATTAAGAATTTTGCTCAAATTTTTTTTACTTGTAATATAAACATTAACACTTGATCCTTCATTTAACGGTTTAATTATAACTGGAAATTTAAGTTTATTATTTATTTTTTTTATTAAATTAGAAATTGTTTCATCATAAGAATATGTAAAAAATTTTGGAGTTTTTATTTTGTTTTTGATAAATATTTTTTTTGAAATTTCCTTATCCATTGCAACTGATGATGCTATAACACCCGAATGAGTGTATGGAATTTTAGATCTCTCTAAAACACTTTGAATGTACCCATCTTCTCCAAACTGTCCGTGTAATGCATTAAAAATTACAGCTGGTTTAAAAATTTTAATAGTTTTCTCTAAATATTTATCTGGTTCAGAAATTTTAACTTTATAACCATTTTTTTTTAATTCTTTTGCAACCTGAGATCCCGTATCAAGACTAATTAGTCTCTCTTTAGAAATTCCACCTGACAATATTAATATTTTTTTTTTCAACTTATTCTAATATTTTTATTTCTGTTTCTAATTTAACTCCTGTCTTCTTAAGTACTTTCTCTGAGACAAAATCTATAAGCTTTTTCATGTCTTCAAACTTAGCATTACCTTTATTTACAAAGAAATTACAGTGTTTTTCAGAAATTGATGCGTCTCCAAATGATTTTTCTAATGACACTGACTCTTTAATAAGTTGCCAAACTTTTTTTTCAGTCTGATCTATTGGATTTTTAAAAGTGCTACCGCTAGTTTTAATTTTAGTTGGCTGAGATTTTTCTTTTTTTTCTTTAAGCAACATCATATCATTCTTAATAATATTCTTATCTTTCTTAAAACCTTTAAATGATGCACTTAAAAAAATAAGATCTTCAGATAATCCACTATCTCTATATTTAAAATTAGTATCTTTTGCAGGTATAGTAATTACTTGACCTAATTTATTTACTGCCTGAATAGAAATTAGAATATCTTTAAACTCCCTTTGAAAACAACCTGCATTCATCCTAATACCACCGCCTACTGTACCAGGTATGCAAGAAAGAAACTCAAACCCACCAAGACTATTTTCCATTGCAAATTCAGATAATGATTTGTCTGAAACTGCACTTCCGGCCACTAGGATTTCTTCAGAGTGTAGAGAAATATTATTAAAATTTTTAGTAAGTTTTATTACAACTCCATCAAATTTATTATCTGATATAAGGGTATTAGAACCAGCTCCTAATACAAATATTTTTTCTTTATCTTGAATTTTTTTAAGAAATTTAATTAATTCTTTTAAATTATCTGCCTTATAGAATACTTTAGTTTTGCCACCGATATTGAACCAATTTTTTTTTTTTAGATCATAATCTAACTTTAAACTATCACTAAATTCTTCAATCAGCTCTTTTAAATCAGTTTTCATGATAATAATTTAGGTAATTCTCGCATCCAACTTGAAATAGTCCCAGCACCCATTCCTATAACAATTTTTTTCCCATAAATGTTTGCTTTAATAAATTTTGCTAATTGAAATTTGTTATCTACTAAAAATAGTTGAACTTTTGAGTTTTTAATTATTCTTTTTGCAAAATTTACATAACTAAATCCAAGCTTTAATTTTTCTCCAGCAGTATAAATTGGAAATAAAATAACTTTATCTGCATTCTTAAACGCAAAGGTAAATTCTTTTTTTAAATCTTTTAATCTTGATATTCTATGTGGTTGAAAAATACATATCTTTTCATAATCTTTATAAACATTTTTTACACCATCTAGTACCTCTTTTATTTCTGTAGGATGGTGGGCATAATCATCATAAAAATCTACATTATTATAATTGAAAATTTTATTAAATCTTCTTTGAACGCCTTTAAAATTTTTAAGTCCCTTTTTTATCTTATTTATTGGTAGACCTACTGTAAATGTCAATGCTGCTGCAGCTACAGAATTTTTAATATTATGAATTCCTAACAAAGGAATTTTGAATTTTTTAATTATTTGATTTTTTTTATTTGGTAATTTTATTTTTAAGTCAAATTCAGAAAATTCTTTAAATTGTTTTATGTTTCTAATACAAAAATTTGATTTTATATCCAAGCCATATGTATAGAAATTTTTATTTTTGATAATTTTAATTAAATTTTTGTTATTTTTATCATCTAAACAAATAAAAGATTTTCCAAATGAAGGAACCTTATTAACAAAATTTTCAAAATATTTATTTAATTTATCCATAGTACCGTAATAATCCATATGCTCTCGATCTATGTTTGTGATAATTGAATATGTTGGTGGTATGAAAACAAAGCTTCCATCGGATTCGTCTGCCTCTAATATAGACCAATCACTTTTTCCAAGCTTCGCAGAATTATTAATTGAGTTTATTACTCCTCCATTAATAATAGTAGGATCAATTTTTGTTTCTTGAAATATAGATGCTATTAAAGATGTAGTTGTAGTTTTACCATGTGATCCTACTACTACAATATTTTTTGTTAAAGAAACAATATTGGCGAGCATTTCTCCTCTTTTATAGATGGGTAATTGTTTTTTTTTAGCTGCAGCAAGTTCAGAATTATTTTTTTTAATAGCCGATGATACAACTAAGATAGTTCCCTTTTCTATATTTTGTTTCTTATGTCCGATAAAAACTCTTATTTTTTCTTTTCTTAATCTTTCAATATTTTTATTATTTGAAATATCACTTCCTTGAACTTTAAAACCTTTACCTTTCATTATTAATGCTAGGCCACTCATACCTATTCCACCTATTCCAACAAAATGTATCAATTCTGATTTTGCTAATTTAATTTTCATTAATTATCTTTAGTATTTTTTGATTAACATTATTCCAAGTGTTTTGATAATTTAATTTCTGTAAATTATTTTTTTTTGTCATGTAATCCTGACTTTTGTTTATCAATTTTAACAAAAATTTCTCAAATTTTTGATCATCAAAATTTTTTTGTTCAATTATCCAGCAACAATCCTGTTCTTCATAATATTTTGCATTTTCATACTGATGATTATCTTTTGAGGATGGAAGTGGTATTGCTATAAATGGAATATTTAAAAAGGATATTTCAGCTAAACTAGATGCTCCAGCTCTAGTAATACATAAGTCTCCTTGTTTTAAAACCTGACTAAGATTGTGATCAAAACTAAAAACTCTACTTTCAATATTATTTTGAAAATAAAAATCTTTTAAAAAATTTATATTTTTCTTACTTGTTTGATGAATAATTTTTATAGACGCTTGTCTTGCTACATTAAGAAAAGATTTATTTAAAAGCTCATCAAAGATTTTTGCTCCCTGACTACCTCCTATTATTATAATTGTGAACAAATTATTATTTTTTTGATACATACTGGTTTCATAATATTCTTTTCTTATCAAAGGCTTAATGGTAGTTAATTTATTATTTATTCCAGATGGTAAATTAATTAAATTCTTTGAATAACATATTAATTTTCTTGAAAAATTTAAAAAAAATTTATTTGCTCTTCCAAGAACCATATTTGGTTCAATTAAAAAAATTTTAATGCCCAATATTTTTGCAGCTAAACATAATGGTAATGACATATAGCCGCCTGTAGAAATCAAAATTGAAATACTATTTTTTTTTAAAAGATATGAAGATTTAATTGTTAGAAATAAAATTTTTATAAACGAAAAAGGAAGTAAAAAATAATTATTTAATTTAGGGGTATTAATTACTACTGTATTATAATTTTTATCTAAATATGAAAGTCCCCTTACATCGGTAGAAATCAAAGTTCGATGATCATTTTTTAAATGATTGTAAATTGTAATTGCTGGTATCACATGACCTCCAGAGCCACCTGTGGAAATCAAAACTTTTTTTTTCATTTTTAAGTTATTTTTCTTTTTGTTAGATTCAAAATTATACCCGACAATATAGATGTACTTATTATTGATGAACCACCATAACTTAAAAAAGGTAATGTCATCCCAGTGGTTGGAAAAAGTCTTATATTAACCCCAATATGAATAGTAGCCTGCATTAATATTAAACTAATAGACCCAATTAAAATAAGTTTAGCTTTATCATCTTTCTCAAAACTTATTTTTTTAAAAACCATATGAATTAATATCAAAAATAATAATAATATTAACATTATGGCAACAACACCAAACTCCTCAGAAATTACTGAAATAATATAGTCAGTATGAGCTTCTGGAACTCTATTTTTGAGAACTCCTTCACCTATGCCTTTTCCAAAGAAGCCTCCACTTGTAATTGACTCTAATGCTTTA
>CACOMI010000009.1 GCA_902628275.1 uncultured Pelagibacteraceae bacterium | reverse complement strand
AAAAGATCCTCTTATTTGAGATTTTAATAATTTAAATTTTGCATTTACATAATTCTTTAAACTTTTATGTCTTTCAATGTGATCTGCAGTTATGTTTAAAATTACTGCATACTTTGATCTAAATACCCTGCTATAATCTAGCTGATAAGAAGAAGCTTCTATTACAAAAATTGTTTTTTTTGTAATATTTTTTTCTGATAACGCTGGATTACCAATATTCCCAATAAGTCTTGAGTCTCTTTTTTGATCGATTAAAGCATCATGTAAAATTTTTGCAGTTGTAGATTTACCGTTAGTTCCAGTAATCGTAATACTTTCATTGTTATAAAATGAAAATAATACATCAAGGTCGGTATGAATTTTTTTAAAATTTTTCTTCAAAAATTTTGATAATTTACAATTTGAGATATCAATTCCAGGACTAATAATAATTCTATCAAAATTTATTTTTTGAATTTGTTTGTAACTAGTTATTTTATTTTTAAGTTTTAATTTAATTTTTTGATTGTCATCAAACAAATATAAATCAGACTTATTTTTTAAAAACTTATAAGATGATATGCCACTCTTTCCTAAACCATAAATTAATATTTTTTTTCCTAAAAAAATATTATTAAATATTTTCATTATCTTAATTTTAAAGTAGCTAAACCAATCATTGCTAATATAATAGAGATAATCCAAAACCTAATTACAACTGTTGACTCCGGCCATCCTTTTTTTTCAAAATGATGGTGAATAGGTGCCATTTTAAAAATTCTTTTTCCAGTAAGCTTAAAGGATATTACCTGAACCATTACTGAAACTGCCTCTAATACAAAAAGTCCACCTGTAATTGCTAAAACAATCTCATGCTTTGTAATAATACCTACAGCACCCAAAGAACCACCAAGAGATAAAGAGCCTGTGTCACCCATAAAAATTTTAGCAGGCGGGGCATTAAACCATAAGAAACCTAAACAAGAGCCAATAATTGCTCCACAAAAAATTGCCACTTCACCCGTTCCTTCAATGTATGGAATTTGTAAATAATTTGAAAATACAATATTTCCAGTAACATAACTTATAAAGGCAAAACATGCTGCAACTAATATTACTGGCACTGTTGCTAGACCATCTAATCCGTCAGTAAGATTAACAGCATTTGATGAGCCTATAATTACAAATATTGCAAATGGTATAAAAAACCATCCAAGATTTAAGATTAAATTTTTAAAAAATGGAAAATATAAATTATTTAAATCTTGATAATCATTTAAATAAACAAAAAAACTTACTCCAATAATTGCTAATATTATTTGTGAGGTTATTTTAAACTTTGAACTAATTCCTGATGAGTTACTATATCTAATCTTCTTAAAGTCATCATATGCTCCCAATAAACCAAAAGTAATTGCAATATAGATACAAAATAAAATATTAATATTTGATAAATCTGCCCAAAATATTACTGATACCAATAAGCCGAATAAAATTATTAAACCTCCCATTGTTGGTGTTCCAATTTTTTTAACTACGTGATCTTCGGGTCCATCATCACGGATCGGATTTAGAATTTTTTGTTTTGAAAAAAATTTAATAAAAGGACCTCCAATAATCAGCACAATAACTAATGAGGTGAAAAAAGATAAACCTGTTCTAAAAGTTAAATATTTAAATACATTTAAAAAACTAAAAGCATCAAGAAAATTTAATAAAAATTGATAAAGCATTTAATGCAATCCTTTCAGATTTTTTACTATGTCGTTGAAACCTGTCGCAAGTGAGGCCTTAATCATTAAATAATCATTATTATTTAAATCTTTTCTAATCAATTCAATAATTTGAGATTTGTTCAATAAAATTCTGCCTTTTTTGGCTTTTGAAATACCTGCAAATATTATAGATGCCATTTTACCTTTGGCAAATACCTTGTCTATCTTGGTTTGATTAATTATAGGAACAATAGATTTATGAAGTTTTTTTGAATGACTACCTAGCTCTAACATGTCACCAATTAATAAATATTTTTTCGATTTTTTGGAGTTTATTTTATCAAAATTTTTTATTGCTGATTTTAATGATAGGGGATTCGAATTATAACTTTGATCAATTAAATTAATTTTTTTATTATCAAATTTTACTACAGAGTGGTCCCCTCTTCCACCAGGAATTTTGAAATTGAGAAAAATATTTTCATTTAGTTTAAATATATTTTTATAAATACTAATAACTGCTAAAGCAGCCAGTGTATTATATATATTGTTTTGAAAATCATTTGATAATATGAAATGCTTTTTTTTATTATTTAAATGAATATTAATTTTAAATTTTTTTCCAAAAGTCTTTATATTAATTAATTTGATGTCTGCTTTTATATTTTTAATACCAAAAGAAACTATTTTGATTTTTTTTTCTTTTGCAATTTTTTTATGTAATTGAAAATAATTATCATCTGCATTCAATATAACATAACCATGAGGTTTTATGTTGTTAATAATTTCAGATTTTGCCAATGCAATTTGTCTTATATTTTTAAAATTTTTAGCATGTGCATAGTTTATATTTGTTATTACTCCAACATCAGGTTCTATTATTTTTGACAAATAATCAATTTCACCTTTTTTGTCCATTCCAATTTCTAAAATTCCAAATTCATCATTTTGTTTTAAATTAAAAAGACTCAAAGGTACCCCAAATTTATTGTTATAAGATTTAGGAGAAATACTTACTTTCGTAATTTTACTTAATACGTTACCCAACAACTCTTTAAGTGTGGTTTTGCCACAACTACCTGTGATAGCTATAATATTTGTATCAATACTTTTTCTAAAAGTTTTTGAAATATCTGTTAAAAATTTTAAAGTATCTTTAACTTTAATCTGACGACTTTTATTTAATTTATTTTGAATTTTGTTTACTACAGCTAACGATGCTTTTCTATTAAATGATTGTGTAACATATTTATTACCGTCATTTTTTTTTCCTTTAATAGCAAAAAAAATATCGTCTTTAGTAACTTCTTGGGAATTAATTCTTGCCATTTTTAAAGATATAGGGAGAGACAAATTTTTAGTTTTAACTGCCTCTTTAACCACATTTAATTTTAAATTATCTGATAAAATATTATTTTTATTCTTAACAGCATTTAAAATTACTTTTCTATCTGAAAAGAAAATTTTCTTATTTCCAATATCTTGAATTTTCTCGTGTCCCTTTCCAGCAACTAACAAAATATCTCCTGAGTTCAAATTATGAATTGCATGAGTAATTGCTTTTGTTCTATTGGATATTTCGGTAATCCTTTTTTTTTTAATCCCTTTTTTTATATCTCCTCTGATTTTTTGAGGATTTTCAAATCTAGGGTTGTCATTCGTAAGTACAATACTATCTGCATATTCACTCGCTATTTTTCCCATTTTTGATCTTTTGTTTTGATCTCTATTCCCTCCACAACCAAATAGCACTGTGATTTTTTTGCAGGGAAATTGTTCTCTAAGATTTTTAAGACACGTTTTTAGAGCATCAGGCGTGTGAGCATAATCAAGAATTACTTTAGATTGATTTTTAATTTTACCAATTTTTTCAAATCTCCCTTCAACTGGTTTCAATTTTGAAATTGTATTTAAAATTTTATTTAAACTAATACCACTATATTTTGCTGCAATTATTGCCATTAAAACATTTTTTAATTGTACTTTTCCTACTAAATTTAAATTTAGATCCTGTATTGAACTATTTAATTTAATTCTAAGAAATTGCCCCTCTCCTTTAAAGTTATGAGATAAAAGCTGTAGATTATTTTTCTTATCATTTATTGTGTGCAAATTTAATTTCTTATTAATTGTAATTTTTTTTATTTTTTTAAACTCTGGTATTAATTGATCTGTAATTACATTGCCTCTTTTTTGAATTAGGTTTTCAAATAAATAAAGTTTTGCTTTTAAATAATTTTTTAAGTTTTTATGATAATCAAGATGATCATGGGACAAATTAGTAAATATACCTGAATTAAACTTCAAACCATCTAATCTATTTTGTTTTAAACCATGACTTGAGGCTTCCATAATTACATTTTCTATTTTTTGAGTTTTTAACTTACTCAAAATTTTTGCCAATTTAATTGGATCTATTGTGGTATTAGATAAGTTAAAATTAATTCTTTTTGATTTAACACCTAATGTGCCAATTGAAGCAGCCTTTTTATTGTTTAGTTTTATTATTTGATAATAAAAATCAGCAACTGATGATTTTCCGTTTGTACCTGTAACGGCGATTAAATTTTTTGGTATTTTATTATAAATTTTAAAAGCAGTTTCAGCTAATAATTTTCTTATATTCTTCGTATGAATATATAAAATTCCATTTTTGAATTGATTTACTTTTTTTTCAGTTACAATAATTTTAGATCCTTTTTTAATTGCTTTTGAAATAAATTTATTACCATCAAAAATATTTCCTTTGATTGCAAAAAAAATATTGTTTTTTTTAATACTCTTTGTATCAAATGAAATTCCTGAAAAAAAAAATTTTCTATAATTTTTATTTATATTATGAAAATAGTTTCCTAGAAGCATAATTAATTAACCTCTATATATTTTGTGGCTAAAATAGGCCCAATTTTATCTATGACTTTTCCAGCTACTTCTACTGAGGTCCAGCCAGCAGTATTATAAAGTGTACCCTTCCACCCTCCTTTTCGATGTCTATATTTATAATAATAATCTTTAGACTTTTTTGGAGTATCTAGCATCACTACAAAAACAAATTTTGGATTTGATGTTGGAAAAATAGAAGCAAAAGTATTTATTTTTGCCTCAGAATATGCTCCTCCCTCAGGCTGATCAGCAGTCCCAGTTTTTCCACCAATTTCATAATTTTGAACATCTGCAAATTTAGCTGTCCCTTCTTCAGTATTTACAATTTTTCTTAAAGCGCTAACAACTTTTTCTGAAATACCCCTATTTAATATTCTTTCATTTTTTTTGTTAAAATTATTTTCTTTATAGATTAATGTCGGCTTAATATCATAACCACCATTTGATAAAACAGAATAACCTTTTGCTAATTGAAGAATTGTAGTTGCTATTCCATGTCCAAAAGAAGCTGTAGCCAATCTGCATTTTCCAAAATCATAATTTTTTTGAGGAGCAACTTCCTCAATATCAAAATCAATATCACTTAATACGCCAACTTTTTCTAAAAATAATTTAAATTTTTCTGAGCCAACTTTTTGTGCAATTTTTACTGATCCTATATTTCCAGATCTAACTAAAATTTGCTCTGCAGTTAAATCTGATGGAATTTCATTGTCGTACTCACCTATTTTATATTTATCACATTTAATTGATTTAGGTAAATTTAAAAATTCAGTCTCTGGCTTAATTACTTTTTCATTTAGAGCGCTAGCAAAAGTAAATACTTTAAATACAGACCCAAGTTCATATGTTCCCTTTGTTACTCTGTTAATATAATTTACATCTGTAATATTTTGTCTTTCATTTGGATTAAAATCTGGCAATGAAACTAATGATAAAATATTGCCATTATCAACATCCATTAAAATGGCTGCACTACCTTTGTTTTTAAAAATTTCCTGAAATTTGATTAATTCTTTTCTAATTAAAAATTGAATATCTTTATCTAATGTAAGTTTAATTGACTCTTTAGATTTTCTAAGTTCATCATTTAACGATTTTTCTAATCCAGAAATACCATTATTATCATCATCTATTTGACCTAAAACATGACTAAAAAGATTTTTTTGTGGATACATTCTTAAAACTCTTTCTTCCGGAACTAAAGATTTGTCCCCTAATTTCATTATTTTTTCATAATTTTCCTCTGAAATTTTCCTCTCTAAATAAAAAAATTTCTTAGTTCTTATTTTTTTTTTAATTTCATCAAAATTTTTATTGGGAAAAATAATATTTAAACTTAGAAGTAATTTTTTTTCATTGATTATATCTGAAGTTTTTAAACCAATATCAATCGATTTAACTGTTTTAGCTAGATAATTTCCATTGATATCTGTGATGTCTGCTCGATAAAGCTGATTTTTAGATGTAGGAAGGTTATTTATTTTTTCTAATTTACTCTTTCGTGAACCTAAGTGAACTAGGTGTATTGTATAAATTAAAAATATTATAAAAAAAACAAAGAAAATAAAAGCTACACGATTAAATTGAATATTTACCCCATTCTCTTTTTTCTTAAATATAAAATCTCTCGTGTAGTCTTCTATGATCAATTTCGAATTATTATCAGCCATTACTCTTTAATAATTTTAAAATTTTCGATTTTATTTATATCATCTGAAATATTGTAGATTTTTATGTCATTTATATTTTTTTGAATTAATTCATCTTCAAAATACTGATACTGATACTCAATTAATCTTTCTGCAGAACTTAAATAATCATACTCCAAGGATACATTTTCAAACTCAGAGTTTAAAACTCTAATATTCTCTTTTGCTGTGAATATTTCATCTTCAATCTGTTTGGTCGTATTTTTTATTATTGCTGTTGACAAAATTAAAAAAAATATAACTACCGCTAAAGAAAACTTTTTCATAATTTGTCTCCATAATTTTCAATTTCTATATAATTTCTAAACTGTTCCTCTACATCGGTATCAAAATTATAAAAGTCAGCTCTTTTAATTGCATATCTAAATTTAGCAGATCTAGAAGGTGGATTTTTGGTTACTTCATCATCTGATGGAATTATTGGTTTTTTTTGTATTAAATTAAATAGAGTCTCTGAATGTTCTATGACCGGGCTATATCTTGAAATACTTTTATTTTCAGAAAGACTTTTTAAAAAATATTTTACAATTTTATCCTCTAAAGAATGAAAAGTAACAACTCCTAAAATTCCACCTTTTTTTAAAATTTTTGCAGCATTGATAAGTCCAAATATCAATTCACTTACTTCTTTATTTACAAATATTCTAAGGGCTTGAAAAACCTTAGTTGCATTATGAACTTTAAAATTTTTTCTTTTTTTTGATTTATCAATAATCTCAACTAAAGATTTGGTATCAATTTTATTTTTAGATCTTTCTTTTATAATATTACGTGCAATATATTTTGCTTTTTTTTCATCTCCAAAAAATTTAAAAATTTTTTCTAATTCTTTTTCATCTAGTTTATTAATTGCATCTTCGGCTGAAAAAGTATTCAATCCAAGCTGCATATTTAATTTACCGCTGGTATCAAATGATAATCCTTTTCGTGGGTCTTTTATTTGACTATAAGAATAACCAAGATCAAAAATAACACCTCTTATGTTTTCATTTTTAAGCTTTAAATTACTTAATTGACTAAATTTTATATTTTTAAAAATAAATCTATCATCAAAGTTTTCTTTTAATTGATTAGCAATTTTTTCACTCTCTATGTCTCTATCAATAGCTATTACGTTTGTATTTTGAAAATCCAATATTTTTTTGGTGTAGCCGCCTTGACCAAAAGTGCAATCAATAAATGTGCCACCATGTTGAGGGGAAATAACGCTAATAATTTCTTTTAGCAATACCGGGTAATGCTTTTGCATTTTCGGTACTATGGTGGCGTCCATTTATTTCTTGGGAGACCATTAATTTTTTTGTCTTCTTAAGAATGCTGGTATCTCAAGATCATCTTCTTGTTCTTCATTTGAAGATAATAAATTCTCAGGGCTTGAATTCTCAGTCTCTGAGCTAAATAAATCTGGTGCATCAGAATCCACTCCAAATTCTTTTAGATCATTAGAAACTTCTTGTTCATTATTCTCATGGATTTCTTTATGATTTGTTTCCATAGCCTCTTGAGTAAATGATTTTTCTATTTCGTTTACAGAATTATCCTCAACTATACTTTCGGTGTCCATGCTGGTATTTTGAATAACCTCCTCATTCATCATTTGATTTTGAGATTTTTCAGTTTGTTGCTCTTGGATAACCTCGTTTTCAAGTTTTAATGCATTAGCCCCATGTGTAATTGGGCTTGATTCCGTTGTATTTGAAAAACTGAAAGCTTGAGATGGCCCCAAGTTTGAAAAATCGGAGTAACCAGGATTACGATTTTGAATACGATGAACCATATTTACAACTGATTTTGACTCAGGTTGTTGACCATCCAATGAAGTTGCAACAATTGATACTCTTATTTTTCCGTTAAGTTCAGAGTCAGTAATTGCTCCAATAATTATTTCAGCGTCTGCTTCAACTTCTGATCTAATTTTATTAACTACCTCATCTACTTCAAATAATTTAAGATCTTTACCTCCGGTAATATTTACCAATAATCCTTTGGCACCTTTTAGTGTATAATCATCTATCAAAGGATTGCTTATTGCCATTTCAGTTGCTTGCATAGCTCTTGCCTCACCTTCTGCCTCACCAGTTCCCATCATGGCCTTACCCATAGACGCCATCACAGTTTCGACATCTGCAAAATCTAAATTGATTATCCCAGGTCTAACCATTAAATCTGTTACACTTTGAACTCCATGCATTAGTACGTTATTTGAAAGATTAAAAGACTCCTCAAATGTTGTTTGCTCATTAGCTATTTTAAACAAATTTTGATTTGGAATAACAATAATTGTATCAACATGCTTTCTTAACTCTTCCAAACCTTGTTGTGCTCTTCTCATTCTAGAGGGGCCTTCATATAAAAATGGAAGAGTCACAACACCTACTGTCAATATATTTAATTCTTTAGCAGCTCTTGCAATAACGTGGGCAGCACCAGTGCCCGTTCCACCTCCCATACCGGCTGCAATAAAAACCATGTTTGCACCTTGAAGTGTATTTACAATCTCATTTAAAGACTCATCAGCAGCCGCTTGTCCAATATCTATTTTTGCTCCAGCTCCTAGTCCTTTTGTTAAGTTTAAACCAATTTGAATTCTCGTTTTTGCTTTACTAAGCTTCAAATCTTGAGCATCAGTATTTACTGCAATAAACTCTACTCCTTGTAGATTATTTTCTATCATTTCATTAATTGCATTACCTCCTGCACCACCGACTCCTAAAACTAGTAATCGTGGCTGCAGTTCTTTTATCTCTGGTGCTTTAAAGTTAATTGTCATCTTTTATCCCCTATTGTTTGTTTTGTTGAAGCTCCCATTTAAGATTAGCTCGATTAATATTTGCTTTTTTTCTTGCTGTTACCTTAAATTTTGCAAATGCTGTTGGTTCCCATATTTGAAAGGTTTGACCTTGCCCAACAAATAACATTCTATTTTTAATTTTAGCATGTTTTAATAATTTAGATGGAAGTAATATTCTGCCTTCACTATCAAACTGTAAATTAATACTTTCAGATAAAATGGATGTAGCAAAATAATCTCTTTTTTCCTCAAAAGGATTTAGAGAGTCTATTGCTGAAGAAATTTTTTCAATTCTATCTTGAGAACATGATTCTATAGAGGAGTTGTTAAAAGATGGATAACAAATAACACCGTTATAACCTAGATTTGATAAATGTAACCTGAAACTAGCAGGCACTGACACTCTCCCTTTTTTGTCTAATTTGTTTTCGTATGTTGATAAAAACATAAAACATAAATTCCATTATTCCCATATAAATGGGAATTCATGGGATATTATGGGTTTTATAACTATACGTCAATACTTAATATTTTATAGCTATTGTAACTTTGGCATTAAATAAAATAGACTTTGAAAGTATAAAAATGAGAACAAACTAGGAAACTTACAATAAATTTTAAATTTGAAGTGCCAGATAAACTATAAGCCGGGTTCTGTCATTTAAACTTATCATTTGTCTAGGCTTAAGATCACTCTTAAGCTCAAGCAACTAACCCTGATGACTAGCCAAGGACGGCTTTAAGTTTTTCAACAATGTCATCTCTACTTAGTCTTGCTCTCAGTGGGGTTTTCCAGCGTTCATTGTTACCAATAGAACCGGTGTGCTCTTACCACACCTTTTCACCCTTGCCATGTTATGGCGGTTTATTTTCTGTGGCACTATCCCTAGGGTTTCCCCTGCCAGGAGTTACCTGGCACTGTGTCCTTGTAGAGCCCGGACTTTCCTCTTTAAAAATAAATTAAAGCGATAAGTCATTTATCTGGCTGGTTGAATTTATTACTTAAGTAAAAATTTTCAAGAAAAATTATTTATATTTTTTAACAAGATTTTTGCTAATTATTAAGCATTCTTTATCTAAGATGCCATTGATAAGCTCTTGCCTAAATCTTCTTTGAAAGGCACTAACAAGAATTTTCGTATTTTTAAAATTTTTTTGTATTAATTTACGTGAATAACCAATTTTAAACAAATTTTGTATAAATTCGCTTCTATTTAATTTTGTGACCTTTTTACTTCTTTCAAATAAAAGTACTTTTTTACTTAAGTTATGCCAACAACCTATTTTTCTTTTAGCCAAAAATCTCCATGGAAATTTTTCTCCAGGATCTTTTTTTCTATTTGGGGAAATATCAGAATGACCTAAGATAAATTTAGAATTAATTTTATATTTTTTAGCTAAATATTTACTTAAATTTAAAACTGATTTTATTTGATTCTTAGAAAAGTTTTCGTATTTAAAATCATGTCCAGGATTACTTATTTCAATTCCTATGGAATACTTGTTAAGAGATTTATAATTTTTCCAATATGAAATTCCAGCATGCCAGGCAGTATATAGTTCTGGAACTAAAGTTAATATCTCTCCACTTTTTTTTATAAAATAGTGACTACTCACTTTTGATTTCTGGTTAGTTAGCCGATTAATTGCATCAGTTTCTTTTCTCATACCAGTATAATGAAAAATAATAAATTTTATTTCATTTGGTTGTCTTTTTTTTATGTCAAAATTTAAAGAGTAATTTAAAGTAGTTTTCATTATTAATTTTGTATTATTTTTGGCTATTTATAAACACTTTATAGACATCTTTTAAAATTAAATGTTATTTTACAAACATAAACTATATAATATATAATTAACCATGTTGAAAAATCTACTAATAATAATATTTTCAATTTTTTTGTTAACATACAATGCAAATGCAAGTTCTGATGGTGAATTAAAATTACAAAAAGATGATCAACCAAAAGAAATAAAAGATTGTTTTGAAAAGTTAAACAGAGCCACTTTTTCATTTAATCAAGGTTTAGATAAAGTAATTATTAAACCAATTGCCAAAGGTTATAGAAAATTACCAGATCCTATTCAAAGAGGCACTAGTAATGCAGTTAACAACTTATCTACTCTGATAACAATACCTAATAATATTTTACAAGGAGATGTTAAAACTGCAATCATAAATACAGGAAGATTGGTTATCAATACAACAGTAGGACTATTAGGTACAATTGATGTTGCAAACAAAATGGGATTTCCTAAATATGAAAAAGAAGATTATGGACAAACTTTAGGAGCTTGGGGCTTTGGACCAGGGTGTTATGTGGTACTTCCAGTTTTAGGACCCTCTACAATAAGAGATACAAGTGGTTCGTTTGCTAATGTATTGGGTGGTGACCCATGGTACAATGCGTCTGTACACGGTAATAATGAATTTTTAAGTGAACGTGTTTATTTAACATCAAAAGCTTTAAGTGGAGTGGATTTTAGAGCAAATAATTTAGAATCATTTGATAATCTTGAAACAAATTCAATAGATTTTTATGCGTCTGTGAGAAGCTTATATTTACAAGATAGAGAAAATAAAATTAAAAATAATCAAAGAGGAAATATTGAGGTTTTGTATAATGATGAGCAAGACTGGGAAGAAATAGATAATAAATAGTTTTAAAAATGAGGAAAATTATAATAATTTTATTATTTTTTAATCTTGGGTATGGGAAAGCATATTCTATTGAGCCAGATATATTTGTTCAATCAACTGTTAATAGAGCATCGCAAATTCTATCAAAAAATATTTCAAAGGAGCAAAAAATAAATGAATTAAAATCTGTAGCCAAAGAAACAGTGGATATTAAAGGTGTAGGAATTTATTCACTAGGATCAGCTAGAAAAAGCTTAAATGATAGTCAAAAAACTAAATATTTTGAATTATTTGAAAATTATTTTTTAAAAAGTTTTTCAAGCAGGTTATCAGAATATACTAATCCAAAAATTGAAGTTCAAGGAAAGAAAGTTTTAAACAAAAATTATACTATTGTTAATAGTTTATTAATTGCTACCTCTGATAGACCTGAGGTGAAAATTGATTGGAGAGTATATACGAAAAATCCTGATAGTCCTTTGATAAGAGATTTAATTATAGAAGGACTTAGTCTTGCAAGAACTCAAAAAGAGGAATTTGCGTCAATTTTAAATTCTAGCAAAGGAGATATAAATACTTTGTTTGAAACCTTAGAGGAATTTAGTAATAACTGATAATTATTTACAATACCTTTTCTTTACATTAATGAATTTATTGATATTTGGTGGGCCCGCCAGGACTCGAACCTGGGACCAATACATTATGAGTGTACTGCTCTAACCAACTGAGCTACAGGCCCTTTACTAGTCTTAGTTATATCATTTTTTAAAAGTTATCAATTGAAGATAATTAATAATGGTGGGCCGTGTTGGTTACGCTCCAACTACCCCTGCAATGTCAATGCAGTACTCTACTATTGAGCTAACGGCCCTATTAACTTTCTAGGAAACTTTTTAACTGTTTTGATCTACTAGGATGTTTTAATTTTCTAAGAGCTTTAGCCTCTATTTGCCTTATTCTCTCTCTTGTAACTGAAAACTGAAGTCCAACTTCTTCTAATGTATGATCTGTGTTCATTCCTACACCAAATCTCATTCTTAGAACCCTTTCCTCTCTCGGTGTAAGTGTTGATAAAATTTTAGTAGTTGCTTCACCCAAATTTGATTTAATGGCCTGTTCTAGGGGGGCTAAAGCTTTTGTATCTTCAATAAAATCTCCTAAACTACTATCTTCCTCATCACCAACTGGTTTTTCTAAAGACACAGGTTCTTTTGAAATTTTCAATACTTTTCTAACTTTTTCTAAAGGCATCCGAAGTTTTTGTGCTAATTCCTCCGGTGTAGCCTCTCTACCAAACTCACTCAGTATCAACCTTTGTGTTCTCACAATTTTATTTATTGTTTCTATCATGTGCACTGGAATACGTATAGTTCTTGCTTGATCAGCAATTGATCTTGTAATTGCTTGTCTTATCCACCAAGTAGCGTATGTTGAAAATTTATATCCTCTTCTATACTCAAATTTATCAACTGCTTTCATTAGCCCTATGTTTCCCTCTTGAATAAGATCTAAAAATTGAAGACCCCTATTGGTATATTTTTTTGCAATTGAAATTACCAGTCTTAAGTTAGCTTCAACCATCTCTTTCTTAGCAATTCTTGACTCCTTTTCACCTTTTTGAATTCTGCTAACTAATTTTTTAAAGTCGGTAACTGAAATTCCTAATTTATGACTTATTTCAATCAATCTTTCTCTTATATTTTTAAATTCTTCTTTATTTTTTGAAAAAAATTGCTTCCAAATACTATTAGTATCTAAAAATTTTTTAAGATTTGGATTTATTTCATTACCAACATAAAACTTTATAAATTCATTTCTTTGAATTTTATGATCCATAGCTAACCTTAAAAGGTTACCTTCTAGTGATATAATTTTTTTATTCTCAACATAATGCTTCTGAACTAACTCCTCTAAAACTGAAGGAGATAATTGAAGAGATTTAATATTTTCTAAAATATCATTAACAATTTTTTCATAACTTTTTTCTTTTGCTGTTGAAAAATTTTGTGAATTTAAAACACACTCAAGTTTTTCTTTTTGATATTTAATTAATTTTGTATACTCTTTTGTAAGTATATTGACAGTTTTTAAAACCTTAGGTTTAATTTCAGTCTCCATTGCTGCCAGTGTTGGATTAAAATCGTCATCATCATCTGTTGCGCCCTCTTCTTTGTCAGTTTCACCCGAATTTTTTTGCTTAGCGCTTGGCCCGGTAGTTTCATCTTCCATGTAATTAGTATCAATATCAATAATCTCTCGGACTAAAATTTCATCATTTTGAAGTTGGTTATTCCATTCAAAAAATTGTTGAGCTGTTAAGGGGCTTTGTGATAGTGCTATAAGCATTACATCTTTTCCAGCTTCAATTCTTTTTGCTATTGCAATTTCTCCCTCTCTAGAAAGCAATTCTACACCTCCCATCTCTCGTAAATACATCCTTATAGGATCATCACTTTTTTCAATAGTTTTGCCTTCTTCTTTGTTTGAATTTTCTTTTTTTCTTAAGGTTTTAAAATCAGATTTTTTTTCTACTAAAGAAATTTTCTCATCTAAAATATGTATAAAAGCTTGTGCTAAATTTTCATCCGACAAATTTCTCTTGCCTAAAGATTTGCTTAATTCTTCATGTGTAATAAATCCTCTATGGGTTCCACGACCCATCAATCTAGCAAATGATTTTGTAATAATTCTTTCCACAGTAATTTGAATTCGAAGTCTTATATAATGTCAATTATATAAAAATCCATTACTAATTTAGTCAGTTTAGTTGAGATTCTGCTTTTTTTTTAGCTCTTTTAGCTCATTAAATGTAGTCTCGCTCATATCAACTGAAAACTTCGATTCTAATTCCTGGATTCTAAACTCAAGATCATAATTCATCAAATCTCTAGAGATATCCTCTAATAATTCTATTATTTTTTGGTCATCATGAGAATGATTTTTTAGAATGTGTTTTATTGGTGCAAATTTATTTATTTTTTCTGTTAATTGAATATCTAAGTTTAGATCTTGGATAGTGATTTGTGACTCAGATTTTAATTTTTCAATTATCATTTCAAATATTTTTTTATTTAAATTGGTAAATAATTTAATATTTTCAATCAAATGAATGTTTGCTTGCAACAAATCTAAATTATTTATGACTAGATACAATAAAGAAAACTCTTTTAATTCAACTCCAGTCAAAGACTGACTTTCATTAAAATATTTTTTTGTACTTTCCAAATATTTTGTATTTTTAGAATGAAATTTTTTATTATTTTTATTGGAATGTGGCGTTAACTCAGCTATTTTTTCTAAAAAGTATTCTAAAACATATTTTTTTATAAAATCATCTTTTATTGTATTTGCAATTCCTCTAAGTTTTTTCTCAAAGATAGCCATTGACGAAGGATTATTTTTAGTTTGTTTTTTATAGTGACTAAAAATAAATTGATGAATTGATAATTTACTTTGCTTTGTAAAATCAATAAAGTTAGCTTTGCCATTTTTATTTACATAACTATCTGGATCTTCTTTATCTGGCAAAAATAAAAATGATATTTGTTTTTCCGGTTTAAGTTCTTTTATTGAATTTTCAGCAGCTCTCACAGCAGCTTTATATCCACTTTCATCACCATCAAAGCATATTATGATATCATCAAAAAATTGATTTAAAGTTAAAATTTGTCTGTCAGTTAAAGATGTGCCAAGATTTGCTACAACATTATCAATTCCATTTTTACTTAAACCTACGACATCCATATATCCCTCTACCAGATAAATATGATCGATTTTATTAGAAAGTTTTCTTGCTAAATCTAAATTATATAAATTTGATCCTTTTTTAAAAAAATTTGTTTCAGGCGAATTTATATATTTTGCTAAATAGTCAAAATTTTCAATAATTCTCCCCCCTAAAGCAATAGGTTGACCTGATATGTTATTAATTGGAAAAATTAATCGTCCCCTAAATCTTTCAATATATATTTTCTTTTTTTCATCTAAATAAAACAAACCTGTATCTACTAAAGTTTGCTCGCTATAATTTTCTTTTAATCTCTCAAAAAAATTTGGATTTTTATCAATATATCCAATTTTAAATTTTTTAACTTCTTCTTTATTTAAAGATCTTTTTTTTAAATATTCTCTTGCAACCGAATAATTTTCATTTTTTAAAAGTTCATTATGATAAAAATTAACATACTGACTAAAAATAGATTTATACTCATTCCATTTTCTTTCTCTTTCTTCATCTTGTTTTGAAAACATATATGGTTGCATACCTGCTAGTTGAGCTAAATACTTTACAGCTTCACCAAATCTTAAATTTTGAGTTTTCATTATAAAATCAAAAATATTGCCATGTTCAGATGTAGCAAAACAATGATAAAATTCTTTTTCGTCATTAACGGTAAATGATGGTGTTTTTTCATTTTTAAAAGGTGACAAACCTACGAATTCCTTACCCCTTTTTTTTAAGGAAACAGTTTTTGATACTACTGTTGAAACTTTAAGTCTGTTTTTAATTTCATCAAGATACTCTTTTGGGTATTTCATTATTTATTTAATAATTCTTTGATCATTGATCCTGCTTTTGAAAAATCAATTTCGTCTGCATAAGTTTTTTTTAATTCACCCATAACTTTTCCCATATCTTTTAATGAATTTGCTCCAAGTTTTGAAATGACATCTGCACAAATTTTTTTGGTTTCCTCTTCGCTAAGCTGCTTTGGTAAGAAACTTGTTAAAATATCATATTCATTTTGCTCTACCTCTAAAAGATCTGTTCTGTTATTGTTTTTATAAATATCTATCGATTCGGCTCGTTGCTTAACCATTTTTTTTAAAAGTTTCTTAATATCCTCATCATCAGTTTCTTTTTTGTTAGGACCTGATCTATTAACAATGTCCAAATCCTTAATAGAAGATAATATTAACCTATAGGTTGATATTTTATTTTTATCTTTAGATTTTAATGCATTTTTATATTCGTTTTCGATGGTCTGTTTTAATGACATAGTTTTTTAATCTACTTTAAAGAAAAAATTCTTCAAAAGAAAAATTGTTTTTTTACAATTTTATATTACATCTCTGTTGCGATAATAAAGCAATTATTGTATTAACCTTTAACTCATGAGTTGTAATTGAACAAAAAAGCAAAAAAAACTAACTCAAAAATAATATCCCAAATTAATACAGGCGTTTTAGTTCTTGAAAATAAAAAGGTGTTTAAAGGAATTGGAATTGGATACCAAGGAGAAGCTACCGGTGAGGTTTGTTTTAATACATCCTTGACAGGTTATCAGGAAATTATTTCTGATCCATCATATGCAGGTCAAATAATTAACTTTACCTTTCCTCACATCGGAAATGTTGGAACCAATAAAGAAGATCACGAGTCTGATAAAATATGGGCAAAAGGGATAATATTGAACTCTGAAATTACCGATCCTTCAAACTATAGGTCATTTCTACATTTAGATGCTTGGCTAAAAACAAATAAAATTGTTGGAATTACTGGTTTAGACACAAGAAGCCTTACAAACTTTATAAGAGATAATGGAGCTCCTAAAGGAACAATTGCTTTCGCAAAAAATAAAAAATTTAATATCAGCAAACTTGCTAATACTACAATAAAATGGAGTGGATTAAAGAACTTGGACCTTGCAAAAACAGTTACAACTCAAAAAAATTACATATGGAAAGGCTTTAAAACATGGAAAAAAGAAACTGGATTTAAAAAAAATAAAAAAAATACATTTCACGTAGTTGCAATTGACTATGGAATTAAAAAAAATATATTGCGATATTTTTCTGATTTTAATTGTAAAGTAAGCGTTGTTTCTTGCAATACAGCAGCTGAAAAAATTTTAGCTCTTAAACCAAATGGTATATTTTTATCAAATGGTCCTGGTGATCCTGCAGCTACTGGAAAATATGCTATAGGAACTCTTAGGAAATTAATAAAAAATAACTTACCTGTATTTGGCATATGCCTTGGTCATCAACTTCTTGCTTTAGCGCTAGGTGGCAAAACAAAAAAAATGAAATTAGGTCATCGAGGTGCAAATCACCCTGTAAAAAACTTAATAAAAGATAATGTTGAAATCACCAGCCAAAACCATGGCTTTGAAGTAATGAAAGAAAATTTACCAAGAAATATTGAAATAACTCATAAATCTTTATTTGATAACAGTATTGAAGGTATTAGACTTAAAAACAAACCTGTTTTTTCAGTACAATATCATCCAGAATCCAACCCTGGTCCACAGGATAGTGTCTATTTGTTTAAAGAATTTATTAACAGTATGAAAAAAAATGCCCAAAAGAAAAGATATTAAAAAAATATTAGTAGTAGGTGCTGGCCCAATTATAATAGGTCAAGCTTGTGAATTTGATTATTCTGGTACTCAAGCATGCAAAGCTCTAAAAGACGAAGGATATAAAGTAGTTTTAATCAACTCAAATCCAGCAACAATTATGACAGATCCAGATGTTGCAGATAAAACTTACATTGAGCCTATAACACTACATGTTTTAGAAAAAATTCTTAAAAAAGAAAAACCAGATGCGATTTTGCCAACGATGGGAGGTCAGACGGCACTTAATCTTGCAATGGAGGCTGAAAAAAAAGGAATTTTAAAGAAATACAAAATTGAATTAATTGGCGCAAATTCAAAAGCAATTTCTAATGCTGAAGATAGGAAAAAATTTAGAAAAAATATGATAGATATTGGTTTAGATTTACCAAAATCTGAAATCGTAAATACTAATAACCAGGCTTCAAAAGTATTAAAAAAAATTGGATTACCAGCAATTATAAGACCTGCATTTACTTTGGGTGGACTTGGAGGAGGAATTGCTAAAAATAAAAAAGAATATTTCAAAATCATAAAAAATGGATTGCACGAGTCACCTGTAAGCCAGGTTCTTGTTGAAGAATGTCTAGAGGGATGGAAAGAATTTGAAATGGAAGTTGTAAGAGATAGGAAAGATAATTGTATTATAATTTGCTCTATAGAAAATGTCGATCCGATGGGCATTCACACTGGTGACTCAGTAACTGTAGCCCCAGCACTTACTTTGACGGATAAGGAGTATCAAGTAATGAGAAATGCATCTATTGCCTGTCTTAGAAAAATTGGAGTTGAAACAGGGGGATCAAATGTACAGTTTGCTATAAATCCCAAAAATGGACGAATGGTTGTGATAGAAATGAATCCACGTGTATCCAGATCCTCTGCTCTAGCTTCTAAAGCAACTGGTTTCCCAATTGCAAAAGTTGCTGCAAAGCTTGCTGTTGGTTATACGTTGGATGAATTAAAAAACGAAATAACTAAGGTTACTCCTGCCTCTTTTGAACCAACTATAGACTATGTAGTAACTAAAATTCCTAGATTTACTTTTGAAAAATTTTCAACATCTCCAGCTACATTAGGAACTTCTATGAAATCAGTTGGTGAAGCAATGGCCATTGGTAGAAACTTCAAAGAATCTCTTCAAAAAGCATTGGTGTCCTTAGAGACTGGCTTTTCCGGATTAGATAGAATATTTAATCTAAACAAGAAACAAATAGAAAAAAGACTTAAAGAAAATATCCCAAATAAATTACTCCTTGTTGCAGAAGCAATTCGCAAGAAAATTAATTTAAAAAGAATTTATAGTTTATCAAAAATTGACCCATGGTTTTTAGAGCAGATAAAAGAAATAATAGACAATGAACTTAAGATTAAAATGAAAGGATTACCTAAAAATTTTGTTGAATTTAATAGAATAAAATCAATAGGTTTCTCTGACAAAAAACTTTCTGAACTTACTAAAATTTCAGAGAAAATTATTAGAAAAAAAAGAACTGCACTAAAAATCTTACCTGTGTATAAAAAAGTCGATACCTGCGCTGCAGAATTTAAATCTTTCACACCTTATATGTATTCAACATATCAACGAAATTTCTCAATTAATTCAGAATGTGAAGCAGATCCTTCACTAAGAAAAAAAATTATTATTTTAGGTGGTGGTCCTAATAGAATCGGTCAAGGTATTGAGTTTGACTATTGTTGTTGTCAGGCAAGTTTTTCCCTAAAAAAAGCAGGTTTTGAGACCATAATGATCAACTGCAACCCTGAAACAGTTTCAACAGATTATGACACAAGTGATAGACTTTATTTTGAACCACTAATTGAGGAATACGTTTTTAATATAATTAAAAAAGAACAAGAAAAAGGAAATCTCCTAGGAATTATTGCTCAATTCGGTGGGCAAACTCCTATAAAGCTTGCAAAATTTTTACACGATAACAATCTTCCTATTTTAGGAACACAATATACTTCAATTGATTTAGCTGAAGATAGAGATCGATTTAGAAATTTATTAAATAAACTTAAATTAAAACAAGCTGAGAGTGGAATTGCTAAAACATTTAAACAGGCAATTAATATCTCAGAAAAAATTGGCTTACCGCTAATGGTAAGACCATCTTATGTGCTGGGAGGAAGAGCCATGGAGATTGTATATGAAAAAAATCAACTTAAAAAATTTGTAGAAGAGGCTTTTAAAGCAGCCGATGATAATCCTATTTTAATCGATAAATTTATTAACCACGCAATGGAGGTTGATGTTGACGCAATCTCTGATGGAAAACAAGTACATGTTGCTGGTATAATGCAACATATAGAGGAAGCTGGTATTCACTCAGGAGACTCTGCATGTAGTTTACCACCAGTGTCTATAAAACCCTATTTAATTAAAGAAATTGAAAATCAAACCAAAAAACTTGCACTTGCTCTTAAAGTAAAAGGTTTCATGAATATTCAATATGCAATAAAAAAAGACAAAATTTATGTGATTGAGGTTAATCCAAGGGCAAGTAGAACGGTACCATTTGTATCTAAAGCAAAAGGTTTACCCCTAGCAAAAATTGCATCACGAGTAATGGCAGGTGAAAAATTATCTAAATTTAATTTGAAGGACAAATCTAAAGGAATGTACGCAGTTAAAGAGGCTGTATTTCCTTTCAATAAATTTCCAAATAGTGATCTGCTTTTAGGTCCAGAAATGAAGTCTACTGGTGAGGTAATGGGCTTTGACAAAAATTTTGGAATGGCTTTTGCTAAAAGTCAAATAGCAGCATCAAATTCATTACCTAAAAATGGTTTAGCTTTTATTTCTCTCAAAAACTCTCACAAAGATGAAGGAATAGATCTAGCCAAAGAACTTATTAGATTAAAATTCACCTTATGTGCAACTAGAGGAACTGCTGATTATATTAGAAAGCACGGTATGAAATGTAGAATCATTAATAAAGTAAGCACTGGTTCTCCTCATATAGTTGATGTTTTAGACGCAAAAAAAATTGCATTAGTAATAAATACAGGAGGTGGAAATAAAGCTTATCGAATAAGCGATGCAATCGCTTTAAGAAGAGCTACATTAAAAAATAAAGTTCCATATTGCACAAATATGTCAACTGCTTATGCGTGTTTAGAAGCAATTAAATCTTTGAAAACAAATAAATTAGAAGTTAACTCTCTTCAAGATATTTAAGAGTTTACTTTCCAATCAGTTTCAAACGTTACATAATTTACTTGAATACATCGTCTTTCTTTAACAATGGTTTTCTTTTCCATTCCATGCCAAGTTCCAGGTCCACTAGTAAAGAAATAACCATAATTATTTTTGTATGGAACTGTTTTTACTTTTTCTAATTTATCGTTGTAAAAATCAGTTCCTAAATCTTCAGATTCATTAGCATTGTTAACAAAGATTAAACCAGACATAAGTTTTTCTTTAATATCACAATGTGGTTTGAGCCAAAAACCCTCTCGGTCACAGATTACCTCTAGCCTAACAAAGGAATTAGATAAATCTCTATTAATCATTTTTGAAATAACTTCATATGTTTCTTTAGACTGAAGTTCGTTTATAAATTTTACCAAATGTGGAAAATTTGGTGAATTATTTTTATTCACAAAACACCTAAACTTTATTGCCTCTCCACCAGATGCTATGCCTTCTCTAAACTCTGCAGCACCACCATCGATAGCTCTTGTTCCATCATAAGAAAGGTTAAGTTTGCTGACATCTGGAATGTCCGCTTTAATTATTTCCTCTATTGCTCCATCTGTCAAAGCATTTTCATATTCCCAATGATCAAAGGGAAATTCAAATTTTTTAGAATTATTTAATATGGAATTTAAAAATGACATTATGAAATAATTTTGTTTTTTATAATTCCTGCTACTCTATTAGTTTCATCTAACTTTTCATAGTTCCAATTTTCCACTTCTTCACCTAAATTTCTTATAATTTTTAGTTCTCTAAATAAATTTCTAAATCTTTGAAATCTAATATCATTTTTTCTTGGTAAAATATTTGCTACGTAAATTGGTTTACCTGTTAAAGCTGCCTCTGAAATCATTGAACTTGAATCGCAAGTAACTACTATATTTTCTGCAATTCCAAGGGCTGATAAATATGCTTTTTTGTCAACCTCCATAAAAATGGTGTGTTTTTCACCAAAAAATTCTTTAGCGTAATGAATAGTATTGATTGGAGTTCTCATTGAGGGAATTACAACTAATTGAAAGTCGTGTTTTTTTATCAATTTATACAGACTGGTAAAAATATGTTTCATATTCTTAGTAGAATAATCGTAATACTTAGTTGGTCCACCCATAATTAAAGTCCAAATTTTTCGTCCATCATTTTTAATAAACGAATTTAAATAATTCCTACTCTCATCAATTTCACTTTGTGTAAGATAGTGAATAGCACCTTTTGTTGTAATTACGTTTTGACCATCTAAATCATCGTGTTCTGGAGCAACAATGAAATCAAAATTATTTAAATTTACTTTCGGGTCTTGAATGTGAATATTAAATATTTTTTTATTTGAAATTTTTTTTAAATGAATTGATGGTATTACACTTTTTCTTCCACAAGATATAATTACATCAAACTCATCTAGTATAATTTTTTTATAAACATTTTGAGAAATAGGAGTTAACTTTGGAGGAATTGCTTTCCAAAAACTTTTTAGTTCAACTGTATGGTGTGTGAAATCTAAATCTAAAGCTTTGGCTAGACCTTCTACTTGGCTTATCATGCCGTGCATTCGTTGGGTTAATAAAATACCTTTTAATTTAGACATTAATCACTATATAGCTTCCATATGAGTCAAAATCCAACTAAACACACAAAAGTGTTAATAATTGGATCCGGTCCTGCTGGATATACTGCTGCAGTCTATGCTGCTAGAGCGATGCTGAACCCTATTTTAGTTTATGGATCTGAACCAGGCGGGCAATTAACTACAACAACTGATGTTGAAAATTATCCAGGATTTTCTGAAGTAATTCAAGGGCCATGGTTAATGGATCAAATGAAAGAACAAGCAAAAGCAGTTGGAACGGAAATGATTGAAGATCATATTGGATCAGTAAATTTAAAAAGCTCACCCTTTGAAGCGATTGGCGATAGTGGTCGGAAATATACTGCTGATAGTATTATTATATCTACTGGAGCTCAGGCTAGATGGCTGAATTTAGATTCAGAGCAAGAGTTTAGAGGCTTTGGAGTTTCAGCATGTGCTACCTGTGATGGATTCTTTTTTAAAGACAAGGAAGTGGCTGTTGTAGGTGGAGGAAATGCTGCTGTTGAAGAGGCTATGTTTCTTACAAAGTTTGCCTCAAAAGTAAAATTAATTCATAGAAGAGATAGTCTAAGAGCTGAAAAGATGCTTCAAAAAAAATTAATGGAAAATAAAAAAATAGAAATTATTTGGGATTCAGTCGTTGAGGATGTGATTGGTGATAAAGATCCTAAAAATGTTAAGGGTTTAAAAATTAAAAATGTAAAAACAAATAATGTAGAAGAATTAAAACTAGATGGAGTTTTTATAGCGATTGGTCATGACCCTGCAACAAAACTTTTTAAAGATCAATTAGAAATGGATACCGAAGGTTATTTGATTACCAAGCCTGACTCTACTGAAACAAATGTTCCTGGTGTTTACGCTGCTGGAGATGTTAAGGATAAAACTTTTAGACAAGCGGTAACTGCTGCTGGTATGGGTTGCATGGCTGCGCTTGAGGCTGAAAAATTTTTATCTCACTAAATTAGAAATTTCGTTAGATTCGAATATACTTTGATCAATATTTTCGTTTGCTAATTTTATCATTGCCTTAGCCACTATTTCTGAATGAATTGGTCTCATTTTTCTAAAAGGCCCAATTAATATTGGAGTTAAAAGTTTAAATATTATTATTCCAAATTTTTCACCAACCCTTTCTTCTTGTCTTTCTCCTAATAAAAAAGATGGTCTCATAATCCCAATTTTATCAAAATTTAAATTTTTAATTTCTTCTTCAACCATGCCTTTAAATTTTAAATATTCGCCAGAACTTTTTGGATTAGCATATCCTGAAGAAACAAAAAAGAATGATTTAACTGAATTAGATTTTGCTACTTGGGCAATTTTTTTAGGAATATCTAGCTCAATTTTTTGATATTCTGTTTTATTGGGTGATTTCTTTTTGGTCGTACCAATGCAACAAAAACATTCGTCTCCTTTAATATCTTCAGCATGTTTATTTAGATTATTAAAATCAGTTTTTATTATTTCAATCTTTGGATCGTTAATTTCTATGAAAGAACGAATAAATAATTTAATTTTTGAATAATTTGAGTTTTGAATTAGATAATTAAGAACATGTCCTCCAACTAGGCCTGTCGAACCAAATAATAATGCAGTTTTCACTCTTAATTATAAGCTTTCACAGAAAGATTTAATTCTCTCCATTGCTTTTTTTAAATTTTTCATTGAGGTTGCATAAGAAATTCTGAAATATCCATCAAGACCAAATGCTGATCCTTGCACAACTGCAACATTTGATTTTTCAAGTAATTTTTGGACGAAATCTGTATCAGTTTTTAATTTTGTTTTTTTATTTAAAAGACCTTTGCAACTTGGAAACACATAAAAAGCTCCATTTGGAGTTAAGCAACTAATTCCTTTAATACTGTTTAAACTTTTAACAACAAAATCTCTTCTTTGTTTAAAAGCATTAGATCTCTTTTTAATAAAACCTTGAGTGCCATTCAGAGCTTCAACTGCTGCTGCCTGGCTTATTGATGAGGGATTAGAAGTAGATTGAGACTGAATTTTTCTTATAGCTTTAATTATATCCTCAGGGCCTGCCGCATATCCTATTCTCCAACCAGTCATAGCATACGATTTGCTAACTCCATTCATAGTGAGAGTTCTATTTTTTAGTTTTGATATTTGGGCAATAGTAAAAAAGTTAAAATTATCATACTTTACATGTTCATAAATATCATCACTTAAAATATAGACATTTTTATTTTTAATTAAAATTTTTGAGAGTTCTTGAATTTCTTTTTTTGAATATCCTGCACCAGTTGGATTTGAAGGTGAATTTAGTATTACCCATTTAGTTTTTTTTGAAATTGCTTTTTTTAATTTCTTTGCTGTAAGTTTAAAACCCTCTTGCTCAGTACACTTTACTATTTTTGGTTTTCCACCTGCTAACAAAACCATATCTGGATATGATACCCAGAAAGGTGCTGGAATAATTACTTCATCACCTTTGTTTAAAGTTGCCATAAAAGCATTATAAAGTACTTGCTTACCACCAGTTCCAACTGTTATTTGGTCAATTGAATAATTTAATTTATTTTCTCGTTTGAATTTACTTACGATTGCCTTTTTTAATGCAGGCGTTCCATCCACAGCTGTATACTTTGTATCTCCACTTTTAATTGCTTTAATCGCTGCCTTTTTAATATTGTCTGGCGTATCAAAATCCGGCTCTCCCGCTCCAAGGCCTACAACATCTTTACCAGCAGCTCTAAGTTCTCTAGCTTTTTGAGTCACCGCAATGGTTGGTGAAGGTTTAATTCTTTTTAAACTATCTGATATTATGCTCATTGAAATATAATTAAATTCTAATACGTTGTTTAATATATGGAAAATACATATCAAGATTTAATTACAGATATCCAGAGTAAAAATCCAAAAATAGGTGGAAAAATTGAAGGTGGAAAAAAATTTAAAATTAAATCTGACTTTAAACCAGCTGGAGATCAGCCCGCTGCTATCAAAAAATTAGTAGACGGTGCAAAAAAAGATCAATTTAATCAAGTATTACTTGGTGTTACCGGCTCAGGGAAAACTTTTACAATGGCAAAGGTAATAGAGGCAACTAACAGACCAGCTTTGATATTAGCACCAAATAAAACATTAGCAGCGCAACTTTATGGGGAAATGAAAAGCTTCTTTCCAGATAATGCTGTTGAGTATTTTGTATCTTATTATGACTATTATACGCCAGAAGCTTATGTTCCTAGATCAGACACATATATAGAAAAAGAAGCTTCTATAAATGAACAGATTGATAGAATGAGACACTCAGCAACAAGATCTCTACTTGAGAGAGATGATGTTTTAATTGTTGCAAGTGTGTCTTGTATTTATGGACTTGGCTCTGTTGAGGCTTACAGCAAGATGACTTTAACGCTTCAAAAAAACTATGATTATAATAGAGAAGAAATAATTAAATCTTTAGTCGCATTACAGTATAAACGGAATGATCAAAATTTTGTAAGAGGAACCTTTAGAGCAAGAGGTGAATATTTAGAAATTTTTCCATCACATTTAGAAGATCGAGCTTGGAGATTAAGCTTATTTAGGGATAAACTTGAGCAAATAGAAGAATTTGACCCCCTTACAGGAGATCAAGTAAGAGATTTAAGTTTAGTAAAAATTTATGCAAATAGTCACTACATCACTCCAAAGCCAACGGTAGAACAAGCAATAATAAATATTAAAAGAGAGTTAGAAATCACTTTAAAAAAACATAGAGAGGAAAATAAACTTTTAGAAGCACAAAGATTAGAAGAGAGAACAAAGTTTGATCTTGAAATGATAGAAGCAACTGGCTCATGTGCAGGAATTGAAAATTATTCAAGATTTTTATCAGGAAGAAAGCCAGGAGAACCCCCGCCTACTCTTTTTGAATATTTTCCAGATAATACATTAATATTTGTAGATGAATGCCATGTAACTGTTCCTCAACTAAATGGGATGTACAAAGGGGACAGATCAAGAAAAAGTACTTTGGCAGAGTATGGGTTCAGATTACCGTCATGTATGGATAATAGACCTCTAAAGTTTGAGGAATGGGATCTTATGAGAACTCAAACAGTATTTGTATCAGCAACTCCTGGGCCATGGGAGTTAGAGCAAACAAAAGGTAAATTTATTGATCAAGTTATAAGACCAACTGGATTAATAGATCCTGTTGTAGAAATAAGACCTGCTAAAAACCAAGTCGATGACTTAATGCATGAATGTAAAAGAGTTGTTGAAAATAATCACAGGGTACTAGTTACAACTTTAACAAAAAAAATGGCAGAGGATTTAACGGAGTATCTTCATGAAAATGGAGTTAAGGTAAGATATCTGCATTCAGATATAGACACCTTAGAAAGAATTGAAATTATGCGAGATTTAAGAATGGGTGTATTTGACGTATTAGTAGGAATAAATCTATTAAGAGAGGGACTAGATATTCCAGAGTGCGCACTTGTAGGGATTTTAGATGCAGATAAAGAGGGTTTCTTGAGATCTGAAACTTCACTGATCCAAACTATTGGAAGAGCTGCTCGAAATGTGGATGGCAAAGTTATTTTATATGCAGACAAAGAAACAAAGAGTATCAAAAAAGCAATTGCTGAAACTGATCGAAGAAGAAACATTCAGCTTGCATACAATAAGAAACACAAAATTGATGCAAAGTCTGTAAAAAAAGAAATAAGTGATATCTTAGAAAGTGTTTATGAAAAAGATTATGTAAAAATTAGTGATGGATCAAATATTGGTGGAAATTTAAAAAAACATCTCAAAGGTCTAGATAAGAAGATGAAAGAAGCTGCATCTAACCTAGAATTTGAGGAGGCAGCTAAAATCAGAGACGAAATTAGAAAATTAGAAAGTACAGAATTAGAAATTACATTAAACCCAAAAATAAGGCAGTATGACGTAAAAAATAAACTTTATCCAAAAGGTAGGTCAACAATGGGTATGCCAGGCACTAAAGTTACAAAAAAAAGAGATAAAAAATGGAAGCACGGAAGATAATAATTACTGGTGGGGCAACCAGAATAGGTGCTGCAATTGCAAAAAAATTATCTGGTCCTAATAAAGAAATATTAATTCATTTTAACAAATCAAAGTCAAAAGCAGAAAAATTAAAAAAAGAATTATCTAAAAATGGAACTAAAGTTTATTTAGTAAAAGGAGACTTAAGCAAAGAAACAGATGTAAATAAAATTGTAAGATTTGCAAAATCGAAATTAAAATATTTTGATTGTCTAATAAATAATGCTTCACTATTTGAAAACGATAAGCTAGAAGATTTTACAACTGATAGCTGGGGACATCACTTAAGAACAAATCTTAGAACACCAGCTTTATTATCAAAGGAATTTGCCAAAAATATAAAAGGTAAAAATAATAATATTATAAATCTAATCGACCAAAGAGTATTTAAACTTACTCCTTACTTCTTTTCTTACACAATTAGTAAAACTGGTCTTTATACTTTGACAAAAACTAGTGCAATGAGCCTAGCACCGAATATAAGGGTAAATGGAATTGCTCCAGGCCCAACAATAAAGAACGGCAGGCAGTCTGAGAAACATTTTAAAAAACAATACATGGCCACTCCACTTAAAAGACAAGTTGATGTGGAACAAATCTGTAATGCAGTTGACTTTTTTATCAAAAATAGATCTATTACTGGTCAAGTAATATCAATAGACAGTGGTCAAAGTTTAAATTGGCAAACACCAGATATTATGGGTGGAAAAGAATGAAAAAGAATAATCTTAAAATAATTAAGATAGATAGTAATAAAAGCTTATTTAATTACGAAAAGAAAGTTTTAATTAAAGAGTTAATATTAGATTTAAAACTTGGTTATTATGATTTTGAAAAAGAAAAACCTCAGAAAGTAAAATTTAATATTGAAGTAAACTATGAAGATAAAAAACCTTCTAATGATAAAGATTTAAAAACAATCGTGAATTATGCAAAAATTGTAAAATTAATAAAAAAATTAGTCAAAAATAAACATTATAATTTTTTAGAAACCTTGGCTGAAGATGTCTTTGATGAGTTATTCAAAGATAAGAGGATTGATAAAATAAGTCTTCAAATTGAAAAACTTGAGATAATGAAAGACTGCTCTGCTGTAGGTATTCAAATTTCCAAAAAGAGAAGTCATGTTAAGTCCTGAAAAAGGTAAAGAAGTTATAAAAAAAGAATTACCTTTAATTCCCAAATTACCTGGAGTTTACAGAATGCTGAATTCTGATAATGAGATTTTATACGTTGGTAAGGCAAAGAATCTTCCAAATAGATTGAAAAGTTATGTATCGGAAAAAAATCATATAATCCGAACAGAAAGAATGTTGTCTCAAACAAAAAAACTTGAGATAACCACTACTACAAATGAGAGTGAAGCTCTACTTCTTGAGGCAAATTTAATTAAAAAACATAAGCCTAAATTTAATATTCTATTAAAGGACGACAAATCTTTTCCATATATTTTTATTTCTGATCATGAATTTCCAAGAATAGAAAGGCATAGAGGTGCTAAAAATAGACCAGGTAAATATTATGGACCTTTTGCGAGTTCATTAGCGGTGAATATGGCAATTAAAACTATTCAAAGAATTTTTTTATTAAGATCTTGCACAGATAAACAAGTAGAGGCAGGTGATAAAACTTGCTTTAATTATTTTTTAAAAAGATGTGCAGGACCATGCGGTGGAAAAATAAATAAAAGTGATTATGCGAAGTTGGTCGAAGCTGCAGACGAATTCTTGAGTAAAGGAAAATCTAGAAAAATACAAAAAACACTCTCACAACAAATGGAAGAAGCTAGTGAAGAGCTCGATTTTGAAAAAGCAGCAATTATGAGAGACAAAATTAAATCGCTCAATATTATTCAATCTTCATTAACAATAAGCGAGGCAAATCTCATAGAAGCTGACGTTATAGCAGGATACAAAGAATCAGGAAAAACTTGCATTCAAGTATTTTTTTATAGATCAAAACAAAATTGGGGTAATCAAGCTTTTTTTCCAAAACATGATCCAGATGAAACTTTGAGCGATATACTAAATTCTTTTGTTGCACAATTTTATGAAAATAAAGCTGTTCCAAGTTCAGTAATTTTAAGTGAAGATATCAAAGAAAGAAAATTAATAGAAAAAACTTTGACTAAAAAAGAAAATAAAAATATCAATTTATCGACTGCAAAAAAAGGCTCCAAACTAAGAGTGATAAATCTCGCAATAAAAAATGCTAAAGATAGTTTAAATAGAAAATTATATGAGAGCCAAAATAATAGAAATTTATTAGATGAAATTTCAAAAAAATTTAAACTAGATAATACAATAAGCATCATCGAAGTTTATGACAATAGTCATATTCAAGGTACAAATAGTGTCGGAGCATTAATCACATACGGTGAGGAAGGATTTATCAAAAAAAGATACAGAAAGTTTAATATAAAAACAGAAAAATTCAAACAAGACGATTATGGAATGATTAAAGAAGTTTTAGAAAGAAGATTTAAAAGAGCAATACAAGAAAAAGGAAATTTCTTAACATTCCCAGATTTGGTTTTAATTGATGGTGGAAAAGGACAATATTCATCAGCAAGAGAAACAATGAATGATTTAGGATTGAACGAAATACCAGTAATTGCTATTGCAAAAGGTAAATACAGAAATAGTGGTAATGAAACTTTTTTTCATAACGGAAAGGAATTTAAATTTGCTAAAAACGATCCATCTTTATTTTTTTTACAAAGAATTAGAGATGAAGCACATCGATTTGCCATAAGTGCCCATAGAGCAAAAAGGAAAAAAGGTATCAGTAAATCACTTTTAGATCAAATACAGGGTATTGGATCTGTTCGAAAAAGAGCACTTTTAAATCATTTTGGATCTGCTCGATCGGTTGAGTCTGCTAGTTTAGATGAAATAAAATCTGTCGAGGGTGTTGAAGAAAAAGTTGCAAAAAAGATATATAACTTTTTTCACGAGTAAATATGCTTAAAAAAATTCCAAATATTTTAACTATTGGACGAATAATAATTGTTCCTTTTTTTGTTTTGGCTTTTTATCTTCCTGGATTTTACGGCGATCTAACTGCTTTAATTTTATTCATAGTCGCATCATTTACTGATTTTTTGGACGGTATGTTAGCTAGAATGTTTGGTGTTGAGTCTAAGCTAGGAGAATTATTGGATCCGATAGCTGACAAAATAATAGTTGCAACAGCCTTAATACTTTTAGTTATGGATGGAACTATTAGAAATTATGAAGTAATTGCAGCAATTATTATTTTAACCAGAGAAATTTTAATTTCAGGTTTAAGAGAATTTTTAGCAAAAGGAAAAATAAAACTTCCTGTTTCAAATCTTGCTAAGCTTAAAACTATATTACAAATGGTGTCGATAGCTCTCTTGCTATCAGGAGATACAGGAAATAAAATTATTAATTTTCAAGATTATAATGCACAAACAATAGGAATTATCCTTTTATGGTTATCCGCTGCTTTAACACTTTTCACAGGTTATGATTATATGCGAAAAGGAATTGATCACGCTATGTCTGAAGATAATAAGGATTAAGCTGCTTTTTTCTTTCTAACTAATACCTGATAGCTTTCATTTAAATCAATAATAGTATCACAAACTTTAAATTGATTATTAGCAATACAAGATACTGGTGTTACTTCTGCTGCTGTTCCAGTTAAAAAACACCCAACAAAATTAGGTAATTCGGTTGGACTAATTTTTCTTTCATGTACTTTTATGTTTTTTGATTTTGCAATTCCTATTACCGTTCTTCTTGTAATACCATCTAAAAAAGAGTCTGGTATTGGTGTGTGAATTTCACCGTTTTTATCTTTGAAAAAAATATTTGCTCCAGTTGCTTCAGCAACGTTTCCTTCGTGATCAAGCATTAAAGAATCTGTATATCCTTGCTTTTCTGCTTCATGTTTTGAAAGAGTACAAATCATGTAAAGACCTGATGCTTTTGTATCCCATGGAATTGTATTAGGTGCTGGTCTTCTCCAATTTGAAATATTTAATCTAATTCCCTCTACTTTAAGTTTAGGATCAAAATATGATCCCCATTCCCATGTTGCAATCGCAACATGAATTTTTGTTTGTTGCGCAGAAATAGCCATCATCTCACTCCCTCTCCAAGCAACAGGTCTTACATAACCATTTTCTACTTTTTGGGTTGCGATAATTTTATTTGATGCATTGTTGATTTCTTCCTCTGTATATGGAATTTCAAAACCCATTCTTTTAGCAGAATGAAAAAATCTAGCTGTATGTTCCTCTAATTTGAAAATTGAACCATCATAAACTCTCTCGCCTTCAAATACACAACTAGCATAGTGCATCCCATGACTTAAAACATGCAGTTTAACATCAGCCCAATCAACTAATTCGTTGTTGTACCATATTTTTCCAGATCTCTTGTCGTAAGGTATCATGTGTGAAAATTTTTTTAATTTATAACTGAAAAATATCTTTGTATCTTTAATATGTCAATATAACTTACCTATTATGAAAGAACTTTTATATTTAAAAGATGACCAGCTTAAAGAACTAATTGAAAAATTATTTGTAAGCTATAGAGAAACCTTTTCTGACTCTAAAAAAATATTAGACAGATATTCAATTGGTTTAGCACACCATAAAGTAATTCATTTACTATCTTTGTATGAAGGGATCTCAATTTCAGAGCTACTAAAGAGATTAAAAGTCACAAAACAAAGCTTAAATCGTGTTCTCAAAGATTTAATTAAACTTGAAATCATTATGTTTAAAAAAGATGATCAAGATACTAGAATAAAGCATGTATTTCTCAATGAAAAAGGTAAAAAAATTTTTAATGAAATTTTTAATTTACAAAAAAAGAGAATTTATAATGCTTTATTAAATTCAAGTTCTGAGGAAGTTATAAATTTTGATAATGTATTGAGTAAAATAATAAATGGATAAGTTTATTGCACATGTACTGGTGATTGATGATGATGACGGCATTAGATCACTTGTAAAAAAGTATTTAAATGAAAATAAATTCTTAGTCACAACTGCAGAAAATGCAGAAAACGCATCAGAGAAAATAAAAATAGTTAAGTTTGATTTAATAATATTGGATATCATGATGCCAGGTAAAAGTGGACTCGAATTTTTAAAAGAAAAGAAAAAAAAATTGAATACACCGGTGATACTTTTGACAGCTAAAGGTGAAGCAAATGAAAGGGTTGAAGGGTTAGAGATAGGTGCTGATGATTATTTACCAAAACCATTTGAACCAAAAGAATTGATTCTAAGAATACAAAACATACTAAATAAAACTATCAAAATAGATCAGAAAAGGGTTATAGAATTTGAAAATGTGAAAATTGATTTAAATAAACTTTTAATATTTAAAAATGATAAAGAGTTTAAGATTAATGCAACTGAAAAAACTATTTTAGAAAAAATGATTAATAACCCAGGTAAAACATTTTCTAGGGAAGATATTGGTCAACTAATTAATCTAGATAAAGAACGATCAATAGATGTTATAATTACTCGACTTAGAAAAAAGATTGAAATTGATCCAAAAAATCCAAAATTTTTACAAACAATAAGAGGTGCTGGATATGTTCTCTGGATTGAGTGATTACTTGAAAAAAATATTACCAAAGAAATTATTTTACAGAGCACTTCTAATTGTTGCTGTACCTGTGCTTGTTTTACAATTAGTAATTACAATTGTTTTCTTTGACAGTCTTTGGATAAAAACTAACAAAGGTATGACAAGAACTTTGATAAATGAAATTAGTACATTTATAGAAGCTTATGAAACCAAGCAATCTGATAAACAAGAACTTATGGATCTTTTTTCGTTATTTTTAGATTTAAACATTGAATTTTCTAAAGAGGAAAAATTATATAATACTGAAACTGAACGTTGGTTTAGCCCTATAGACAGAACATTAAGAAGAGAGCTTAAATCTAAGTTTGGATCAAATAAATATTGGTTTGATACAACAAGTTATAAGGAATTGATTGATTTAAGAATTAAATATGATGATGGTTATTTTAAATTTTTAGTACCTAAAGATAGAGTTGCAAGTTCTTCTGCAAGAATATTTGCGCTTTGGATAACCGTACCTGCAATAATAATGGTAATCATTTCTCTAATTTTTTTAAAAAATCAAACTAGACCAATCACAAATTTAGCTCGTGCAGCTGAAAGATTTGGTAAAGGAGAAAATATTGAAGAGTTCAAACCCTCTGGCGCACTTGAAATTAGACAGGCAGGACATGAATTTGATAAAATGAGAAAGAGAATTGAAAGACACATCAATCAAAGAACAGAAATGTTGTCAGGAATAAGTCATGATTTAAGGACGCCTTTAACAAGGATGAAACTACAATTAGCTTTTATAAAAGATAAAGAAACAGTTAATAAATTAACTGAAGACATTAATGAGATGGAGAAAATGTTAAATGAATACTTGCAATTTACCAGCTCATCATATGTTGAAAAAGATGAAATGTTTAATCTATCTGAATTAATTTCAAAGATTATCGAAAAATATAATAATGAAAATATTTCACAAAACTTAAAACCAAGAATTTACTTTAGCGGCAGGAAAAATTTAATTAATAGATGTATAAATAATCTAATCGATAATTCACTAAAATATGCTAATAAAGTTGAGATTAGCTTAAATAAAAAAAATACAAACTTATTCATTATTATTGATGATGATGGTCCTGGAATACCAAAAAATGAGTATGAAAATGTATTTAAACCTTTCTATAAAATAGATAAAGGTCGAACAGACTCAAAATCAAGTGTTGGTCTCGGTTTATCAATTTCATCAGACATTATCAAATCTCATGGAGGAAATATAATGTTAGAAAAATCAAAAATGGATGGTTTAAGAGTTAAGGTTTTCTTACCTTTCTAACTTTTTTATTTTTTTTCTCAAGTTTATTTATTTTATTTTCAAGACTCTCAACACGTTTTGAGAGTACTTCGAACTCATCTTTACTTGTAATTTTCATTTTAAAAACAAAATCATCTCTTTTAGATTTTAAGATATTAAATAGTTCTGTAGTTAAATCTTTTGAAGATACTAATCCCTGCTCTATTAATTTAGCAAACTTATCAATAATAAATTTAGAATTTTTCATATTTAAGATATACATTATAAGTATTATTAAAAATGTTCATTAATAATTTTGACCCAGTAGCCTTAGAAATATTTTCTTTAGAAATTAGATGGTATTCTTTAGCTTATATATTTGGAATTATATTAGGCTGGATATTCGCTAAAAAATTATTTATTCAAGACATAGAAATCAAAAATAACTTTGACGATTATTTAACTTATTTAATTATAGGTATAATTTTAGGAGGAAGACTTGGTTATATTCTTATTTATAATTTAAGTTTTTATGTAAATTATCCGTTAGATATATTTAAAATTTGGCAAGGTGGAATGTCCTTCCATGGTGGTTTAATTGGAGTTATTTTTGCGTCTATATTTTTTGCTAAAAAAAATAATCAAAACCCATTTTTATATATGGATATTATCGCTTTAGTAGCTCCCATCGGATTGTTTTTTGGACGAATAGCAAACTTTATAAATTCAGAATTATATGGAACTATAACTAATGTACCTTGGGCAGTAACATTTATTCAGATAGATAATCTCCCAAGACATCCCTCACAATTATACGAAGCACTATTAGAGGGTTTATTTCTGTTTTTATTATTAATTTATTTTAGAAATAAATTTTCAAATAAACCTGGAGTAATCTCAGGGTTATTTTTAATCATTTACTCGATCTTCAGATTTATTGTTGAATTTTATAGGGTACCAGATGAACAGCTAGGTTATATATTTTTAGACTTAACAATGGGGCAAGTAGTAAGTTTAATATTTATACTATCGGGGGTAATCTTATTTTATTTAAAATATGAAACCCGCTAAAACAAATAATTTACCATTAGATCAATTTATAAATTTAGCTCTTTACGACAAAGATAAAGGTTATTACATGAAAAAAAATCCATTTGGTAAGGATGGAGACTTTATAACTGCTCCAAATATCACAAGATTATTTTCAGAAATAATTGCAATTTGGACAATTACTTTTTGGAAAAGTATAGGTTCTCCGAAAAAATTTAATTTACTAGAACTAGGAGCTGGAAATGGCGAAATGATGAAAGTCATAGATGAGACACTTATAAATTTTCCAGAGTGTTACAATGCCTGCAGTTTTGTAATTCATGAGAAAAGTGATTTTTTAATAAAAGAGCAAAAAAAAAATTTGAATTCTAAAAAATTTTCATGGTTAAAAGACATTAAAACAATAAATTCAAACCCCACAATTTTTTTAGCTAATGAGTTTTTTGATGCAATACCAATCAAACAATTTTTTAAAAAAAAAGAAGGTTGGTTTGAAAGATTTGTTAATTTAAATGATTCTAAAAAAGCTGAGTTTAAAGAGAAAAAAATCAATATAGAAAAAATTGAAAAACATCTAAATTTCGAAATATCAAAAAATCAAAACATTATAGAATATTCACCAGATACATTTCAATATTTAAGAACAATTTGCGGTTTAATACAAAAAAATAATGGAGGAATGTTAATTATTGATTATGGTTATTCAGACAGCAAAATGCATGACACTCTTCAAGCAATAAATAATCATAAATATTCTAACATTTTAGAAAATATTGGAGACTCTGATATTACTTACAATATAAACTTTCATTGTTTTGAGAAATTTATAAATCAGTTTGAAAAAGTTAATTCAATTTTTACAAATCAAAAAAGATTTTTAAAAAGTATGGGTATACTTCAAAGAGCAGAAATAATCAGCAAAAATATAGCCTTTTCTAAAAAAGCAGATTTATTTTATAGAGTAGGACGTCTGATAGATGATAAGCAAATGGGTGAATTGTTCAAAGTCATGCTAATAAAAAATAAGAAAAATAATTTTACAACAGGTTTTAAAAATTGATAAAGTCAAGGAAACTCTCTAAAATTAAAATTATTAAACATGGTTTTTTTAATAAAACTGGTGGTAAATCAAAAAAAATTTATAAAAGTTTAAACTGTGGTCTTGGTTCTAAAGATAATCCATCAGATGTTAAAAAAAATTTACAAATAGTTAAAAAAAAAATTAAAAGCACGGCTAAAAGTATTTTTTTAATTAATCAAATTCATAGCAATAAGTATGTTTATATTAATAAAAAAAATAATTTTAAATCAAAACCACAAGCAGACGCAGTAATTACAAAACAAAAAAATATACCAATTGGTGTATTAACTGCTGACTGTGTGCCGATTTTAATCTGCGATGAAAGAATAAAAATAATTGCAGCAATTCATGCTGGGTGGAAAGGTGCATATACGGACATAATTAGCAAGGTAATCCAATTTATGATCAAAAAAGGTTCTAATCCTAAAAATATTACTGCTGCTATCGGACCTGCTATCTCAGCTAAAAATTATGAAGTCAAAGAAGATTTTAAAAGAAAATTTATTAAAAAAGATAAAAGAAATAATAAATTTTTTAAAATTAAGTATAAAAAGCTTTATTTTGATTTACCCAAATATGTAAAATCTTGTCTTTTAAAGAATAAAATAAAAAATATTGATTCAATAAATATTGATACATTTAATATTAATAATAATTTCTTTAGCGCGAGAAGAGCGTTAAAACTAAATCATGATGATTATGGTAGAAATATATCTATAATTATGCTTAATTAGGTTTTTTTAATGAAATTATTATCCGGAAACAGCAATAAACCCCTCAGCAAAAATATTGCTAAATATCTTAAATCTAAACTGGTTAACTCTAGTATAAGAAATTTTTCAGATGGAGAGATATATGTTGAGATTAATGAAAACATAAGAGGTAATAGTATTTTTTTAATTCAATCCATTTCATCACCTGCAAATGATAACTTGATGGAATTATTATTATGTATTGATGCACTTAAGAGATCGTCTGCAAAAAATATTACTGCTGTCATACCTTACTTTGGTTATGCACGACAAGATAGAAAAGTTGCACCAAGAACATCAATATCTGCAAAACTGGTTTCAAATCTAATTACTAAATCAGGAGCAGATAGAGTTGTTACAGTTGATTTGCATGCTGGTCAAATTCAAGGATTTTTTGATATTCCAGTAGATAACTTATTTGCAACACCTATCTTTGCAAGACATGTAAAAAAAAAGATTAAAAGTAAAAATCTAATTTGTGTAGCACCAGACGTGGGGGGTACAGAAAGAGCTAGGGCTCTAGGAAAAATTTTAAACGTGGGATTGGCTATAGTTGATAAGAGAAGACCAAAGCCAGGTCAATCTCAAGTAATGAATATTGTTGGAGATGTAAAAGGAAAAACTTGCATAATTGTTGATGATATAATTGACTCTGGTGGTACAATAGTAAATGCAGCTAAAGCTCTGAAAGATAGAGGGGCAAAAGAAGTTTATGTTTACATAACTCATGGAGTACTTAGTGGTGAAGCAGTTAAAAAAATTAAAAATTCTGTAATAAAAAATTTAGTAATAACAGATACAATTGATAACATGAACAGAGTTAAAGGTGCCAAAAACATTGAGGTTCTATCAATTTCTAGCCTTATGGGAGAGGCCATTAAAAGAATTTCAAATTCAACTTCAGTATCAGATTTATTCAAATAAATACCTTGAGTTATTTAGGAACTTAAGCTAAAAACTCTGTTTTTATGAATTCACTAAACGCTAATATCAGGGATAACAAAACTAAGGGTGAACTTAATTCACTGAGAAATAACGGTAATGTCCCTGCAATCATTTATGGTGGCGAGGCTCAAAATGAAAAAATTTCTATATCTAAAAAAGTACTTAAATCATTAATTGAGAGAGAAAACTTTTTATCAAGTATCATAACTTTAAATGTTGATGGTAAATCTCAAAAAGTTCTGCCAAGAGAAATAAAATATGACATTATATCTGACGAGCCAATTCACGTAGACTTTTTAAGAATTGTTGCAGGAATTAAAGTGAGAATAGAAGTTCCAGTAAAATTTTTAAATCATGATAAATCACCAGGGCTAAAAAGAGGTGGGGTTTTAAATATAGTAAGAAGAAAAGTTGAACTTAAGTGTCCAAGTGAAAAGATTCCTGAGAATCTTGTTATAGATCTCGATGGTGTTGATATTGGTGAAAGTTTTAAAATTTCTTCAATAGATCTCGACAGTGAAGTTTCACCAACTATTCAAGGAAGAGATTTCGTAATTGCAACTTTAGCGGCTCCAACTGTAATGAAAGAACCTGAAAAACCTGCAGAAGCTGAGGGAGCTGAAGGAGAGGCAAGTGCTGAAGGAGCAGAAGCAGCATCAACAGAAGGTGGAGAAAAACCATCTCCTGAAGGTGATAAAAAAGAAGGTGAAGATAAAAAACCTACTGAAGAAAAAAATAAATAGTTTTAATTTGAAACTTTTCCTCCAAAACTAATATTTTATGATTTTACTAGTAGGATTAGGAAATCCGACCCCAGACAGTGAGAACAATAGGCACAACATTGGTTTTAAAATTATTGATTGTATAAATAAAAAATTTGGACTTTCAAAACAAAAACCAAAATTCAAAGGACTGCTAACTACTGGAAATGTTGCTGACCAAAAAGTTTATGCCATAAAACCTTTAACATTTATGAATAATTCTGGAATTTGTATTAGAGAATTAATTGAATATTTTAAAATAGATGTAGAAGATGTAATTGTCTTTCATGATGACCTAGATATAGAATTTGGAAAAATAAAAGCAAAAATTGGTGGATCTGATGCAGGACACAACGGTATTGCGTCAATTGATAAATTTATTGGTAAAGATTACTCTAGAGTAAGAATAGGTATTGGAAAACCAAAAGATAAAATGGAAGTTGGTGATTTTGTTCTTCAAAATTTTGATGATGATGAAATGCTTAGATTAGAAAAAATTACAACAAATATTATAGAGTCTATTTCAATTCTCATGAATAAAAAATTGGATTTATTTTCTAGCACAGTAAATAATAAATAATGAGTTTTAAATGTGGAATTGTTGGTTTACCTAATGTGGGTAAGTCCACACTATTTAACGCTTTAACAAACTCTAGTAAAGCACAAGCAGGAAATTTTCCATTCTGTACAATAGATCCAAATGTAGGGGTTGTTCCTGTTCCAGATGAAAGGTTAGATAAGTTATCAAATGTATCAAAATCAAAAAAAACAATTAATACAACCATTTCATTTGTAGATATAGCTGGGCTTGTAAAAGGAGCTTCTAAAGGTGAAGGTTTAGGTAATAAATTTCTATCTCATATAAGAGAAGTTGATGCTGTTATTCATATGATAAGATGCTTTGACTCAAACGATATCCAAAATGTCAATCCAGACGTAGACCCAGTAAGAGACATTGAGATTATTGAAACTGAGATGATGTTAGCTGACTTAGAGTCGATTCAAAAAAGGCTAGAAAAAAATAACAAGAAAAATATTGACGAAGAACAGCTTAAAATTCTAGAGATTGCGTTAGACTGTATTAATAATGATAAAGATATAAAAGCACTAGAAACTCTATATGAGAGAAAACAACTTAATCAAAGTGGCTTATTATCGATTAAACCAAAAATTTTTGTTTGCAATGTAGATGAGCAAAGTGTCCAGGGTGGTAACAAGTATACAAAAAACTTCATAGAAAAATATGGAAATGACAATACACTAATAGTTTCCGCAGATATTGAAAATCAAATAAATGAATTAACAAGTGAGGAGAAAAAAAATTATATGGATATGATTGGGCTAAAAGATACAGGCTTAAGCATGTTAATACAAAAGGGATATAAAATTTTAGAACTTGATACGTATTTTACCTCAGGTCCAGAAGAAACAAGAGCATGGACTATAAAGAAAAATTGTACAGCACCAAAAGCTGCTGGAGAAATTCATACAGACTTTGAAAAAGGTTTTATTAGAGCAGAAACAATATCTTATGAGGATTTCATAACCTACAAAGGATGGGTTAATTCAAAGGAAAATGGTAAAATGAGATTAGAAGGTAGAGATTATATTGTAAAAGATGGAGATGTTTTAAACTTCAGATTCAATACGTGACCAAATTTTTTTCATACTAAAGTAAACCAAAGTAGTTAGAATTATTAAATAAATAATTGCCTTAAAACCCATTCTGTGCCTCGCCTCTAAGTGTGGTTCAGCCGCCCACATTAAAAATGTCGTAACATCCTTTGACATTTGTTCAACACTAGCAGGGGTTCCATCACCATACTCGATTATTCCATCCGAAAGAGGAGCTGACATTTTAATTTTATTACCGTACATATATTTATTATAATGAACACCTTCGTCTAAAATCATTCCATCTGGTGCTTTTTCATATCCTTGTAATAAAGAATAAATATAGTCTACTCCACCACCTCTTGCTTTAACTAAAACAGACATGTCAGGAGGATATGCGCCACCATTTGCAGCTTGAGCCGCTTTTTCATTTTCATAAGGCATAACAAATTTATCAGATAATTTTGCAGGCCTAGTAAACATTTCCCCATCTGCATTAGGTCCATCTATGACTTCAAAAGAGGCAGCAATTGCTTTGGCTTGTTCAACTGAAAATTCCGGACCACCCTTCTCTGATAAGTTTCTATAACTAAGGTATTTCATGGAATGACAAGCAGCGCATACCTCGGTATAAACTTGGTAACCCCTTTGAAGAGAACCTCTATCAAATTTTCCGAATAGACCTTTAAAAGTCCAGTCTGTCTTTAAATAATCAACTTTTTCTGCAGCAGATGATTGAGAAAAAATAGATAGAATTAAACCTAAAATTGAACAGAATTTTATAAAAGTTTTCACTTTATTCTATTTTACTCTCCTTTTGTTTCGCCATAGCAAGGTTTGGGTTTCCTCCCAAAACTGGTTCTGTAATACTTAGTGGAATTGGTATAGTTTTTTCTTTAAAGCCTAAAACAGGTAATATCACTAAAAAATGTAGAAAATAATAGGCAGTTGCTACTCTTGCTATTAATAAGTAAAGCCCCTCTGCTGGCATTGCACCTACATAACCCAAGATCAAAACATCAGCTACTAGAATCCAATAAAATTGTCTATACAGTGGTCTGAATACAGCAGATCTAATTTTAGATGTATCTAACCAAGGTAAAACCGCTAAAATTAATATTGCTGACAACATTGCAACGACACCTAATAGTTTGTCTGGAACAGACCTTAAAATTGCATAAAAAGGTAAGAGATACCATTCAGGCACAATATGAGCAGGTGTTACCATTGGATTGGCCTCAATGTAATTGTCTGCGTGCCCTAAAATATTTGGTGAATAGAAAACAAAGAAAGCAAATACGATCATAAACATTAATAAAGCAAAACCATCTTTAATTACTATATATGGATGGAATGGTACTGTATCTTTTGAGGGTTTTTTAATATCTATACCAACTGGATTATTATTACCAGGAACATGTAAAGCCCAAATATGCAAAACAACTAAACCTAAAATTAAAAAAGGAATTAAATAATGCAAGGTAAAAAATCTTGTTAAAGTTGGATTATCTACTGAATATCCTCCCCACAACCAAGTCACAATACCTTCACCTACAAGAGGAATAGCGCTGAATAAATTGGTTATAACTGTTGCTCCCCAAAAACTCATTTGTCCCCATGGTAGTACATATCCCATAAATGCAGCAGCCATCATTAGCAAGTAAATAATTATACCAAGTATCCATATAATTTCTCTTGGTGATTTATAAGATCCATAAAATAAAGATCTAAAAATATGAATGTATACTGCTAAGAAAAACATTGATGCACCGTTTGCATGAATGTATCTAATTAACCAACCATAATTAACATCACGCATTATGTGTTCGACACTCTCAAAGGCCATATCTGCATGGGCAATATAATGCATAGCTAAAGTTAACCCTGTTATTATTTGAGTGATTAAACAAAAAGTTAAAATTCCTCCAAACGTCCACCAATAATTTAAATTTTTAGGTGTAGGATAATCAGTTAGATGGTTTGCAAGCGTTAACAGTGGCAATCGATCATTAAACCACTGTCCTACTTTTGATTTTGGTTTATATTCGTGTTCACTCATTTAATTTTCTATCCAATTTTAATGGTGTTAGCGTTGACAAATTCGTATTTAGGTATTTCCATATTCCAAGGTGCTGGTCCTTTTCTAATTCTTCCTGAGGTATCATAATGAGATCCATGACATGGACAGAACCATCCATTATAATCTCCTTTATCGTTTAAAGGTACACACCCTAAGTGTGTACATACACCCAACATTACAAGCCATTCTGGATTTTTTGCTCTATCTTCATCTTTCTCAGGATGAATTAAGTCCTCCATCTTAACTGATCGTGCCTCATCAATTTCATCTTGGGTTCTTCGTCTAATAAAAACTGGTTTACCTCTCCATAAAACTGTTATTGTATTTCCAGGGTTAAGAGAACTTACATCAACTTCTGTACTAGCTAATGCTTTAACAGAAGCATCAGGGTTCATTTGATCAATCATTGGCCACACAACTGCAGCAGCACCAACAGCTCCTACAGCTGTAGTAGCAGTAAATAAAAAATCTCTTCTTTTTGTTTTCTTTTCAGACACTTCTAGTAACTTTAATTCTTATCTCTTTTTGGTTTAAAACAGTTAATATATGAATTCATATAATATAAAATAATTATTTTACTACTGAAAGAATGACACATAATTCAACAATTTTAGTACCCAAAATAGCATTGTATGAGCCTGATATTCCTCAGAATACTGCTGCAATTATTAGGACTTGTGCTTGTTTAGGTGCTAAATTAGAAATAATTGAACCATGTGGCTTTCTATTATCAGACAAACGCTTTAAAAGAGTGGTTATGGACTATATGAACTATAGTCAAATAAAATTTTATCAAAGTGCAGAAAAATTTTTTGAGGCAAAAAAGAAAGAGAGAATCATATTGATGACAACTAAAGGTTCAATAAATTACACTAAATTTAAATTTAAGCCCAATGATACTATTTTGTTTGGAAGAGAAAGTGCTGGAGTACCCGAAGAGGTTCATAAAATAATTAAAAATCGTTTAAAAATACCAATGAATAATCAAGCAAGATCTCTTAATATTGCATCGTCAGTTGCCATTGTTTTGGCAGAAAGTTTGCGTCAAGTAGAATTAATATAAAATGGATATTTCAATTAAAAAAGACTTAGCAAGTAATTGGTTTATGCTATTACAAAAAGCAATATGCGATGATATTTTAAAAATTGAAAAAAACAAAGTAAATTTTAAATCAACTTCTTGGAAAAGAAGTATAAAAAAAGATGAAGGTGGTGGTGAATATAGAATTCTTAAAAATGGAAAAATTTTTGAAAAAGTAGGAGTAAATTTTTCAAAAGTTTATGGAAAATTTCCTAGACAATTTCAAAAAAATATACCAGGCGCAAGTAAAGATCCTAGATTTTGGGCATCAGGAATATCAATAGTCATGCACATGCAAAATCCCCATATTCCCGCAATGCATTTTAATACCAGATTTATTTGTACAACAATAAATTGGTTTGGTGGAGGTATAGATGTAACCCCAGCAATAAAAGATGAAAAAGAGAAGAAAAACTTTCATAAAATATTAAAAGCAATGTGCGATAGACATAATAAAAATTATTATAAAAAATATAAAAAGTGGTGTGATGAATATTTTTATCTACCTCACAGAAAAGAAGCAAGAGGTATAGGTGGAATCTTTTTTGACTACAAAAATGATAATTTTGAAAATGACTTTAAGTTTGTAAGAGATGTTGGTGTTACATTTCAAATGCTGTTTAATGAAATAATTAAAAAAAAATTAAAAAGAAAATGGACTTTAAAAGATAAAGAGTTTCAGTATGTTAAAAGAGGTCGATACGCAGAATTTAATTTGCTCTATGATAGAGGAACAAAATTTGGGCTACAAACTGGTGGTAATGTTGAAGGAATTTTGATGTCATTACCTCCGATTGCAAAATGGAAATAAAAAATGGATAAAGAGCCAATAACATTAAACGGATTAAATAAACTAAAAGAAGAATTAGTTTTTTTAAAAGAAAAAAAAAGACCTGAGATAGTAGCTGCAATTGCTGAAGCTAGATCCCATGGAGACCTTAAAGAAAATGCTGAATATCATGCAGCTAAAGAAGAGCAATCTCATAACGAAGGGAGAATTACAGAAATTAACGATATTATTGCAAGAGCAAATGTTATTGACGTTACAAAACTAATCAATGAAGGAAAAGTAATTTTTGGATCTACAGTTTATTTGGAAGATTTAGATACTGGTGAAAAAATTAATTATAAAATTGTTGGAAGAGATGAGGCAGATTTAAAAAAAAAACTAATTTTTTTTCAATCACCAATTGGCAAAGGTTTGATTGGAAAAAATAAAAGTGATTTAGTTGAAATAAATACACCCTCTGGTGTAAAAAATTTTGAAATTAAAGAAGTTAAATATATTTAACTTTTAACTATTTGTTGTACTTGCTTATCTGAAATTTGAAATCCGTTTTGAACCCAGGTTTCTTCAATTTTTTTTAATTTATTACCTAAAGTTTTACCCTCAGGAATTTGAAATTTAGACATTAGTAAATCAGCTCCTACTGGTAAAGTTGGAATTACTTTCTGTTTATAAGTACCTAATAATTTGATTAATTTTTTCTCTACTTTGTTTGAGGTAAAAATCTTAAAATTAATTATATCTATTACAGCTTGTCGCCCATTAAAATAAAAAAATTTATTCAAATTTTTCTCTGTAAAGTTGTTTAGAGTTATTTTTTCTTTATAAAAAAGATCTATCAATTTTAGTCTTTTCTGATCTTTGTTGGATATTTTAAATTTGTAAAGAAAATAATCAGCATTATCAGTCCCATCAATTACTAAAAGCGCAATTAAGAATATAAAGTCAATTTTTAAAAAATTATCTGCAGCATAAGAATTTTGTTTTTTAAAATTTTTAATATTCTTTAATTGAGGGAAAATTATTTCTATGAGTTCTAAACTTTCTTTATCTTTAAAGAGTTTTAAAAATCCATTTGAACTAGTTATTTTTTTTAGTTCATCGATTAATCTTTCAGATGATATATTTGAAATTCCATCAATATTTTTTTTTATATTTTTTATTATTTCTGACTGGTGCTTATGATTTGAGTAATTTAAGTAAAATCTTAAATACCTTAAAATACGTAAATAATCCTCTTGAATTCTTCTTTCTGCATTACCAATAAAATTAATATAACCTTCCTCCAAATCTTTTTTACCATTAAATGGATCAAATAAATTACCATCACCATCTGCATAAATTGAATTGATAGTAAAATCCCTTCTAGAGGCATCTTCCTTCCAATCTAAAGAGAATTCTACTTCAGCATGCCTTCCATCAGTTGAGACGTCTTTTCTTAAAGAAGTAATTTCATATTTATATTCGTCAATTATTGCGGTTACGGTTCCGTGTTCAATTCCTGTTTCGTAATAACTTATTTGTTTGTTTTTAAGAGCCTCACAAACTTCTGGGGGAGTTAAATTTGTTGCCAGGTCAATGTCATCAACGTTTTCTTTTTTTATCAGTTTTCTTACACACCCACCCACATATCTGATTTCACTTTTCTCTGAAAAATTATTAATTGCTTCAAAAATTTTATTTGCTGGTGTTGTTAAAGTAATTTGTTTTAAATTTTGACTGATATAATCAAGATTTTTTGATCGGGAAAAAAATTTATCTAAAAAATTTTTCATAAATGGCTGGGGCGCTAGGATTCGAACCTAGGATGCAGGTACCAAAAACCCGTGCCTTACCGCTTGGCTACGCCCCAATACTAGATTCCTAT
>CACOMI010000008.1 GCA_902628275.1 uncultured Pelagibacteraceae bacterium | reverse complement strand
TGAATTTTATTAACCTTGCAGAATCTATTGATGCCTCGCGAAGTCTTAATATTTATGAAAATGATAAAAAAAATATTTCAAATAAAAATATCTTTATTGAGGAAATTTTTGAGGAGCTTTTTGAAAATAAAAAGATACCAGATACAAAAATATATAATCTTGCAAAAAATTTAAATATAGGAATTGTACTAACTGCGCACCCAACAGAAGTTAAACGAAGAACTTTAATTCAAAAATATCATACTATTACGGAAATACTTGAACAGAGAGAACTTTTAAAGAATTTTCCTACAAAATTAAAATTACTTGATAAAAAACTTTATGATGAGTTCACTATTATATGGAACACTGATGATCTAAAAAGAGTCAGGCCAACTCCATTTGATGAAGCAAGGTGGGGTTTAGCAATTATTGAAGACAGTTTGTGGGATACTATCCCGAAAGTCTATCGAAGGCTAAATTCTATATTCCTTCAAAATATGGGAAAGAGCTTGCCAAAAAATTTTAATCCAATTGAGTTTGGTTCATGGATGGGTGGAGATAGAGATGGAAATCCATTCGTAACATCTAAAGTAACCAAAGAAGTTATACTATTATCTAGATGGGAGGCTGCAAAACTTTATGAAAAAGCTCTTACTAAAATTATCAGATCTTATTCTATGCAAAATTGTTCCAAAAAAATTAAAAAAAAAGTAGGGATCACATATGAGCCCTATAGAGTTTTCTTAAGACCTTTAAGAGATAAAATGAGAAATACGCATAGATTAATAGAACAATATTTGATTCACAAAAAACCGTTAGATCAGAATAAGCTTTTGAATACAAAGGAAGAAATTTTAAAACCTCTTAGAATAGTAAGAGAATCATTAGAGGAAAATCAAAACGAGAATATTGCTAGTGGTGATTTACTTGATTTAATGAGAAGAGCTAAATGTTTTGGTATTAATTTAGCTAGGCTAGATATTAGACAAGAGTCTTCTAGACACACGCAATTAATGAATGAAATAATTAAAACAAAATTCAATAAAAATTATAATCAATTATCTGAGGATAAAAAAGTTCATCTTCTAAAATCATTAATTTTATCTAAAAAAAATATCATTAATAAATTTAATTTTAAAAATAAAGAAAACAAAGAAGTTTGGTTAACTTTTCAAGAACTAGCCAAAGAACCTGCTGAATGTCTGGGTGCATATATTATTTCTATGACAACATCTGCATCAGATATTTTATCAATTTCATTCTTGCAAAAGGAAGCAAAAATTAAGGAAAAATTAAGAGTTGTTCCCCTTTTTGAAACTTTAAATGACTTAATAAATGCCAAATCTATAATGCAAAATCTATTTTCCCAGGCCTGGTACAGAAAATTAATTAAAAATAAGCAGGAAGTTATGATTGGTTACTCAGATTCAAGTAAGGATGCTGGAAAAATTTGTGCTAGTTGGCATCAGTATAAAGCTCAAGAGCAAATTGTTAAATTAGCAAAAAAATATGGAATACAAGTAGTTTTTTTCCACGGTAGAGGAGGTTCAGCAGGAAGAGGTGGAGGACCTATTCAAGCAACTCTAAGATCTCAACCTCCTAATTCTGTAAATGGAAACATAAGAATTACTGATCAAGGAGAAGTAATTCAGCAAAAATATGGATATGAGCCTTTGGCTAAATATAATTTATGTAGCTATATTGGCGCTGTAACAGAAGCAACTTTAAATCCACCACCGTCGCCAAAAAAAAATTGGAGAAAATTAATTGAAAAAATGTCAGATATCTCCAAAAGTTCTTATAGGAAAAATATAAATCAAAATTCAGAATTCATTAAGTATTTTAAAACTGTTACCCCACATGTGGCTTTAGGAAAATTATCAATAGGTTCAAGACCATCAAAAAGAAAAAATATTGACAACATTCAAAGTTTAAGAGCAATTCCTTGGGTATTTGCATGGACACAAATTCGATTGATGCTACCAGCATGGTTAGGGAGCGCTGAGGCATTGAGATATGGTTATATTAAAAAATTCAGAAAAACCCTTTATGAGATGGAAAGAAATTGGCCATTTTTCAATTCAATGCTAGATATGCTAGATATGGTAATTTCAAAAGCTGACCCTGATATATCAAAAATTTATGAAGAATATTTAGCTGATGAACAACTAAAAAGAGTTGGGCAAAAACTTAGATTTCAATTCAATGTAATAAAAGAGCTTAATAAAAAAATTACACCTAAAGAAATTATAAAATTAAGAAAAGAGTTTAGAACTTCCGTAATTGTTAGAAATATTTACTCAGAGGTATTAAATATTATTCAGCCAATAGTAATTAGTAAAATTAAAAAAAATATAAATAAAAATAACAGAAAATATTTGAATGATGCTCTTCTTACATCGATTGCAGGTATTTCTGCAGCTATGAAAAATACGGGTTAAATGTTTGAATTTTTAGTCGCTTTTGGAGCAGGTCTTGTAAGTTTTTTGTCTCCTTGTGTATTACCTTTGATACCTGGGTACATTTCTTATATTTCAGGTCAATCTTTGCAAAATATAGTAGAGTCAAAAAAAATAAATCTATTTTCTTTAATTTTATTTTGTTTGGGTTTTTCAACAGTCTTTGTGATATTAGGTGCCTCAGCATCCTTTATAGGAAAAGCACTTTTACAAAATTCAGAATTTTTAAGAATAATAGCCGGTTTTATAATAATAATTTTTTCACTGCAGTTAATTGGATTAATAAATATTCCTTACTTGAATTTAGAAAAAAGATTTGATGCAAAAGAATCTAGAAACATTTTATTTCCATATATAATTGGATTAGCTTTTGGGTTTGGTTGGACACCATGTATTGGTCCTATTTTAGGCTCTATTTTGGCCTTGGCATCAATTGAAGAAACATTAGCAAGAGCAGTATTACTACTTATATTCTACTCATTAGGGCTTGCTATTCCTTTTATTTTATCTGGTTACTTAATTCAAAAATTTTTGTTATTTTCAAAAAATTTTAAAAAAAATATTACTTTAATATCTAAATCTGGAGGAATCATTCTTTTGATTACAGGTATTTTAATTTTAACAAATCAATTACAAGCTATTGGTTTTTATATAATTGAAATCTTTCCTTTTATGCAAAAATTCGGATAAAAGGTATTAATGAAGATTTATCAAATAGACTCTAGCGCAAGAAAAAAAGGCTCTACTTCTAGAGCTTTAGCAAAAAAGCTTTTAGATAAAATAAAAAAACCTGGAGATGAGGTAATTTATAGAGATTTAGATGATGAGATGCTTTTTGTAAGTGGGCTTACAGAATCTGGAATGAAAATAGATGAAAAAGATCAAACAAATGAGCATAAAAAAATGTTCGAACTTTCTGATAAGCTTGTAAATGAGTTAAAAGAAAGTGATATAATAATAATTTCAGCTCCAATTTATAATTATGGTCCTCCAGCAACTCTCAAGGCTTGGTCTGATTTAGCTGCCAGAATAGGTGAAACTTTTAGATTTAAACCAAATGGTAGAAGAGAAGGGTTATTAAAAAATAAGCATGCCTATTTAGTTATTACTTCAGGTGGAACAAAATTAAATAGTTCAGAGGATTTTTTAACTCCTTGGCTAAAATTTATTCTTAATTTTTTTGGAATACAAAAAGTAGACATTATTAGTGCAGATCAAATGGCACTAGACTATGAAAAATCAATTAAAGATGCTGAAGCGCAAATAGAAAATTTATTTAAAGATTAAATTTTCTTTTTAAGTGTCTGAGTTTTCCCTCAGAACTATCGTAATCAATATAACACCCTTGTAAAAATCTCTCACCTTCTTTTGTTTCATATGCTGTTCTTCCATGAAGCAGTCTATGATTGTCCATCATCATTAAATCTTTTGGCTCAAGTTTAAATTCAATTCTATATTTATTTGAATTATACATCTCAGATAATTTTTTTCTTGCTTGATAATAAAGATCTAATTTTTCTTTATCTAAAATAGGAACATAATCCAATCTTGGACTAAATCTTACCTGCTTAAAATTTTTATTCTCATTAAGCTCAATTAAAGGAGAAATAGTCTCTAAAATTACTTCTTTATCTATAAATCTAAATCTAACTTTTACTTCAGTTAAAATTTTATAAAATTCTGGATATTGATCTTTTAAATCTTCAGTAACTGTGTAACCATCTACCAAAGTTGACAATCCACCTGAAACTTTACTTTCTATACAATGTAAAAGTTGAATACATGGGACAGGATTTCTATAGGGATTATCTGTATGAGGAGCTAAAGCTAACGATGTATATGCAAGATCATTTGGATCTGGTTTTGACTTGACATCAAAATATTCACCAAAATTAGTTCTTCGAACACTTCCAATAGAGTTTGCAAATTTTACAATATAGTTTTCTGATGTTGGAATATTTTTTATTATAACAAATCCATATTTGTAAAAAGAGACAAGCAAGTCATACATCTCTTTACTTTCGTAAAAGTTTTCTTGATACTCAAAATTTTTAATATTTTTTAGAGAAGAGTTCCATTTAGTTTTTTCTATAGATCTAATTACAGTATCTTCTTTAGAAAATTCTGAAGTAATTTTATCAATCTCTAATTTTGAATTTACACCGTCATTAAAACCAATTTCTAAATATTTTTCATTAAGATTGACTTTATTTATCGAAATATCATTACTTAAAAAAGTAGGATCAAAAAGTCTTTGTTGGGTCCCCTTATCTAAATATTTCTCTCCATTTACTCTTTCTCTTAACCAGAAAGGGTGAATTTCTTTTTTTTCAGATCCATTATTGAAATAAACTTTGTTTTGAAATAGTTCAATTTTCATAATTATAAAGTAAGAATTATTTAAAATTTAACTTTAATCAATATAAATTAAATAGTATGAGTTCCATGTGAGTAATTTTGACACAAAAAAATATCCAATTTATGCAAGTTTTTTAAAGCAATTAGCTAAAGATCTAACAAGATTTTATTACAGTAAATTAGATAAGCCATTCAAGATAAACAATAAAATGAAAGGCAAAGGTTACGACCCAGTAACAACTTCTGACAAAGCATTTGAAAAATATATAAGATCTAAAATTTCTAAAAAATTTCCTGATCATCAGATTATTGGTGAAGAGTATGGTCATAAAAATACTAAAAGTAAATTTTCTTGGGTAATTGACCCTATTGATGGAACCAGATCTTATGTTGTAGGTAATCCTAGCTGGAGCAATCTTATTTCATTAAATTATAATGGAGAACCTATTTTAGGATTAGCAAATTTCCCTAGAATGAAAAAATATTATTTAAATTTAAATAAAAATTCTGCTTACGTTTTTGAAAATAATAAAAAAAGGAAACTAAAAGTTAATAGTAAATTAAATTTTGCAAATGCAAAACTAGCTGCTGCATTTCATAATCAATTATCTTTGAAACAACAATCTAAAATTAAAAAATTTATAAACCGAATGCAATTTCCATGTTTTGATGCATTAACCTATTGTCAATTGGCAGAAGGGAGGCTTGAATTAGTTGCACAATGTGCAAATCAAATCTGGGATATTCATCCAATAATACCAATAGTAAGAGCAAGTGGAGCAATAGTAACTACATGGGGTAATAAAAATCCAGTAGTAGGAGGAAATATTATTGTTTCAAATAATATTAGTAATCACAAAAAAATTTTAAAACTATTAAAACCTTTAGCTGAATGATACCAGAAAGAGCACAAGCAATTATTGATTTCTGGTTTAAAGAGACTAATTCTGAAATGCATTTTAAAAAAGATGAAAACTTTGATCAAAAAATAAAAGAAAATTTTTTAAAAGATTATGAGCTTGCATGCCAAAATGAATACGACGATTGGCAAGACAACCCGATGAGCTGTCTAGCATTAGTTATAATTTTTGATCAGTTTTCACGAAACATGTTTAGAAATGATAAGAAAGCTTTTGCGCAAGATCAAAAAACTAGATTAATCGTAAATGATGCAGTTTATTCTGGTTATTTAGAAGCTATGAATGTTAATCATAGATTTTTTATGTTGTTACCATTAATTCATAGTGAAGAGATTAGTGATCACGAAATGGCTTATTATTTACTAAATAAATACTTAAGAGAATATGAGGGATACAATAAGATTAAAAAATTTTGGCAAGATCATACAAAAGTAATTAGACAGTTTCATAGATACCCACATAGAAATGAAATTTTAGGTCGAGAATCTACTGAGGAAGAAATAGAATTTTTAAAAGGTCCAAATTCCTCTTGGTAAAATGAATTTAGAATTTATTTTTAAAATTATTGACAAAGAAGAATGGGAAGAAGCCAAGCTGACTGGAATTTATAATGGGTCTGATAAAGATAAAAAAGATGGATACATTCATTTTTCAGAGGAAGACCAGGTTCCAGAAACTCTTAGGAAATATTATCAACATAAAGAAAAATTAATCTTGTTAAAAATTAATGCCTTTAAACTTGAGCACTTATTATGGGAACAGGCCTCAAATGGAGATATGTATCCTCATTTATATTCTCCCTTAGATATTAAAAATGTTGTAGATGAATTTGAATTACCTTTAGATAAAGAAGGTACTCATGAGCTTCCAGAAATATTAAAAAAATATCAGTTTAGTCGGCCAAGGTAATTAACCATTACTACACCAATAATTATGAGGATAATTCCTACAGTTCCATAAATATTAGGGATCTGATTAAATTTTAACACTGCAAAAAGCACTACTCCAGCAACTGTTAAGCCACTGTAAGTGGAGTACGCAAATCCAACTGGAAGTGCTGACATCGCTTTTGCAATTGAAAACATAGTAATACACATAAATAAAATACATAATACAGAAGGTGTTAATTTGGTAAATCCATCAGATATTTTAGCAAAACTATTTGATGCAATTCCAAAAACTATTCCATTTGCTAAAAATAAATATCCCAATAGTGGTTTCATAATCAATCCTTTGATGCAATTTTATTAACCAAAGGTCTCATTAAAGGAGCCAAGGTGAATGCAGCTATTAAGGCAATTGGATATGCGAACATTAAAGAATATCCCCATCTAAAAAAGAAACCCTCAGAAACTCCTGTGTTGACAGCTACAACCACCCCACTCATTATAACACTCATACCAAATGACATAAAAATCATGAATAATGGTTGTGCGTACTTTTTAGAGATCATATTTAATTATTTCCTAACAGGTTAACCATCAAAACTCCAACAATAATAAAAGCTAAACCAATTAATGAATATAAATTAGGTACTTGATTAAATCTTATTATACCTACAATAACAGTTGCTATAATTGTTAATCCTGCAAAGGAAGCATATGTAATACCCATAGGAATATTTTTCATAACTAGTGAAAGAGCATACATGCACAATACAATTGTAATCGCTGTAATTATACTTGGAAAAAGTAGGGTAAAACCTTCGGCATTTTTAGCAAAACTATTTGAGGTAACGCCCAAGAAAACAGCTATTCCTAAAAACAAATATGAAGTGGCAAGACTCATTCAATAATCTTAAATGAAATCTTGCCAAATATATAGAATTATTTTGGCATTGGAGTAGCACCAGTTTCCAAACTTATGATTTTACCGTTATCATATTTGTAAACTGCCATTACTGCCTCAACATTTCCGTCATCGAAAGTCACTAACGAATGATGAACACCAATTTCATCATTTTCGTAGACAATTCTAACCTTATCTTGATTAATATCACCACTCATTGCCCATTTGATAACATCACCTTTGGTTAAAACATTTCCTGATTTATGCATTGTAAATTTAAAATCATCATGCAAAAGATCATTCATCACTGCCTCATCTTTATTTTTTAAAGCAGCACTGTATTTTTCTAATATAGACATATTATTCCTTTCTATTTATTCGCCTGGTTTTTTAAATTTTTTTCCAGCGTCTGCAGCTTTGTTAAAAGTTTTATTATAATCAAATACCTCATGGATCATAATATCTTCCATTAATCCTGCATTCATAATTGCAACTTTCATTCCAAGAACACTCTCATAATCACCTTCAATTACATTGATTACATCAAATCTACCTCGAACCCATTCATAACTATGAAATTTAACACCTACTGTGTCGCAAATAATTTTAATAGCTTCACCTCTGTCAGCATTTGGATCACTTTGCATCCTTTTAGCAAGGTCACGACTAATTTTACCTATAATATAAAACTTTGACATTATTCACCCCACATTCCATGAAACTCATATGCAACGGCTGGCTCATCGCCAACCACCCACCCATCGTGCCCAGGCTGAATTGAATATGCATCTCCAGCTTTATAAGTTTTTTCAGTTCCATCATTGTGTTTTGCACAAACAGCACCTGAAACAATTATTCCAAGATGAGTTGCCTGACAACTATCACCACCAACCGTAGGCTTAATATCTTTTGACCATTGCCAACCAGGTTGTAACGTAAGTCTCATAACCCGTTGATTTCCAACTTTCACTGCTTCAATTTTAGCGTTATTAAAATTATTATTAACCTCGTCTGCCTTATCAAATGTTTTTACTTCTACACCAGCCATTTTCCCTCCTATATTTTTTTTTTAAGTTTTTGATAATTCAAAAATTTCATAACTCTCCATTACTTCATCCCAGATTGGTTTTGAAACTGGATTAGATCCATCCATAAAGGAGTGTAGTGCGTTCATGTCATGCACAACTATTTTAAACATTACTGTACTTTTATCAGGCGATACGCTAGCTATTGTTTTAGTTACATCAGCAACCTTTTTTCTTTCAGCCATACCCTCATCTGATTGCATAAAACCCATAAATTTCTCAAAAGTTCCTTCTTTTAATTTTCCTACTACCAATATGTCTTTCATTTTTTCCTCCTTATATTAATCAGAACAAACAGCCATTACTGTTGTCTCTTGTTTATGTCCAGATTGTTCGATTACTTTTGCATTCTCTGGATCTTGCATAAATTTTTGCATTGTATCTGCCGAAGGGGTTTCCATAACAATATGAACTTTATTGGGATTTTCTATTTCATTTCCTACATAAATTGTTTTAATCCCTGCAGCTTCTCTTTGTCTAGAATGTCCATTAAACATTTTCTTCCAGTGAGCCCAATCATTAACTTCAAATGATCCAACCATTTTTACCATTTTTTCTCCTTATTTTTATTTTTTAGTATATCCCAGATTTGATTAGTTTATCAATCTCACTTTCTGAATTAGGGATTAACTTATAAATAAAATTATCACATTCTTTGGTAATATCTTCCTCGTATGGTTTTCCGTAACGTTCATCAACAACCTTTATTAATTCTTTATTGAGATTATCTTCGTTGACACCTTCATTTATTAAATATGAGCTTAAAAATTTCTTAGCAGCAAAAGAGTGTACAATCTTTTCTAATTCAAGCTCTCCTTGAGGAATCATGCTATTAGAATAGTAAATTCCAGCACATTCAATTGTTTTCTTTTTATTTTCATCACTCATACCTGCATAAGCTGACGTTACAAATAGAACACTAAATAAAGTTATTATGATTTTTTTCATTCTTTCCCTTAAGTTAAATTTTTAATAAAGATTAGATTTAAAATTTCACTATATAGGTTATAATTATTTTCTTAGCGTGACAGATATGCACTTTATAATTTATCAAATAAAACAAGTATTTTGAGTTGTATCAATTGTGTTTTAAAATTGATAATGTCTACTTATGATTGAAAAATTTGGAAGTATTATTTATTTAATAATCTTCATTGTTCATTTTTTAATTTTTGCTGCTTACGCCTATCAATGCGTATTTGCTACTAAAAAATTTTTAGATAAATTTCAGATAGACGATACTGGTGCAGGTATGACTAGATTTTTTGGATCGTTATTCATAGGTGCAATTGTTATGGCTGTATGGATAGGTTTTATAAGACCTGAAGGTTTACAGGGAACCTGGGGTTTTTTTAATTTAGTATTTGCTCAAAACGTATGTGCATTCCTAGTTGGAATTTATACAATCAAAATTAATAAATTAGGTCATACGGAAAAAACTTCAAATGAAGGAATAATCGCTCCAGGTGTCTTAACACTTCTTAGTGGAATACTTTGTTACGGTTTAGCAGATAAAATTTATTAAAACCAATTAGGTATTGGTAAACCCTTTTCCTCTAGGAATTTTTTATTAAACATTTTTGTTGCGTATTTATCACTTCTATCACAAAGAATTGTAACTATTGTTTTTCCTGGTCCTAGTTCTTTACCCATTCTTATTGCACCAGCAATATTAATTCCACAACTAGTTCCAAGACTTAATCCTTCGTTTTGTATCAAGTCATATAAAATTGGCAAAGCTTCATGATCATCAATTGAATAAGCATCATCTATCTTTGCATTCTTAAAATTTGCAGTAACTCTACTTGATCCGATCCCTTCAGTAATAGAACCACCTTCAGATTTTAGTTCACCATGTTTAATATAATTATAAAGTGCAGATCCTTTTGGATCAGACAAATAAATTTTTATATTTTTATTTTTTTCTTTAAGTGCATTACTGACACCAGAAATTGTTCCACCAGTTCCAGAGGAACAAATAAATCCATCTACTTTACCATCGGTTTGTTCCCAAATTTCTTGACCAGTACTTTCGTAATGACCTCTTGCATTGGCTGTATTATCAAATTGATTGGCCCAAATAACACCATTGTTATTAGTTGGTCTTAATTCGTCAGCTAGCCTTGCTGCTACTTTTACAAAATTATTATCATCTTTATAAGGTTTTGGAGGCACTAGTTTTAGTTCAGCCCCAAGATTTGTTAATAAATCTTTTTTTTCTTGAGTTTGATTATCATTCATTACGATAATAGTTTTGTAACCTAGGGAGTTACCTAGTAGACCAAGACCAATACCAGTATTACCTGCGGTTCCCTCTACAACTGTTCCACCTTTAGCAATTAATTTTTTTTCTTGAGCATCTTTTATTAAAGCAAGTGCCGCTCTATCTTTTACAGATCCACCTGGATTTAAAAATTCTGCTTTTCCGTAAATATTACATCCTGTAATTTCTGAGGCTGCTCTTAATTTAATTAAAGGTGTATTACCTATCCCAGATATAAAATCATTTTGTATGTTATTCATTAATCTGATTTGTTATCACTATCAGGCGTAATACCATAAGGTTTAAATTCACTATCAGCAATTCCAACACTTCTAGCAGGTATTCCAACCATTACTGAATTTTCAGCAACATCTTTTGTAATTACTGCGTTTGCTCCAATTCTTGCTCCTCTACCAACCACAACCGGACCTAATACTTGTGCACCAGAACCAATTACGACATCTTCTCTTATAGTAGGATGTCTTTTTATATTACGTTGATTATCTGAGTTAATACTTGGCGCTATTCCACCTAACGTAACCATATGATAGATAGTAACATTATCCCCAATATCTGAAGTCTCTCCAATAACCACACCCATTCCATGATCTATAAATAAATTTTTTCCAATCTTTGCATTTGGATGAATTTCAATACCAGTTAAAAATCTTGAAAGTTGAGATATGATTCTTGCTAAAAGATGAAATTTAGCTGTACTAAAAAAATTTGCTATTCTATGGAAGAAAACAGCTTTTACACCTGGGTAAGTTAAAATTAAACTTAACTTAGATTTTGCAGCTGGATCTCTATCAATTATTGATTGTAAAAAATCACTCATTTTTTAGTTATTTTGGTGCCTGTTGATTAAAAAATAATATGCCTTATATAGTAAGTATTGACTCAAATTAAAGAGGTTTAAATGTATAAAAATACTAACTGTTTTCATTTAGCTATTCCATGTGGTGATCTAGAACTTGCAAAAAAGTTTTATAGTGAAACTCTAGGATGTAGACTTGATAATTCAGCTCAAGAATGGGCTGATGTTGATTTTTGGGGTAATGAGCTTACCCTTCATAAAAGTGAGCATAAATTAGACAGTGAAAGACATGACGTTGATATGGGTAATGTGTCTGTCCCTCACTTTGGTGTTCATTTATCAAGAAAAGATTTTGATGCTTTAAAACAAAGGTTGAAAGATAGCGGCACTAAATATTATGATGAGCCATACTTGAGATTTAAAGGTACAAAATATGAGCAAGAGACTTTCTTTGTAAAAGATCCAAATGAAAATATATTAGAAATTAAGACGCTCACTTCTAATCCTGACTAAATCTTGTTAATAACTAGATAGAATAAAGATTTTAAATTAATATTATTTTGATTAATCAAACATAAGTATATACTTATGTAATGGATTTTAATCATTTCTTAACAAGTTATATGCCAGATCCTAACGTAGGATCCAAAATTCATTTTCAAAATATGGTTGATCAATCTATTTTAGCCGAGAAACTTGGCTATAAAACTGTTTCAATTCCTGAACACCATCTAATAAATTTACTTATGATGCCATCACCATTACAAATGGCAGTTAAAATTGCTTCTTTAACAAAAAATATTTCATTATCAACAAGTGTAGCAGTTTTACCTCTACATGATATGAGAACATACGCTGGAGAGGTTTCAACTGCAGACATCTTAACAGATGGAAGACTGATTTTAGGAGTAGCCAGAGGTGCTTTCCCTTGGGAAATGGAAAGATTAGGCACACCTATAGAACAATCGAAAGAAAAATTTATTGAGTCATTGGAAGTGCTTCAAAAATTGTTAGCTGAGGAGGAAGTGTCTTTTAAAGGTAAATATTATAATTTTGATACGTTAACAATTATGCCTAGACCTATTACCCAGCCTGTTCCTATAATGATAGCTGCAATGGATCCTAGAAGTATAAAAAGTGCAGCATCAAGAGGTTTTCACGTACAGTCCACTGTTTTATCAGGTACTAAAGAACTTTTAATGGAGCGAGTAAATGCTTTTAAAGAGGGATGTGAAGAATTGGGAGAAAAAGGAAAATTATTAAAACTCTCGATGCAAAGAATGATGTTCGTTGCAAAAGATCAAGATGATGTAGAAAAAAAAAATAGACTTGCTTACGAATATTATAAACGGTTTGACAATATGTTTATAGGACCTGGTAAAGTTAAAAATGGAAATATTGTACCTTTACCTAGAAAACAAAGTTTTGAAGAAATGAGAGAAAATTTACTTATTTGCACTGTAAATGAATTAATTGATAAGTTAAGTATTTATGCTGAGGCTGGTGTAGATGAATTTATTATTAGTTCAAGCTTTGGTCAGGAACAAAATGAAATTTTAGAGTCAATGCATAAAATAAGTGAAGAGATAATCCCATATTTTAAAAATTCAAAATATCAAGTTGCTTAATTTTATATGTCTAATGCAATTGATTGTGATTTTTCTGTTCAAGGATCAGGTCCTGCCTTATTTTTAACTCATGGAATAGGAGCTGCAAAGAATGCTTGGCGTTTCATGATATCTGAACTTTCTAAATATTTTACAGTAATTACATACGACTTACGAGGTCATGGAAATTCTCCTGTTACAAATAAAAATTTTACTTTAGATGATTTAGTTTTGGACCTTGAAAAAATAAGAGAAAAAACAAATATCGAAAAAGGTCATTTTATCGGCCACTCTTTAGGAGGTATGATCGCACCTGCTTATGCAAAAAAATTTCCAGATAGAGTATTATCAGTGGGTTTACTTTCAACTGTTGCTGGTCGCTCTGAAGATGATAGAAATAATGTATTGAAAATAATTAGTGAAATGGAGAGTATTGGAATTGAGCCTACACTCCAAAAACTTACAACAAGATGGTTCACAGATAAATTTATTAGTGAAAATCCTGATTTAGTAAAAAACAGGTTAAAACAAGTTGTTGATACAGATCCTGAGGTTTTTCTTAATGTTTTTAAAATTTATGCAAATACTGAAATGATTTCTTGGTTGAAAAATTTGTCATCACCTTGTTTGCTAATGACTGGAGAAAATGATGCTGGTTGTAGTCCAGAGCATAATAAAAAAATGGCAAATGAACTTAAAAACTCAAAACTAGTTATTTTGCCTAAATATAAGCACTCTTTTCTTATCGAGGCACCACATGAAGTATCAAAAAATATTATAGAATTTATCAAAAATATTTAATTATTTTAATTTCTGATTTCCTTTGACACAATTCGAAGATTTAAGTTAGACTTAAATTTTAAATTTAATAGGAGATAAAATGCGAATAATTAAAACTACACTTGTAGCTGGATTAATTTCAATTTTAGCAATGTTTTCTGCTCAAGCAGAAAAAGTTAAAATCGGAGATCCGGGTTGGACAGGTGCAACAGCTATTGCAAATTTATTAGCAGCGGTTGTTACTGATAAAATGGGTGGTGAAGCTGAGCTAGTTCCAGGAAACAATACTGCAATATATGCAGCGATTGATAGAGGAAAAGGTGAAATTGATGTGCACCCTGACATTTGGTTACCAAACCAAGAAGCATATACAAATGATTTAGTTCCTAAAGGAACTTTAAAATTAAGTAGCAAACCTTACGAAGGAAACCAAGGGTATTGTGTTTCACAACAGTTTGCAAAAAAAATGAATATTACAGCAATTGAAGACTTAGCAAGACCTGAAGTTGTTAAAGCAATGGACAGCGATGGAAATGGTAAAGGTGAGTTTTGGATTGGTGCTGATGGTTGGGCTTCTGCAAATGTAAACCAAGTTAAATTAAGAGACTATGGTTTATATGATGCTGGTATCGAAGCAGTCAGAGCTGCTGAAGCAGTTAAAAATGCAAGAGTTCTTGACTCTATTAAAAAAAACGAGGGATATGCGTTTTACTGTTACAAGCCACATGCAATTTGGGGAATGGCTGACGTAGTGATGTTAACAGAACCAAAATATGATCCTGCAAAATATAAAATGATTCAACCTAAAGCAGATGCTGACTGGTACAAGAAATCTTATGTTGCATCAAAAGATGCTCTAAAGCAAATTCAAATCGGTTGGGCAACTTCTCTAGAGAGTCAATCACCAGCGATTGTAGAATTCTTTAAGAATTTTCAATTAACTGCTGATGATGTTTCTGCAATGGCTTATGCAGTTTCAGTTGAGAAAAAAGATCCTGCTGATGTTGCAAGAGCTTGGATGGAAGCAAATAAATCAACTGTAGACGGTTGGTTAGGACTATAATCTAAATCAAAATTTATACTCGGCAATTTAAGATTGCCGAGTATATTTTCCTATAATAAAAGACAAAAATGGATTCATCGAGTTCAGCAATACAAATTCAAAATGTTTGGAAAGTATTTGGAAATACTTCTAACGAAGCATTAGATGCAATCCAAAATAAAAAAATTTCAAAAACAGAAGCTTTAGAAAACTATAACTCAGTAATTGGAGTTTCTGATGTTTCTTTCGACGTTAAACAAGGTGAAATATTTTGTGTTATGGGACTTTCTGGAAGTGGAAAGTCTACATTAGTAAGACATATTAATAGACTTTTGGAACCAACTTCAGGCAAAATACTGATCAATGGACAAGATGTAATGGGATTAGATAGAGAAAACCTTCAAGAATTAAGAAATAAAAAGATAGGAATGGTTTTTCAAAACTTTGCGCTAATGCCTCATAGATCTGTTGTAGACAATATCGCAATGCCTTTGGAGATTAGAGGTATAAGCAAAAACGATCGTTTAGATGCTGCAAATAAAATTTTAGAAATTGTAGAGCTACAAGGCTGGGGAAATAAGTTTGCTCACGAATTATCTGGAGGAATGCAACAAAGGGTAGGTCTTGCAAGAGCTCTAGCAGCTGATCCAGAGTTTCTTTTAATGGACGAGCCTTTTAGTGCATTAGATCCACTAATTAGAAGACAGCTTCAGACAGAGTTCATTAAACTTTCAAAACAAATGAAAAAAACTACAGTTTTTATTACTCATGATTTGGATGAAGCAGTAAGAGTAGGTCACAGAATTGCAATAATGAGAGATGGTAAAGTAATCCAAATAGGTACGCCTGAAGAAATAGTTGTAAGTCCTGCAGATGAATATGTTGCTGATTTTGTAAAAGGAATTTCAAGACTAAAAGTTGTTCAAGCCAAAACAATCATGCAATCAATTAAGAATTACGAGAGTGTTAATGGAAAATTGGATGAAAATAGTCAAAGTGTGGGAGAAAATGAATTATTAAGTAAGCTTATAGAGTTATCGAAATCTAGCAAAGGACCATTGGTTGTTAAAGATAATAATAAAAATAACTTAGGTGTGTTAACGCAATCAGATCTTTTAAAAGCAGTTATAGAGGGTGGTGATGGTGAGTAAACAAATTAATAACCCCACTAGATCAGAATTAATAACCGACTTTGTTAAATCAAATCCAGAATATTATATTAAAGAGTTTCAAAAAATTGGAAGCAAACCTTCTTTCTCTTTTTCATTTAATTTATACGCAGGAATTCTAGGTCCAATTTGGTTTGGGATGAGAAATATATGGAATTGGGCATTAGCTTTTTTAATAATTGAAACATTTTCAGTTGTTCAAATTATAAGAGGTTTATTTGGAAATATTACTAAAGATGCTGTTGAAAAAATAAAGCAAGTTGAATCTACAATTGCATTTAGAAATAAACAGTTAGAAGCAGCTATAACAAATAATCCAGATAAGGTTGATGTCTATAAACGTAACATTAAATCCTTAGAAGATGCAATGCAGGGATACATTGATGAAGTTGCAAGGATTGAAGCTTCTGCAATTTGGATAACTATTTTTGGTATTGCTTTATTGATTTCAATTAAAATAGTTCAAGGGATTTTAGCTAATTCTATTTTAGAGAAAAGATATTCAGAGTGGTTGTCAGACAAAACAATAAGGCCAGGAATGCAAACTAAGAACTTTGTTTCTAGTACAATTTTTGCTGCAGTGATTATGTTTTTCTCTGTTGTGCATTATAGTTTTCCAGGCGTTATTACTATAATGGATGATTTCCCAACCCATCCAGATATAAGATTAACTTCAATAAAATGGGTAGAAACTATATTTGATTATGCTGTTTTAAAAGGAGACGCTTTATTTACAGCGATCACTATTGGAATTAGATCAGTACTAGATTTCTTAGAATTATTATTTGTAAAAACTCCATGGATTGTAATTATCACAACCATAGTTACTTTAACTGGACTAGCCGCAGGTCCACGAGCTGCAATTTATTCAGCAGGATTCTTATGTTACATGGGTTTTTTAGGTTTTTGGGTCAAAGCCATGACTACCTTGGCTCTTCTTGGAACTGCTGCAGTGTTAAGTATTGTAATTGGAATTCCTCTTGGAATTTTTTGTGCAAGACGTCAAAGATTTTATTCAATGATAAGACCAATAATGGATTTCATGCAAACAATGCCGGCCTTTGTATTCATGATCCCAGTAATCGCATTCTTTGGCACTGGAAAAGTTGCAGCAGTAATTATTACAATGATTTTTGGAGGGACACCTGTGGTGAGATTAACAGTTCTAGGATTAAGAGGTGTGCCTGAAACAATTAGAGAAGCAGCAATCGCTTACGGAGCATCTAAATGGTATTTATTAAGAAAAGTAGATTTACCGCTAGCAACACCATCTATCTTAGCAGGAGTGAACCAAACGGTAATGTTAAGTTTAGCAATGGTAGTAGTTGCATCTTTAATCGGTGCAAAAGGATTAGGACAAGATGTTTTAGAAGCACTTCAATATGCAAATGTCGGACAAGGTATTTTAGCAGGTGTAGCAATTTTATTTGTTGCTTTAATACTTGATAGGGTTGTTCAAGGTAAAAAAAGAGTTTAATTAATCTTAATGGAATATGTATTATTAGGTTTTTTAACAGGATTAAGTTTAATTTTAGCTTTAGGTGCACAAAACATATTTGTTATTGAGCAGGGATTAAAAAAACAACATGTATTTTTAGTTTGTTTAATATGTTCGATATCAGATTTAATATTAATATGTTTAGGTATTTTTCTATTTCATTATTTCAATCAATTTTTCAATCAAACAATAGAATTAATTTTAAATATACTTCTTATATTATTTTTAATGCATTTTATTTATAAAAAAATAAAAACACATTATTTGGAAATAAATTTTCATAATGAAATAACCAGTATTTCAAAAACAAATATATTTATTAAAACATTAGGTTTTACATATCTTAACCCACATGTCTATTCAGATACTGTTTTTTTCCTAGGAAATTTTTCTAAAAATTATCTATTAAATCAAAAAATATCTTTTGGTATTGGTGCGTCTATTGCTTCATTTTTATTTTTTTTTACCTTAGGATATTTATCTAATTATTTGTCGAAATATGCTAAAAGTGAAAAAATTTGGAAAGTAATTAATATTTTTATTATATGTTTTATGTCTATCTTAATTTTGTTTATTATTAAGGAAATATTATGAGTGATATTTATGTAGAAGATATAGGCAAAGGTTTCCCTTTTGTTTTGGTTCATGGCTATCTAGGTTCAGCAGAAATGTGGTTATTTCAAAAAGAATTTTTTTCAAAAGATCATCGTGTAATTATCCCAGCTCTCCCAGGTTTTGGCGAAAGTCATAAAGTAAAATCTTTAGATTCTATTGATAAAATGGCTAAAAAAATTATAGATGTCTTAGATCAAAAAAACATAGATAAATTTAATTTAATTGGTCATTCAATGGGTGGAATGATAGTTCAGGAAATTACAAAATTGATTGGAGATAGAGTTAACAAATTAATTTGTTTTGCCACAGGATCTATTGGAGATATCCCAGGAAGATTTGAAACTATGGATGAAACAAGGGAAAAATTAAAGAGAGAAGGTTCAGAAATCTCTTTTTCTAGGGTACCTCCTAAATGGTTTATAAAAGGGGATAAGGATAAAAATTATTTTCTTTGCGAAAATGCTGTTAAGAATGTTTCATTAGAAACTGCTGATAATGCATTACTAGCAATGAAAAATTGGAAAGGGATAGATAATTTAAAAAATATTAAAAATGAAACCCTTATTATATGGGGTGATAAAGATACCTCTTATAATTTTGATCAAGTCGATACATTAAATAAAAACATAAAAAATAGTCATTTAGAAATTTTTAAAGATTGTGCTCATAATGTTCATCTAGAACAGCCTGATCAATTTAATAATTTAGTAAATGAATTTATCTCAAAATAATATTTTTATTTAGTCTATAAACTTTTTTATAAGCGCCAGTAAATTTTTTTGAAGAATGAAATTTTCCAGGAAAAATTATACATTTTATTTTAGCTTTCTTTGCTGAATTTAGACTTTCTTGAGTGTCCTCAATTGCTATACAATCATTGGCTTTAAGCTTTAGTTTTTTTAGTGCTAATAGGTATATATCTGGATTTGGTTTAAACTTTTTTATTAATTTTGAATTTCCTATAAAGCTAAAATCTCTTTTATTAATTGAATTTCTTAAAGAATATAAAATTGCATTTATATTGTTTGAGGATGTAGATGAAACAAATGCAATTTTTATTTTTTCTTTTTTGCAAAGAGAAATTAAATTCTTAACACCTGGTCTTAATTTAAGTTGATTATTTTTAAGATAATTATTAAATATTTTAGTTTTTAAATTTCTTAAATATGCTGAGTCTACGACATTTTTTTTCTTTTTCGCATATCTTGATATTCTGTCTTTACCTCCAGATTTACTTAATAAATTTATATACTCACGTTTGGTCCAATTCCATTCGAGTCCGTATTTTTTGAATGATTCATTGAATGACTTTCTTTGAATTTCAGAAGTTTCAACAATAGATCCAATGGAACCAAAAAGTAAAGCTTTATAATATTTCAACCTTTTACCGCTCCAGCAGTTAAACCACTAATAACCTGTCTTTGGAAAAACATCACAAGCATAAATAAAGGTGCTGTTGCAGAAACAACAGCAGATACTGCCCACATTAAATTACCTTCATGTTGATTTGTTCCTAAATAACTTTGAATTTTTGGAACCATTGTATGATTTTCTTGATTAAGAAGTAACGCAGTTACAGTAAAGTCATTATAAGCTAGCATTAAACTAAATAAACCTGCAGTAATTACTCCCGGCCACATCACAGGCATAATTATATGTCTGAAAGCTTGAAAATATGAACAGCCATCAATCAATGCACTTTCGTCAAGTTCTTTTGGAACTGTTTTAAAAAACGAGTAAAGCAACCAAAGTGTAAATGGTTGATTTATTGCCACCAATACAACAATGGTGGTTGGAAGAATTCCCCAAATCTGTAATTCAAAAAATGGAAACAAATATCCTGACACTAAAGTTATATGTGGCATAGCTCTAAAAATTAAAGCTATCATTAAAATCCAAAATGCATATTTTTCAGTTGATCTTGAAAGAGCATACGCACCTAAAGTTCCTAAAAATAAAGAAATACTAACAACAAATACGGTAACTATGATTGTATTTTTTGATGCTTTCCAAAACTCTCCTTCAGTCCACGCCTCTGTGTAGGCATTATTTGTAAATTTTCCACCTGTTTCAACTAATGTGTTAAATGCTGATATCGCATACCACCAATCCGATCTGGAAAAGAAGTCTGCTCTTACCTTAAAAGATCCCCAAAAAGTCCAAATAAATGGAAAACAAGCAATTAACAACCAAGTAATAATAAAAATAGTATTGAATGTTTTTAAACGAGTTGATTTTGTATCTAATCCATAATCCATAATTATCTCGCTGTTTTAAATTCTTTCCAAGTTCTTATCAAAACTGGTGCTAGAAGAATTGCAATACCAATAATAGTCATCATCGAAGTTGCTGCAGCGGAACCAAACAATATTACCTCCTCGTTGACTAAATTATCATAGATTAACCATGAAAGAGATTGTGCGCTTCCTTCAGCACTAAATCCAATTATTGGCTCAAAAACTCTAAAATTATCCATTAATGAAATTAAAGCCACAAAAGTAACAACAGGATAAATATGCGGTAAGACAATATGTTTAATTCTTTGCAATCTTGATGCGCCATCAATAATTGCTGCTTCAATAGGTTCTTGAGGCACTGTTTGAAGTGCTGCATAGAAAACAACAAAAGCAAATGGGGAATGATGCCAGATTCCATAAATTATGATGGTTATCCAGGTCAGTGTTTTAGAAGATTTTAGTGACAAATAGGGATCATTCATCAGGTTTTGGATGTTTGCGCCAATGATACCTTGAGAATCAATCATCCAAAATAATACTAACGATCCTACCAATGGTGTCACAATCATTGGTAAAATAGTTCCAAAGATTAGAGGTCCTCTAATTTTTCTTGCAACTGCATTTAAACTTAATGCAATAATAAATCCAAGCAGAAGCACATTTGGAGTAACAAATAAACAATATGTCAAGGTAAATATTAGTGCTTTATAAAAAGGTAGATTGGTTACTTGATCTACAAATGCCCCAAAACTTTCAGTTTCATTCCAAAATTTTTTTATTTCATCAACCGCTAAATGATTTCTGTCTATGTAAGTTCCAAAACCATTAAACTTTCCAAGAGGTTTTGCATCTCTGATTTTAGTTGTTTCCTCATTATCAACTACAATTGAAACAGTGCACCCAAAAGGATCACACTTTTTTACTTCTTTTACAACTTGATCATGTTGTGCATAAAAAGATTGAATTCCAGTTGAAATAATTGGTAGCCCAATAAATAATATCATGGCTAAACCTGTTGGTAAAAAAAACCAAAAAAATGTTTTATTAGGCATTAGAAATATAAATAAGTGGGGAAAAATCCCCACTTAGAAGTTTTAGATTTTATAGAAAGCCTTGTTCTTTAGCTTTACTGATGTAAGCGGCCTCAACATCTTTCAATGCTTGCTCAGCTGACTCTTTACCTTGTAAAAACTCAACAATTTCACTTCCCAATGCTCCATGCATTAAACCCATTTGTGGCAACATAGGATATGGTTTTGCTCCCATTTTTACAGCTTCAATTACACCAATAGATTTTGGTCCAGGTACAAATCCTTCTACTAACCACACAGCTTGATCAGCAGCGTCAGCAACCATTTTTTTATTTGACGCTGCATGTGCTAAAGCTCTAAATGTTGCTTCTGCGTCAGCATCAGATCTATTTTTTGCAAGTGTAAAACCATCCCACCATAAAGTTGCAGCTGGTATGTTTCCACCCCCAACAGTTGCAGGACCAGTTAATTTTGTTGCTGCAGTTATTTTAGCATCTCCTTCATCATCTAAAAGAGTACCAGATCTTGAAGCCCACAATGTCATCAAGGCAACATTACCAGACTCCCATTCAACTTTAATTGCTTCACTATCATGAGTTAAATAATCCGGATTACTTAGTTCAGATAATTTTTTAAGCATATTTAAAGTAGCAACACCTTTTGCATTATTAATATTAGGTTGTGCACTTCCAGCTTTAAAGAATTCTCCACCATGCCCAATAAACATATTTACAAATTCTTCCGCTAGGTTCCAACCAGCCTTGTATGCAGCTGCATAAGGGTATTTCATTTTTCCTGAAGCTCTTATTTTTTCAGATGCTGCAACAACTTCTTCATATGTTGTTGGTACAGCTATACCCATATCTTTTAAGATATCTTCTCTATAATACAAGTGTTGAGTATTAGCCATAAAAGCTACAGCCATTACTTTTCCGTCAATTGTAATTAATTGAGAGTCTTGTATTCCTTTTCCGTATTTTTTTACAAGATCATCCAATGGTCTAATTAAATCTTGGTTCATTAAAGGAACAATTGAACTGTTTGCTGCAATTCTAGCTGAGAATTCAGAAGGATTTGCAGTTAGCGCTGGCACTGCGATTTTATTGTGCTCTGATGAGTGTGTCACTTTAAAATCAGCACTTCCTTTACATTGTTTAGAAGTTTCAACGAAAGTTCTTAATGCAGGAAAATCATTAGCCAAAATATTTATTGAACCACTCTTAATGTTACAATCTGCATATGCAGAAGTTCCAAAAAGTAGAAACAATAAAGAAACTAGTATTTTTCTCATATTTTATCTCTCTATATTTATTTGTTAAATTATAATTTAAGTTTAAAAACTATATCTACTACTGAAGTGAATTCAAAGTGATAATTAAATCAGTTTTGACGCAATTTCTGCTCCTGCAACGAGCGCTTCAAGCTTTTTATAAACTATGTTTTCGTCTACATTTCCAAATCCAGCAAATGTACTAAATCCACAATCAGTACCAGCCATTAATTGGTCTTTATTGATTACTTTTGAATATGTTAAAATTCTTTGTTTTACAACTTCTGGATGTTCAACAAAATTAGTTGTAGAGTCTATTACTCCTGGAACAATTATTTTATCTGAAGGAATTTTTAAGTTTTCAAAAATTTGCCATTCATGAGAATGTCTTGGATTAGATGATTCAATCAAATAAGTTTGTACATTTGCTTTAAGAGCAATTGGCATAATTTTTTCAAGGGAAATATCATATAAATGAGGCCCCTCATAATTACCCCAGCATATGTGCATTCTTATTTTAGAAATATCTATATTTTGAATTGCGTTATTGAGACATTCAATCTGTTTCTCTGCTCTTTTAAGAAATTCTTTTTCTGAAAGATCTTTAAATGTCATATGTCTTGCTAACGCGAGATCAGGACAATCTAATTGTAATTGAATATCGTTAGAGGTTATTTCCTCGTATTCATCTTTCATTAAGTTAGACAAATTTTCTAAATATTCATCATCATTTTTATAAAATTTATTTGGCAAAAATGCTGATATCACTCCTGGTGATGCTGCGTTCATAAATGCACCTGAATGATTATTATCATTTAAAGAATCTTTAAAATTTTTTATATCTTTAGTAAGTGAAGTTTTATCTTTAATTTTAAGTTCACTTGTACAACAAGGTCTTGTATAAGTTGGTGTACCACCAGTTCTTGCAATTCTTTCTTTAAAAGAGGGAAAGTCGTCTAAATCTTTTGGTGCTTTCCTTTCACTCTCTCCCGAAAATCCGTCAAGTCTATCCTTAACATAAGTTGCATAACTTATTTTTGACATTTCCCCATCACTGACAAAATCAATTCCAATATTAATTTGTTTTTTTACAATATTGCTTACATCTCGTTTTACTATTTCATCAAATGCAATAGAGTCTATTTCTTCTTTTTTATCTTTTTTGAATAAAAGTTCAGACAAATCATTAGATCTAGGTAAGCTTCCAACGTGCGTTGTTTTAATTTTACTCATTTTTTTATTTCATTAATAATTGTTTCCAAATAGCAACTTCATCAAATAACACCCATTCTCTAATTATATTTCCATCAACAATTTCAGCATGATTAATTCCCATGATAAAAATATTTTTATTAGTTGCTTGCTCATATTCATTGGTATTATTAGAGTGCAATCCGTTTAAAAACCATCTTATTGATACCTTGCTATTTTTACCCTTTTCCTCTAACCAACCAACATGCTCAATAGAGAAATTAATATTTTTAAGTGCATTTTTTATAGAATTCCAAAATTTTGAGATTTCCTCTCTTCCATGGCCTATTTTATTACCTGGCCAGAAAATACTTGCAGCTCTTGCATAATTAGTAAATTTATAATCCTCTAAAAAAATCTTTTTTAAAATTTGAGAATATTTTTCACCTATACTATCTTTTTCAAAACTAAATGGTGTATATTCAGATTTCATATCGGAACTTAAATCAAATACTTTTTTTGCTTTAGTTTCTCCACCTTCTTTTTGTATTATCTGTTTAGCAAATTCTTTAGGTGTGTATCCAAGTTGTCTTACCATTGCACCTTGATCTCTTACAATCCATTCATCATAAACTTGATTTTTTTTACAAGCGCAATCTGCAATTACTCTATAGTAAATATCTTTTTTGGTCGGCTTTCCGTAAAAGCCATCTCCTAAATGAGTACCTTTACTTAGTATTCTGTGAGACGAATGATAACCTTCTTCATCATTTCCATTCCAAATAACTTCTTCTCCTAAAAGTTGACGATTTGGAAATTCATTTAGTGTTGCAAAAGTTGCTTCTATTACTGGTTTATTTCCATAAGTTACTCCAAATGGAGATCTCACAGGTATATCCTTAGAATAAAATTCTGATATTGAGTTAACATCCTTTCCCTCCCAAATTTGCTTTGTAATTTTTAGAATGTAATCTGGAAAGTCCTTATATTTTTCGTCAAAGCCCTTCATTAAATTTGAGATACACAATTTAAAAAACAGTCTTGTTGTTCATCTATTTCTATAGTTAGGTTTGAATTTACAGGGACTGAAAAAGTATCTTTTGGTTTTAAATATATTTCGGTATTATCTATTTTTACTTTCCAATCACCGTTTTGTGAAAATAATATTGTTGGTTTATCAAATTTTATATTTTCAATATTACATTTTTTTGCTTTTAGTAAACTTAAATTAAAACCAGTATTTTGATTAATTATTGGGTCAAAATTTTGATTATTAAAGTTGTTTCCAAGTACTTGAACTAAAAATAATCCTGGAGATATCTCTTGCTCAAAATTTTTTCTATTTTCAAATTTACAAATAAATTTTGAAAGCTCATCTAACTTATAATCATCAAACTTTTTAATTTCCTCTAGGTCTATTGGTTTTAAAAGTTCTTTACCCTTAGGTATTTTTTCATTTGATAAATCGATTAAAGAATTGTCATTTAGCAAAGCCATTCCTGTTTCTTTTGCTTTTTCCAAAACACTAGGTACCCAAGTAATTATTCCTGGGTCATCGCCTCCAAGAACAACAAACATTAATCCTTCTTTATCACCTGCATTTTCAAATCCTCTGAACATGTTTGTTGGCATCGATATAATATCTCCAGCGTTTAATATAGTTTGATCTTTTCCATTAGCTCCCCAATAAAATTTCCACGTACCTGAATAAATTAAAAATACTTCTGCAGTAGTATGACTATGCAATCCTGATCCATTTTTTGGCATTGCGGAAACTGCACCTAAATTAAAATTATGTGGCATTGCTATTTTGACAGACTGTCCTGTATCTTCTGCGACACCAGGACCTACGATTGAATAATTTTTTCTATCTTTATGACCTTCAAGCTTACCTTCTACAAAAGGTAGGGTGCTTGGAATTAGATCCTCAAATTTTGCTAAACGATTATTCATATTTTTTTACACTATATTTTGTGATACTAGATTTAAAGAATTAATTATATATGCAAATAGAACAATTTGATACAGGTCTTAAAGGGCAGGAGAATGTTAAAAAATTAATTATTTCTCCCGAAGAAAATTTTAAAAATAAGCTTGAGGTAAGAGGTTATTTAAAACAAATATTTAAAAATGGAATTTCTAAGATTGACGATAATTTAGAAAATTCATTTTCTAAAGATATTAAAGTTAATTGTTTTTACCCACTAAATGAATTTTCTGGCTTAGGCGAATTTAAAAGAAAATTTTGGGAACCTTTATTTAATTCTTTTCCAGATATAGAGAGAAGAGAACAAATTGTAATAGGAGGAACATTCAGAGATAAAGTTCAGGTTGGCTCTATATCTACTTTATCTGGTACTTTTAAACAATCATGGCTTGGCATATCTCCAAATAATAAAATGATAAATCTTAAATGTTGTGAAATTCATGAACTTAAAAATAATAAAATTATTGAAAGCCATATTTTAATTGATCTTTTAGATCTAATGTTGCAAACAGGACAATATCCATTAAATACATCTCGAGGCGCAGAAGGTAACTGGCTTCACCCTATTAATAGAGATGGTGTTAATTTTTTTGAAAAAAATTTTGAAATTTCCCAAGCTAGTTTAGAGCAATCATTAGTAATGCAGAGAAGTTTAAATATAAAACCAGAACTCGAAGCTAAAACAGATGAAGATCTAAGAGATAAATTAAAAAATCATCCACAATCTGATTACTGGCATGATAAAATGATTTGGTATGGTCCAAGTGCAATTGGTACAGCAAGATCTTTAGAAGGTTTTATAGAGAACCACCAAATGCCTTTTAGAAAAACATTCAAAGAGAGAAATTATTGGAAACTAGGACATTATTGTGAATTAGGAGATGGAAAATTTTCATTAACGGCCGGTTGGAATAGCATACAAGCAGTTTATGGATCAGATCATTGGTTGGGATATAAATCTAATAATCAAAATGTAACAATGAGAGTAATGGATTTTTATCATCATGATGAGGGAAAGATAAGAGAAAACTGGGTACCAATTGATATAATTCATATACTAAAACAAATTGACATAGATGTGTTCGAGTTAATAAAATAATTTATGGCCAATATAAAATTCTCAAACGTTCATAAATCTTTTGGCTCAAATAAAATTATAAGTAATTTTAATCTTCAAGGCAAAGAGGATGAATTTTTAGTTCTTGTTGGACCATCTGGTTGCGGAAAATCAACATTGCTAAGAATGATAGCTGGTTTAGAAAAAATTGATGAAGGTGATATTTACATTAATGATCAATTAATTAATACACTTCACCCATCTAAAAGACAAACAGCAATGGTCTTCCAATCATACGCGTTATATCCTCATATGAATGTATACGAAAATATGTCTTTTGGTTTAAAAATTGAAAAAAAATCTAAAGATGAAATAGAAACTAAAGTAATGCAGGCAGCAAAAATTTTGAAGATCGAGGAATTATTAGAAAGAAAACCAAAACAATTATCAGGTGGACAAAGACAAAGAGTTGCAATTGGTAGAGCTATTACCAGGAATCCTAAAATATTTTTGTTTGATGAGCCACTTTCAAACTTGGATGCTGCTTTACGAGCAGAAATGAGGGTTGAAATTTCAAAATTACATAAACAAATCAAAACTAATATGATTTATGTAACTCATGATCAAGTAGAGGCAATGACTTTAGCTGATAGAATTGTTATTTTAAACCATGGAAATATAGAGCAAGTTGGTTCCCCCGAGGAAATATACAATGATCCAGCAAATGTTTTTGTTGCCCAATTTATTGGGACACCAAAAATGAATATTTTAGAGGTATCAAGTAAAAATATTTTATCAAGTAATCAAATTCAGTTTTTAGATAACAAGGTAATAATACCTAGTATAAAATTAGAGAAAAAAAATTATTTAATTGGAATCAGACCAGAACATTTTAATGTATCTAAAGAAAGTGAATTTAAGTTTGAGCCAAAAATTGATCTTGTTGAAAACTTAGGTAATGAAAAAATTGCTTATATTAAAATAGATAATCACGAGATTAGCGCAAAAATTTCTAGCCAAAATAAAATAGAAAATATAGTAGGTTTTAACTCCAAGGACATTTTTCTTTTTGATGAAAATGGAAAAAGAATTAAATCTTAGCAAGTAAAATTAAGCTTTTTTAGATACAATTTTAGCGCATAGTAATTTTCTACATGGTAGTTATCTATATTTATATGAGTGATCTAAATAAACATTTTGAGCCTAAAAATTTAAGTGACAAGGTTGCTTTATTGTTCACAAAATTTTTAAGGCTTTTAGCTGATACTTTTTTTAAGAAAAGGTATGGTCATAGAGCTGTTGTTTTAGAAACAATAGCTGCAGTTCCAGGTATGGTTGCAGGAATGCTTGTTCATTTAAAATCACTAAGAAAAATTGAAGATGATAGGGGATGGATTAAAATATTATTAGATGAAGCTGAAAATGAGAGGATGCATTTGATGACTTTTATTCATATTGCAAAGCCAACAGCAATTGAGAGATTTATAATTATGATCGCTCAATTCATATTTATTATTACTTATGGAATAATATACCTAGCATCTCAGAGAACTGCTCATAGAATAGTTGGATACTTTGAAGAAGAAGCGGTTATTAGTTATACCGAGTATTTAAATGAACTTGAAAGTGGAGCTATTCCAGATCAACCTGCTCCCGAAATTGCAATAAATTATTGGAACTTACCATTACATGCTACACTCAAAGATGTTGTCAGAGTGATAAGAGATGATGAAGCTGGACACAGAGATGTGAATCATTCTTTTGCAGATATAATTAATCTAAGAAAAAGAAAAGAATTAATTAATAGCAAGAGAAATAAAGATCAGAAACAAGATGGTGAAAAAATTCTAGATCAATAAAAATTATTCTTTAATCTTTTCCCATTCAGACATTCCACCAGTAATATTCTTTACGTTCTTTACACCCATATCTTTCATTGTTTTGGTAGCTAAAGTTCCTTGTCCACCAAGTCCACAAAAAACAACAAACTCTTTATCTGGGTTATTTTTGAATATATCATTTTCTAAGGGACTACCCTCAGCTAAATAAAACTCAAGCAAACCTCTATCCATGTGAACAGCATTTCCTATAGTTCCTTTTGAAAAACCCTCTTTATTTCTTACATCAATAAATTGAACGTTAGGGTCGTTCAATTTTTCTTTAGCTTCTTCTGCAGTAATATTCTCAATTTCATTTCCTACGCTCATTAGTTCATCAAATTTTTTCATATTTTAATCCTATTTAATTATTAGTTTGAAAATCCATATTTTCTTAATCTTACATCGCCAGTCCTAGCGTGTGCTTCCATTCCTTCGTATCTAGATATTCTCGCTGCAGCGGCACCAACTTCTTTATTAGATTCCTCGTTCATCTTTTGGTATGTGACGGTTTTAATAAATTTTCCAACATATAGTCCACCAGTATATTTACCTGCACCTTTTGTAGGCAATATATGATTGGGTCCACTACATTTATCACCATAAGCAACAGTAGTCTCTTCTCCCAAGAATAGAGATCCATAATTTTTTAAAGTATTTAAATACCAATCTAAATTCTCAGCCTGAACTTCTAGATGCTCAGGTGCATATTCATCACTAACCTTAATCATTTCCTCTTTTGTATCGCACAAAATAACTTCTCCATAATCTCTCCACGCAGCATCAGCATTATTTCTGTTATGCTCAGGCAATTCATTAATAATTTCAGGAACTCTTTTCATTACATAATCGCAAAGTTCTTTGTCAGTAGTATAAAGCCACGCTGGAGAATCTGGTCCATGCTCGGCTTGTCCAACTAAATCATATGCTATGATTTCCTTATCAGCGGTTTTATCTGCTATTATTCCAATTTCAGTTGGACCAGCAAATAAATCAATTCCTACTTTTCCATAAAGAATTCTTTTAGACTCAGCAACAAATTTATTTCCTGGTCCTACTATCATATCCACTGGTGGATTTTCAAAACAACCATACGCTAAAGCAGCTATTGCACCAATTCCTCCTATGTTCATTATCACATCTGCTCCACATAAATTAGCTGTATAAATTATTATTGGATTTGCACCATTCTCATCCTTAGGGGGACTTGTTACAATTATATTTTTAACTCCAGCAACTTTTGCAGTTGTAACACTCATAATTGCTGAGGCTATGTTATTATACCTTCCACCAGGAACATAACACCCTGCGGTATTCACTGGAATTAACTTTTGTCCAGCAATTAATCCAGGTGAAAGCTCAACCTCAGAGTCTTTTCCTAAATTTTCTAATTGATGTTCGGCAAACTTTCTAACTCTGTCGTAAGAAAATTTTATATCATCTTTAATTTTTTGATCCAATGATTTTGTAATTTGCTCAATTTTATCTTTACTTACTATTATGTCACCTTCATAATTATCAAATTTTTTAAGAACCTCTTTAATACCATCTTCTCTTGTCTTCTCTAAATCTTTTAAAATTGTATTAACTTTATTTCTAGTTTCGTCTTCCCCAGTAAATGCTGTTTTATCTGCTTTTTTAATATATGTGATTGTCATGATTTCCTTTTTTTTTTAATAAATGTTTATGATATTATTTATTCTAATTCAACAGAAGTTTAATCTAATGTAACTACAGCTGCAGCTATAGAGGCCAATCTTGCTTGAGCCTCATCTGATCTACTTGTTATTACAACAGGTACTTTTCCTCCTATCACTACGCCTGCGGCACATGCACCACAAAAATAAATAAGCATTTTTACCAAAGCATTTCCAGCTTCAACATTTGGTACTAACAATACATCTGCTTCACCAGCAACTAAATTTTTAATTCCTTTTATTGCTGCTGATTTTTTTGAAATACTATTATCGAATGCTAAAGGGCCAAATACGTCAGCATTTAAATTTTCTTCTTTTGCTAACTTTGTAATTTCTGCAGCCTCAATGGAACTTGGTACACTTTCTAAAACTTCTTCAGTTGCAGAAAGTACGGATACTTTTGGTCTCTCTATTCCTATTCTGTTTGAAAAATTAACAACATTCTTAAGAATATGCATTTTTGTTTTAACATTTGGTAAAACATTTAATGCACCATCTGTAATAGTTAATGGTTTATCATCTTTACCGATAGTCATATGCCAGATATGGCTTAACCTTGTTTTTCCTAACAAATTATATTCACGTTTTAGCACTTCTTTCATAAGTACATCAGTATGAATGTGACCTTTAACTATTATTTGCACTTTACCTTTGCTTGCTAATTTGGCTGCAATTTTAGCGGTATCATTTTCTACAGGTTCATGGATAAGCTCATATTTAGAAATATCCCATTTGATATCTTCTGCACATTTTTGAATTTCTACTTCATGACCTATAAATATTGGTTCAATTAAATTTTCTTTAACTGCGTCTTGAACTGATAACATGGGCAGTGGTTTACCAGCATTTACAACTGCAACTTTAACTCCTTTCTTTTTATGAGCTAAATCTAATAAGTTGTTTGGACAGACAATTTCTTTGTTCGAAAGCATTTACTTTAAATAAGTCAAAAAACTAAATAAGTCAAAAAACTCAACATGTATATAGAAAAAAACCATCTAAACAAATCATGTAAAAAGTTATAATCTCAGTATTGAGAGAGGGGGAGACTTTGGAGGTTGTAACTAAAATAGCGCCAATTATTTTGGCTTTAATAATGTTAGGCTTAGGTCTAGGATTAAAACTCGAAGATTTTGGCAGAGTAGTAAAAACACCAAAGGATTTTATTGTCGGTTTTATTTCCCAATTAATAATTCTTCCAATTATAGCTTACATATTAATTCTAATTTTTAAAGCACCACCAGAAATAGCAATAGGGGTTATGATCATAGCTGCAGCTCCAGGTGGAGTAACTTCTAATATTATGACAAAATTTGCGGATGGAGATGTTGCATTGTCAATATCTTTAACTGCTGTAATTAGTCTATTAAGCATAATTACAGTTCCGTTGATAATTTTTACATCTGCAGATTTCCTTGAAATAACAGAAATTTCAAAAAATATCTCAATTACAGGAATAGCGCTAAAAATGTTTTTAGTTGTAACGGTGCCTGTAATTTTAGGAATGATCATCAGAAAATTTGCTGAAAATTTTATAGCTTCTAAAGTTGGAATTTTTAATAAATTAAATATTGTATTGTTTGTAATTTTCTTTATTGCAGCGTTTTATGAAGAAAAAGAAAATTTAATTAGCTTTATAATGCAAGCTGGTTTAATTACTTTAATATTAAATATATCTATGATGGTTATTGCGTACTACATCGCAAAAGCTTTTTCCTCAGGAATTAAACAAATGAGGTGTATTGCTTTAGAATGTGGTTTACAAAATGGTACTTTAGCAATATTTGTTTCTACACAAATATTTGGTACGGATATAGTATATGCAATACCAACAGCTGCTTATGCACTAATCATGTATATAACAGGATTTATTTTTATTTATATTTTAAGAAGGTCTAATTAAGAATTTATTATCCTTACATGATTAAAAACTTTATAAATAAAATGGCTTAAGCTAATCATATTTTTATTAACCATTCCCTTAGTTGTTATAAAAGCACTATCTTTAGCATTGAATGTAATTAATTTTTTTTCATTTATATTAAGATATTTTTTATCAATTAAATATTTTAGTTTTCTAACAACGGTAGGTCTTGGAATACCAGTTATCTCAGAAATTGACATTGCATTTACACCTCTACTATCAGAACCCATAAGTTGTTTATGGTATGAACGTATATTTTTTTTTGGAAGAAAATCTTTATTTTTTACTGCGTTTATTATTACAACCATACCAATACCCAAGGTTTCTAAATCTTTTATCTCTTCTCTCCATCTATTAATATAAATAAACCAAAATTTATTAAACTGATACATGCAGTAGGAAAAATTTTCTTTGATAGCTGTAATTATTTCTTTAATAGAATAAACTTCATTTACTAGTTTTTCTTTTTTTAAAATTTTACTAAATACATGTAATATAGTTGCAACCTCTGTAAGAGTTTCCACTGCTTTAGATGAGTAAAAGGTATCTCTCACAACAAGAATTTTCTTACCATTTCTTACAATTACTTTTTGTTTTTCTAATTCTAAAACTTTTCTTCTAATACTTTCTTTTGGAACTCCTAGGTCTTTGGAGATGTCTGAAATATTAATTTTATCAATTTCAATTGATTTTTTTTCGTAAAATGTTTCGTAGTCAATTTTTACGCCATTTTGCCTAAAATATATAAGATTTTGATGTATTAAATATATAATGATGACAAATTTATCTATGTCTTTCCAATGATCATAGGCTCGAACAAACCAATTACTTGTTAAAGTAAAATAAGAGGGCGCTAGTGCGGCAAAGTTATCTTGAATTGCTTTATTAATTATCTTCTCATCAATGTGCTCAGATATACTAGGTAGAGTACTCATGTTTTTTAAAAAAACCCAATATGAACAATATTAAATAATGAGTCAACCCATTTTGGACAACTCAACTATTCAAATACAATCTTATACATGTTTATTTGAGTTAATGAGTACAGAAAGCTTTAATAGAACATCCGAGATTGTAGAGACCCCCTCTCAATATGTTGTAGCTCCGAGAAGAGTAAACGTGGATGTTCTAAAGCAAAGACTTCTAGAAGAAAAAAAGAAGGAAAAAGTTAAACGAACAATAATTTTATCATCTGTTATCGTTTCTTTGGGTGCTCTAACGATGTTAACTTATTAGGTTTTCCAAATCTTTCTTAATTATATCCGGTATAGAAATTTCTTTTTTTGAGTTATTTTTATACCGGTTAAATTTATTTTGGCCTGGATACATTATTTCTTTAACCCCTTTGATCTTAGGAAGTTTTTTAATTGTTTTAATATTATCTTTAATTCGTTGGTTATAATTTTTTTGAAATAAATTTGCTTTAAAAGTTATAAATAAATGTCCAATATTTTGTGGACCTGAAAAATCATCAAATGGATCTTTAACTCTTCCTGCGTGATTTCCTCCAGTTAAAACTCCACTTAATATATCTACCATCCAAGCAAGTCCCGAACCTCTAAAACCTGCAATTGGTAACTGAACTCCAGCTAAAGCTTTTTTTGCATCTGTAGTTGGTTTGCCAAATTTATCTAGTGCAACACCTTCTGGAATTGATTGACTATTTCTTGCTGCAACTCTAATTTTTCCTCTATTGATCATTGAAATTGATGTATCCAAAATAAAAGGAATTTTGGAACCAGTAGGAGATCCAAAACAAATTGGATTAGTTCCAAATAAAGTTTTTAATGCACCATGAGGAGCAACTGCTGGGGGAGCATTTGTATATATCATTGTAATTAAATTTTTCTTTACTGCTTGTTCTGCGTAATAACCAGATAAACCATAGTGACCACTGTTTTTAACAGCTACCATTCCAATACCAGTTTTTTGTGCATGATTAATTGAAGTTTTAATTCCTAGATCTGCAGCAACAAAACCAATACTATTTTTTGCATCTATATGTGAAATGGATGAAGATATTTTTTTAATTTTAATTTTTGGTTTTGGATTAATTACTTTTTTTGAAATTCTATCACAGTACATTTTAAGTCTTGATAAACCATGTCCATATGCACCAACTAGTTCAGCGTTAATTAATGCATTAGCAGAAATTAAAGCATGATCTTTACTTAAGCCATATTTTTGAAAAATCTTTATGATTTGTTTTTTTAACAGTCGTGTTTTCACTTATTTGAATATCTTTATATCTTTATTAAAAAAATTCTTAATATCATTTATTAATAAATTTGGAACCTCTAAAGCCGCAAAATGACCACCTCTTGAAAATTTTTTCCATCTTTTTATGTTAAAAATTCTGTTAACGTATGATTTAGGAGGCCACTCAAGCATTTCTTTTGGGAATTCTGCTATTGCCGTTGGGACTTTTATTTTTTTAAAATTTTTAGGAAAAGATCGACCACCTTCCTTTCTTCTTCCAAAATATATCCAAGCAGCAGTGTTAAAACTGTTTGTAATTACATATATCATTATATTTGAAATTAGTTCATCTTTTGAAAATGTTTTTTCTATCCCGCCCTTGTTTAAGTGAGACCAACCGTGAAATTTTTCTAATATCCATGCTGCAGTTCCTACTGGACTGTCTATCATTGCATAAGATAAACTTTGAGGTTTTGTAGCTTGTTGAGTCCTGTATCCTTCCTGCATTATTTGATCAAAATTAAATTTTTTTTCCCATTTTTTTTCTTTATTATTTTTTGGTCCTTTTGGATGTCTAATTGGTAAGCAATTAATATGAATACCTTTACAATATTTTGCGCTATCAAGACCAATCCAAGCTGCAATAGTTGCTCCCCAATCTCCACCTTGTACAATATAATTTTTATGACCTAAATTTTTGATCATAAATTTATTTAATATTCTTCCAATCTTTCTAGGACCTAAAGCTTTTTTAATTGGTGTTGAAAAACCAAATCCTGGTAAAGAGGGCACAATGACATCAAAACCATCTTCAATTTTTCCACCAAATTTTTCAGGATGAGCAAGCCTTGGAATGATATCAAAAAACTCAATTACACTACCTGGCCAACCATGTAACAGTAACAACGGTCTTGATTTAGGATTTTTACTTTTTTCAATGATAAAATGCAAATTTACTCCTTCAACATTAGTCTTGTAGTTCTTAAATGAGTTAATTTTATTCTCAAACTTCTTCCAATTATATTTTGAAATCCAATATTGAGATATTTTTTTTAGAAAATTATAATTAGTCCCATATTCCCATCCATTAACATTTTGCATCATCTTCCATGGATAGGCTTTTACTTTTTTATATATATTATTGAGTGTACTTTTAGGTACACTTATCTTGTATGGTTTGATCATCAATTAATTATGACTTATCCAGATTGTTTTTGTTTGTAGAAATGAATTTAAAGCTTCAGTACCTTGATCTCTACTTAGAGAACCTGATTGTTTATATCCCCCAAAAGGAGTTTTAATATCTCCTTCAGAAAATGTATTCACTGACACAGTTCCACAAGGTAAGCTTTTAGCTAAATGAAACGCTCTATTTATATCTTGAGTAAATACACTTGCATGTAATCCATATTTAGAATTACTAGCAATTTTTAAAGCTTCTTCATCATTTTTCACCGTTAATACACCAAGTACTGGTCCAAATATTTCTTCCTGAGCGATGGTCATATTTTCTTTTAATCCATCAAATAAAGTTGGTTTTGCATAAAAACCTTTTTGCTTACTATCTGAAACACCTCCAGATAAAAGTTTTGCTCCTTCATCTATTCCTGTTTGGATATATCCATCAACAGTTTGCAAATGTCCTTTTGAAATCATAGATCCCATGCTTGATTTAAGATCTAATGGATCTCCAACTTTTAATTTTTTAACTTTTTTAATAATTTTATCTAAAAATTCATCTTTAACTTTTTTATGAATTATCTGTCTCATATTTGCTGAACAGTTCTGACCTCCATTCCAAAATGCAGAATTCATAGCATTATCAATCAAATCATCATTAATTTTGGCATCTTCTAAAACTATAAATGGACTTTTTCCTCCCATCTCTAATGCAACAGGTTTTAAATTACTTTCACTTGCATATTTTAAAAAATAACCACCTACTTCAGTTGAACCTGTAAACGAAACTGCATCAACATCTTTGTGTCGACCTAAAGCTTCGCCAACATCACCATAACCTGGAAGTACATTTAAAACTCCATCTGGTATCCCAGCCTCTTTTCCAATTTGAGCAACTCTTATTGCAGTAAGAGGTGTGTCTTCTGCTGGTTTAATTATTACGGAACAGCCTGCTGCAAGAGCTGGTGCCATTTTCCATACCGCCATCATTAAAGGAAAGTTCCAAGGAACAATTCCAGCAACAACTCCAATTGGTTCTTTAACAATTAAACTAGTAATGGAAGGTTCTGTTGGACCAACTTTTCCAAATACTTTATCAATTAACTCTCCATACCACTGAAAGTGCATTGGGGCATCATTTGCAACTTCATTAATACAATCTGTTATAAGTTTGCCTGTATCAACGCTTTCTAAAACTGAATTTTCTTCACCATGTTTTCTTAGTAATTCAGCAAATTTTAATAAGACTTCTTTTCTATGTTCAGGAGAACTTTTAGACCAAACTCCACTATTAAAAGCTTTTCTTGAAACTTTAACTGCTAAATCAACATCTTTGTGATTACATTTTGCAACAGTGCAAAGCTTTTTACCAGTTGCGGGATTTATTGTTTCAAATTTTTTACCATCAATAGCATTTACATATTTGCCGTTGATAAATGCTCTTCCTTCAAATTTAAGTTTACTGGCTATTAATTTATATTTGTTACCTGAACTCATAAAATTTTTCCTATAAATTGTATTTATTTTATTTCTAAATTTAGTCTAAGATAACTTGAGACTAAAATAAATATATTAACTATCAAATTATTAATACAACTTTTAATTGCAATCTCATTTTGATTAGAGAAGTTTTTTTTTGTGTGTACTTGCATTGGAAACTTAATTAGGCTTTAATTAATTTAAATTGATACTTTAAACTAACTAAGAGGAGAGAAATAAAATGTTTATTAAAACAATTAGCAAGACATTTATTAAAGTGGTTGCAATTATTTTCTTTGCACAAGCTGCTTATGCAGAAATAACTCTTAAGCTTGGAACTACTGGTAGATTGGGTATGCCAATTGGTGACGCAATAGATCAGGCTTTAATACCAGCTATGGAGAAAGCATCTGGTGGTAAGATGAAAATTGAGCCACATTATCAAAGAAGCTTATGTGCAGAGCAAAAATGTGGTGAGCAAGCTAACCAAGGACTTATAGCTTTATGGACTAGTTCTACCGCAAACTATGGTAACTTTGGTCCTGAATTAGCAATCTTCGATTTGCCTTTTATTTTCAAATCACTAGAGGATGCTAAAAGAATTTCTGATGAATGGTTAGCTGAAAGACAGTGTAAACTAGCTCTTGAGAATGCCGGCCACATTTGTCTTTCTGTATATTCAAGTGGAGGATTTAGACAGCTTGGAAATGCAACTAAACCTGTCCATGAACCAGATGATATGAAAGGACTTAAGTGGAGAACTACTAAAAGTCCAGTTGAGTTCATGCTAGTTAAAAATTGGGGCGCAACACCAACACCTTATGACTGGAGTCAATTATATCAAGGTCTTCAATCAGGTGTTGTTGAAGGTCAGTATGTTGCTAGTCCATGGCAGCATGTAGCAAAACTTCATGAAGTTGCAAAATATTTCACTGAGATCGGAGGAATGTGGTCTGGAAATATTTTAGCGATGGATGCTAAACAGTACAATGCATTGTCTGACCAACAAAGAAAATGGTTACACGAAGCAGCTGATGCTTATGGAGAAAAAGTAAACGAGTTGGATAACGCTTGGATTAAAAATGGTGAAGATGCAATTAAAGCATCCGCTAAAGAGTGGTATGTACCAACAGAAGCGGAAATGACTAAGTGGAGAGCAGGTGCAATTGGTGCTTGGTTAGACGCTAAGGGTACTTTTGAACCAGAAGTAGCTAAAAGAGTACTTCTAGAACAAGGTATGGATGGATTTGTAGCTCAGTTAGAGAAAGCTGGAGCTTTATAAATCTTCAAAGAAAACTATGTAAAGACCATTTAGTTCTATTTTAGAATTAGATGGTCTTTACCAAAAAAAAATCATAACTTATTAATATTTATGGAAAGTATTATTTTACTCGTGGTACTCCTTTTTCTAATTCTATTAGGAGCTCCCATTGGATTTATACTAATACTGATACCATTTGTTTATATTCTATTAACAGATGCTGTTCCTCTTGTTTTAATTCCCAGTCAAATGTTTACCGCTATAGACTCAGTCCCATTGACTGCCATTGCATTTTTTATGTTAACAGGTGAATTAATGACAAGTGCAACAATCACTGACCGTTTAGTTGCTTTGAGCAGGGCATTAATTGGACGTATACGAGGAGGGTTAGCTCAAGTTAATGTTTTGGTGAGTATGTTTTTTGCTGGCATGAATGGTTCTGTTGTTGCAGATACCGCAACAGTCGGAGCATTAGTTTTACCAGCAATGAAAAAAGCAGGTTATCCCGCTGCATTTTCAGCTGCTGTTACAGGAGTAAGTTCCACTATAGGAGGAATTATTCCACCTAGCATCATGATGATTGTTCTTGCTAATGCAACTGAGATTTCGATTGCAGCATTATTTGCAGCTGGAATTATACCAGGGATTTTGATTGGTGTTGTGATAATGGTAATCAACCATTACTTTGCAGTTAAATATAATTTTGAGCGTAGCGATGAACCATTCTCAGTACGTCGAGCTGGTAAAGAATTATATCGTTCTTCATTTGCTCTTTTAATACCTTTAGTTTTAGTGGGTTCAGTAATGGGAGGTGTCGCATCCGTTGTTGAGGCAGGAGCCATCACTGCTTTAGTTGCATTGTTTACAGGTGTATTTGTTTATCGAACTATCAAATGGAAAGATTGTACAGGAGCTTTCCGACGAGCATTTCGTAATTCAGCAATGGTTTTTATTATAATTGCTGCTTCAGGACCCTTTAGTTGGTTACTTACTTCTCTCGGAGCAATTGGTGATCTTGAAGCTTGGCTTTTAGGCTTAGCGGATTCTCCAATATTATTTATTTTAGCTTTAATATTATTTATTTTTCTTCTTGGAACGGTAATGGACTCAGCAGTTAACATTATCATTGTTGGTCCAGTGCTTGTAAATGTTATGTCTCAAGCAGGCTTTCCTGAAGTGCAAGCAGCTATGGTTGTAATAGTAGGATTTTTGATCGGATCAGTTACACCACCAGTTGGAGTTGCGTACTTTACATCTGCAACTATAGCACAAGTTCGTTTAGAAAAAGTAGCTATTGCTTTAATTCCTTATCTTGTTGGTCTTTTTTTACTTTTATTTTTTATATTAATTGTTCCAGAACTAACAATGTTTCTTCCAAATTTATTGAGTAATTAATGATAAAATTTTTAAACAGTATTGACCGTTTTATTCATCGTACGTTGGAAGCTATGTGCTCACTCCTGTTGGCTGCTATGGTAGGGTTTACTCTTTACAATGTTACAATGCGATATGTTTTTAATAATCCTCCTGTTTGGGGAGATTTGTTAACAGTATTAAGTAATATTTGGCTGATGTTTATAGCACTTTCTTTAACAGCAAGAGATAATGAACATGTAGCTTTAAATTTAATTTATGAAAAGTTACCAGAGCGACTTTCATTATACATACGTCAGTTTTGGAAAATTATGATTATGATAATTGGCGTAGTCTTAATTATTTATGGAATTGAACTAGTAGAGGGTATGCGTGGTAAGTATTGGGAAATGTGGTATCTTGAAATTAGTATGCAAGGTATTGAGTTCAAACCAAATTATATGCCCAAAAAATACGCAGTTGCTATCCTACCGTTAGCTGGGTTTTTGACTACCATTGGTGCTGCCATTGGTTTTATAAAAAAGGTTTAGTTCCTTAAATAACGTTTCCTCTTAACCTTTGCCTCTCCAAGGAATAGTTTTATCTATTATTTTTCTTAAAGATATGTCAAATAAAAGACCCAACATACCCATTATGAAAATTGTTATCCAAATAACTTCATACTGAAAGTATTTTTTTGCAACATTTTCTACAAAACCAATACCAGTTGTACCTGCTAGAAATTCTGCAGCAACAAGTGTTCCCCAGCACATACCAACAGCAACTCTAATTCCTGTAAGAATTTCAGGAAGTGAATTTGGAAAAATCACATATCTTAAAATTTGTTTTTTAGTAGCTCCTAAGGAGTGTGCAGCATGTATTTTTGAAAGCTGTGTTCCTGATGCACCAGCTCTTGCAGAAATAATCATAATTGAAAGTGAGACCATGAATAATAAAAATATTTTACCAGTATTATCTATTCCAAGAACTGAAATAATCAATGGCGCCCAAGCTAACGGTGGAACAGGTCTGTATAATTCGATTAAAGGATCAAAGAAGCCTTTAGCAAATCGATTTAGACCCATAAATAATCCTAATGGCACCCCAATAAGAATTCCAAAAACTAAACCTAAAAATACCCTTAAGAATGAGTCCCATATGTGTCCATATGGAACAGGCACTTTAAATAATTTAAAGTCACCAGTAACAACTTTTAAAACGTTACTTTTAAAGTTTTCTTTTACAATTCCATCTTTTGTATGCACTGGATATTCACCAGGCAACATATCTGCAATCCAATCGGGTAAAATAAACCCAATCATTTTACTCACATCAACCATCTCAATCCATAAAAGAGGAATATTTTTGTATCCAACACTTGGTTTAGACATCAATACAAACTTATTAAATGTATCTGATGGTTTAGGTAGCCATCTACCTGAACCTTGTTCAGAACATGTTGGTCCACTTGCTACAATTGTTCCTGCTGGAAAAAGAAGAGTATCAATTAATCTTAATCCACCTTGCTCTTTATTTTGTAACTCATCAAACTCTATTATTGCTGCTTGCATTTCATTTAATGCATTAGGAGGATAGATGCTTGCAAACTCTATTCTTCTTGCAATTTTAACAATATTTTTTGCATAGTCAGATGCTATTTCTTCACTATCATCTAATCCTTTTCTGTAAGCTTTAATATCATCTTTAAGTTGTTTGATTGCACTTTTGAACTGTGGGTTATGGTTTTTTAATTTAAAAAATTTGTCGTCAATTTTTTTTAGTTCTGTTGCAGCTGCATGAAATTTTAAACCTTTATTAGTTTGAGGTGCAGTTGGTATCTCAATAGTATTTTCAATTGTACCTGTTCCGGAGTCTATAGTTGTAATTCCCCAGCCACCTTGTTCATCAATAAGTTTTTGTCTTTCAGTTTTTTCAGCACTTGTCTCAAAGGGATAATCTTTCTTTTGGAAATTAGAACTTAGAATTTTTATTTCTTCTGTCAGTTCCTTAAGTTTAATTTTGGTATCCATTTCCATTAGCTCTTGACTTGTTAAAAATGGAATTAATTTAGAAGTTCTATCAATATAACTTACAAGGATTGTTTTTTGTTGATCATTCAGATCTGGAGATTCTTTTATTTCATTTGCAATTTTTACAAGATTTTTATTTTCAATTTTAATAATTGATGTACTTTTGAATTCTCTTTCTTCAATAGGGAACTGATATTTTAAACCTAATAACGACTCATTAATTTTAGCTACTTGGCATAATTCATTTGCTGATTTTGGATAAAAACCTTTTGCTATATCCCATGAATAATAAAGCCATAGCATTAGGATGGCACTACTACCGACAATTACCCAGTGTGTTCCACCTTTAGCTCTTTCTGGATTACCAAAAACTGCATCAACTTTTTCAGTTCTAATTAATCTTCTTCCATAAAGAATACATCCTATTACAGCAACAAATATTAAGATGGTTATAAATTGGGTTAACATTTAATTTTCTTTCCCCATAATTTCCTCTTCCATATTCCAAATCATTGATAAGATTTCTTCTCTTGTAGAAGAGAATTCCTTATTCTTTTTTATTTCTCTTAAGTCTTGTGTAAGACCCATTTCTGCAAATGGAAGATTGTACTCTTTATGAATTCTTCCTGGTCTGGGTGCCATCACATATAATCTTTCTCCAAGCAACAATGCTTCTTCAACAGAGTGAGTAATTAAGATAATGGTTTTTCCTGTTTCTTTCCAAATCTTTAACACTAAAGACTGCATCTTTTCTCTAGTTAATGCATCTAATGCACCTAATGGCTCATCCATTAAAATTAAGTCAGGATCATTGATTAGACATCTAGCAAGGGCAACTCTTTGCTGCATACCACCAGATAATTGATATGTAGGTGTATTGCCAAAACCTTTAAGCCCAACTATATCTAACCATTCATCAACTTTTTTTGCTGTAACTTCAGGATCTTCTTTTTTCATTCTAAGTCCAAAATTTACATTTTCAGCAACTGTCAACCATTCAAACAAAGCACCTTGTTGAAATACCATGCCTCTTTCAACGCCAGGTCCATCAATTTCATTATTATTAAGAGTAATTTTTCCTGATGTTGGTCTTAAAAATCCAGCAGTAATATTAAGTAAAGTTGTTTTTCCACAGCCAGAGGGACCAAGAACTGTAAGCAATTCTCCTTTTTTAAGAGTAAAACTTACGTCTTTTAATGCATGAACGGTTTCCCCTTTTGGAGTTTTAAAAATCATATTTAAATTTTGAGAAACTAGATCGCTCATAAATTCTTTATATTAGAAATTTTGTAAAAAAAATAGGCACCAATTATAAAATCAGTGCCTATTTAAAATTTTAAACCCTTAAAATTATAAAGGTAAGAAACTTGTATCTACGTTTCCACCCGGAGTCCCCATTCCTTTTAAGAATGCATCTAGGTTTCCACTTGTCATAGATTGTTTTGTTTCTTCTGGAGTTAAGAATTTAAATCCACTCAAAGTATCTTTCATATCTGAAACTTTCATTTCTGAAGCTTTAGACATTGCGTTCAAGTCAGCTTTACCAGCTTTGTATCTAGCATTAGCTTCATGAGTTACCTCGATGAAAGTTCTCAACATACCTGGGTTTTCTTTCATGAACTTATCTGTAACAGATGTTATATCTATACCCAAGATACCAGCTGCTCTAGCTTCATCTACAGTTAAAAGTCTTGATCCAACTGCAGTTGCTGCTTTAATAGAGTTACCACCAAATAAACATGCCATTACAACATCGCCACTTACTAATGCAGCAGCACCTTCTTCAGGGTCCATTTGAATAATGTCCATTTTACCTCTGTCAGCACCAACAACTTTCATACTTTCATCAAAAACGTACTCAGCCATTGTTCCTAATGGAACAGCAACTTTTTTACCTTCTAATTCAGTAGCGTTTGCTTTTGTAATTCCAGAAGCGTTAGATGTAACACATGTAGTTCCACCCATTCCGTATTCCATAGCAATATCAACTAATTTGATAGGTGCATTAGATTTTACAGCATTAATAAAAGGTACTAACCCTTGTGAGTAAGAAATATCAATATCTCCTGCTAACATTGCATCAGTCATAGCTCCACCGTTTGTGAAATTTGTCCATTTAACTGGGACACCGAGAGCTTTAGCAAAGTTTTTCTTCTGCATGTCCTCTAGATTTGGACTTGGCCATTCTAGAAAGTATGCAACTCTAACTTCATTTGCGGCTGAATTAGCAACCGAAATTGATAGGTTAAGTGCAAAAATTGATCCTAGAATAAAACTTAGTATTTTTTTCATTTATTCCCCTATGTTTAATTAATTAAATTCTCGATATTTAAATTCAAATTGGCACTGAAGTAAAACAAAAAAAGAAACTTATACAATCCTTAGTTGTGTCAATAATGTGGTAGTTAATCTATTTATTTTAGTCTAAAGAAGCCATAAAGTTAAAACTTAAAAACAAATTAAAAAATTTATAGAAAGTAATTTATGAGCTCAGAGAGTAGAACTTCAGTTCCAAATTCATTAAATGAACATTGGATGCCGTTTACATCCAACAAAGATTTTAAAGCCAACCCAAGGCTAATTACTGAAGCAAAAGGAGTTTATTTAAAAACTCATCATGGAAAAACACAAATTGATGCAAGCTCAGGCTTATTTTGTAATCCATTAGGTCATGGAAGAAAAGAAATAACAGAAGCTGTTACTAAGCAGTTAGAAACTTTAGATTACGCCCAACCATTCCAACAAGGTTTTGGTGGATCATTTGAATTAGCAACTAAAATTTCAAAACATACACCAGGTGATTTAAATAAAATGTTTTTTACTATTTGTGGATCAACTGCAGTTGAAACAGCAATTAAAATTGCAATTGCTTATCATAGAGCAAAAGGGAATGCACATAGATTTAGATTTGTTGGACGTGAGAGAGGTTACCACGGAATGAACATAGGATGTGTTTCTGTTGGTGGAATGATTAATAATGTTAAAACATTTGCAAGTATATTAATGCCAGGTGTTCAACACATGAGACATACTCATTTACCCGAACATAAGTTTGTAAGTGGACAACCAGAAACAGGTGGAGACCTTGCCGAAGATTTAGAGAGAATTGCGAGTAATTTTGGTCCGGAAAATATTGCAGCATGTATTGTTGAACCAATTGCAGGATCTACTGGAACTTTAGTTCCACCAAAAGGATATTTACAAAGATTGAGAGAAATTTGCGATAAACACGGAATACTTTTAATTTTTGACGAAGTTATTACAGGATGGGGTAGAACTGGTTCTGCATTTGCTAGTCATGAATTTGGCGTAACACCAGACTTAATGACAATGGCAAAAGCAACTACAAACGGAGTTGTTCCAATGGGTGTCGTAGCATGTAAAGATGAAATTTATGATGCGGTAATGGATGCTTCTCCAATGGGGTCAGTAGAATTATTTCATGGTTATACTTATTCAGGTATTCCTGTTGCAGTAGCAGCAGCTTTAGCTGTGCAAGATATTTTCGAAAAAGAGGACATTTTTGAAAGAGCAAAAAATTTATCACCTTATTTTCAAAAAGGACTTTTCTCACTCCAAGACTTGGATGCTGTAGAAAATATAAGAGGCTATGGAATGATGGGCGGTATAGATATGAAATTAAATACCAAACCTGGTAAAGCTGGTTTGGAAACCTTTAAGTCTTGCTATGAAGCAGGAGTTAACTTTAAAGCTACAGGTGATTGTTTAATTATTGCTCCACAATTTATATGTGAAGAAAAACACATTGATGAGATTATTGATAAATTAAGAACAGGTATTACCAATTACCAAAAAAATCAGAAAAACTAGTTTTTATTTATTCAAATATATATAAAGAGAGTTCATGAAAATAGGCGTACCTAGGGAAATAAAACCTCAAGAAAATAGAATTGGTTTAACTCCAGATAGCGTAAAAACTTTAGTATCAGAGGGCCATGAAGTATTGGTTGAAAACAATGGTGGATTTGAAGCTGGTTTTGAGAATGACCAGTACATAAAGGCTGGAGCAAAAATAGTAGATACAGCAGCTGATATTTTTAATGATGCAGAAATAATAGTTAAAGTAAAAGAACCTCAGAAAGTAGAAGTTGATATGATTAGAGAAAATCAAATCGTATATACTTATCTTCATTTAGCTGCTGCAAAGGAATTAACCGAGGGATTGATAAAATCTAAAAGTATTAATATCGCATATGAAACAGTAACCGATGATAATGGAAGATTGCCATTACTTGCTCCTATGAGTGCAGTTGCTGGGAGAATGTCAGTACAAGCTGGAGCTCATTGTTTAGAAAAAAATCAAAAAGGTAGAGGTATATTATTAGGAGGAGCACCAGGAGGTGAGCCAGCTAACGTACTAATTCTTGGAGGTGGAGTAGTAGGGGAGAATGCAGCAATAATTGCAACAGGAATGCAAGCTAAAGTTCATATAGTTGACAAGTCTGAGTCAAGATTAAAACATCTTGTTGAAATGTTTGGAGATAAAATTATTCCAGAGCAAAGTGATAAAACAGACTTGAATAAATTAGTTGCTGAAGCAGATTTATTAGTTGGAGGAGTTTTGATACCTGGAGCGGAAGCTCCAAAATTAGTTACTAAAGAAATGATAAAATTTATGAAAAGAGGCTCAGTGATTGTTGATGTTGCAATTGATCAAGGTGGTTGTGTTGAGACAAGCAAACCAACAACACATGGTGATCCAACATATATAGTTGATGATGTGGTTCATTACTGTGTCGCAAATATGCCTGGTGGTGTTCCTAGAACGTCTACCTTTGCATTAAACCAGGCAACTCTTCCTTATTTAGCAAGACTAGCAAATAAAGGATATCAAAAAGCTTTAAGTGAAGATAAAAACTTTTTAGCTGGATTAAATGTTCATAAAGGATATGTAACCTATAAAGCTGTTGCTGATATATTTGGACATCAATATGTTGATCCAGGAGAAGCAATCAAGAATTAATTTAATGGAAAATAAATTACCAGCAAATACAAAAGTTGTTGTTATTGGTGGTGGTGTAGTTGGTTGTTCGGTTGCTTATCATTTAGCAAAGTTTGGTTGGAAAGATACAATTCTTTTGGAAAGAGATCAGCTTACATCAGGAACTACTTGGCACGCTGCTGGATTGGTGAGTCAATTAGGTCCATCTGCTGCAATAACTAAAATTAGAAAATATACTTTAGATTTATATAAAGAACTTGAGAAAGAAGTAGATCATTCTGCAGGTTTAAGGTTGAATGGTGCACTATCAATAGCTCAAAATAAAGGTAGATGGCAAGAACTTAAAAGACAAGCAACAACTGCTCAATTGTATGATGTTGATGTAAGAATTTTAGACAAAGATCAAGTTAAAAAAGATTATCCAATCATAAATACAGACGAGGTGATTGGTGGAATCCTGATGCCAGGAGATGGAGCGGCAGATCCATCAGGGGTAACACACATGCTTGCTAAAGGTGCTAGAAAGCATGGAGCACAAATTTTTGAAAAATCACCAGTAGAAGAAATTTTAACGAGAGAAGGAAAAATTTCAGGAGTTAAAGTTAATGGCCAAAGAATTGATTGTGAATATATTGTTTTAGCTTCAGGTATGTGGTCGAGACAAATTGGAGAAAAAGCTGGAGTAAGCATCCCACTTTATCCTGCAGAACACTTCTATATCATTACAGAACCAATAGAAAATCTGTCAAAAACTTTACCTGTTATTAGAGATTTTGATAATCGAACTTATATAAAAGAGGATGCAGGGAAAATATTATTAGGAATTTTTGAAGGAAATTCAATTCCTGCGTGGGATAAAACAAACAAAGTCCCAGAAAATTTTTCATTCGGTGAATTTCAAGAAAATTTTGAACATTTTCAACCTTATTTAGAATCTGCAATAAAAAGATTTCCAGTTTTAGAAAAAGCTGGAATTAGAAAATTTTTCTCAGGCCCAGAATCTTTTACCCCAGATACAAACACTTTGTTAGGTGAGGTCCCAGAGGTAAAAAACTTTTTTGTATGTTGTGGGTTAAACAGTATTGGTATTGGAAGTGGAGGAGGTGTTGGTAAAGTCACTGCAGAATGGTTGATGAGCGGTCATATCAATGAGGATATTTTCAGTTACGACATAAAAAGATTTCAAAAGTTTCATTCAGAAATAAATTTTATTAAACCGAGAATTACAGAAACATTAGGAGATCTATACGGAATGCATTGGCCATTTAAACAACATAAAACTTCTAGAAATATTAAAACTCTTCCACATCATGATAATTTAAAAAGTTTTGGTGCATGTTTTGGTGTTTCTGGAGGATATGAGCGGCCAATGTGGTTTGCTTTAGATGGAGAAAAACCTGAATACGAATATAGTTACAATTATCAAAGCTGGTATCCATCAGCAGAGTATGAGACCAATAATACAATAAAAAATGTTGGTTTGTTTGATCTTTCGCCTTTTTCTAAGTTTGAAATAAAGTCAGACAAAGCACACAAAGAGCTACAAAAAATTTGTACTGCCAATATTAAAAATGAACCTGGCAAATGTATCTATACGCATATGCTTAACCCTGACGGAGGGATAGAGGCAGATTTAACAGTTGTTTGTATGGAGAAAAATCATTTTAGGATAATAAGTTCTGCAGCAACAAGAGAAAGAGATAAATTTCATATAAAAAAATATCTTTCTAAAGATACCAAATTAAAAGATATTACAGATGATTTATGTGTATTTGGATTATTTGGTCCAAAAAGTAGAGAGTTGATAAAAACAATATCTGAAGATAATTTTGAAAATGATAACTTTAAATTTGGTACAGCAAAAAACATCACAATTGAAGGTATGAATATTTGGGCCCAAAGATTATCTTATGTAGGTGAGTTAGGATACGAATTATATGTTGATTTTAAAGATGCAAAAAATATTTTTGAATTGATTATTGATAAAGGTAAAAATTTTAATCTTTCAAATTGTGGTATGCATGCGTTGGATATTATGCGAATGGAAAGTGGGTTTTTGCACTGGGGACATGATATTTCACCAGAGGAAAATCAATATCAAGCGGGATTATCTTTTACAATTAGCAAAAAAAAAGATGTAGAATTTATAGGTAAAGACTCATTGGAAAAAATTAAACAAGCAAAGATAAAAAGTAAATTTGCAATGTTTACCTTAAAAGATTGTGAACCGGGTAAACCTTTATTACTTCATGATGAGCCAATTTATCTTGGAGATAAAATTATTGGTAGAACAACCTCTGGAAACTATTCATTTAATTTTAAAAAAAACTTAGCATTTGGGTATATTGATAAAGATATTTTAGATAAAGAGTTAAAAAACTATGATTTTTATATTGAGGTTGAAAAAACAAAATATCCTGCAGATTTGTTAAAAAAACCTCTAAAACAAACTGATTATAAAATAATTTAGTTAATTCTCTATTAGATTGAATTTTTTATAAATACCTGATTAATTAATGTTGTGAAAAAAACTTTTAATCATATTTCATCAGAAACTACAGAGAGTTCTTTAAATAAAAATACAGAAATTGATAAGATTAAGACCACTAATGTAAATATTTTACTAAATAGAGTTCGATTAGATCAAAAAAGAACTTTAAAAAAAAGAATTGTTTCTTCAATTGTTTTAACTGGCTTAGTTAGTGCTTTAGCTATTTATTTTATTATTTAGTTTAGAATTTGATTTAAAAAAGTTTATTGAAACAATAAAGATTTATAATTATAAGACATCTATTAATTATGGCGGGGTAGCTCAGTTGGTTAGAGCGCGGGACTCATAAGCCCGAGGTCAGTGGTTCGATCCCACTTCCCGCTACCAAAATTAAATGATAAATAACTATATAGAGAAAATACAAAAATATGTAACTTATTTCTTTGTTTTAAGTATATTTTTTATTGAAAAGATTAAATATAAAAGTTTTACAATATATGAAATTGCTTTTTTTGCT
>CACOMI010000007.1 GCA_902628275.1 uncultured Pelagibacteraceae bacterium | reverse complement strand
CAATTTTTAAAAAAACAAAATTATATTTTGTTATGAATATTAATTGGAATTATCCTACCACTATGTGGATAGGGGAAAACAGAATTGAAGATTTAGCTTTAGCTTGCAAAGAGCTAAATATTTCAAATCCATTATTTGTTACAGATAAAGATTTAATTAATTTAGATTTTATAAAAAATATAATACTCAAATTAAAAAAAGAATTTGGAAATTTATCTATCTTTTCTAATTTTACGGGAAATCCAATTGGTCAAAACGTAGATGATGGTGTTAAAGCTTATAATTCCTTTGGTTGTGATGGTGTAATAGCTTTAGGAGGGGGAAGTGGTTTGGACGTTGGAAAAGCTATAGCTTTTATGTGTAATCAATCAAGACCTTTATGGGATTTTGAGGATATTGGTGATTATTGGACAAGAGCAGACAGTTCTAAAATTTCAAAAATTATTGCAGTTCCAACTACTGCTGGCACAGGATCTGAAACAGGTAGAGCATCTTTAATTATTAATGAAGAAACCGGCACAAAAAAAATTATTTTTCACCCAAAGATGCTGCCTTCAATTGTAATCTTAGATCCTATACTTACTTTAGATCTATCCCCAAGGCTAACCGCTGCAACAGGAATGGATGCATTGGCTCATAATCTCGAAGCATTTTGTGCTCCTGGTTATCATCCAATGGCTGATGGTATGGCAATAGAGGGAATAAAATTAATAAAAAATTCTTTAATTAAAGCTTTCAAAAATGGAAAAGACATTAATGCTAGAATGGATTTACTTTCTGCAGCGTCAATGGGCTCAACTGCATTTCAGAAGGGACTTGGGGCAATTCACTCATTGAGTCACCCGGTAAATGGTAAATTTAATGTTCATCATGGACTGTCTAACGCAATATTTATGCCATATGTTTTAACATTCAATAAATCCTTAATTGAAAATAAGTTAATTTCTATATGTGATTATCTTAACTTAGATAAAAATTTTAAAAGTTTTTTAGATTGGATTTTAGAATTAAGAAATAATTTAAATATTCCACATAAATTATCAGAAGTTATGGATTGTGCTAATATAAATTTAGATGAATTATCATTAATGGCTTTTGAGGATCCATCAACAGGAAGCAATCCAAAAAAAATTAGCAAGGAAGATTTAAAAGAAATGTATAAAAATAGTATTTCTGGAAAATTATTTTAATGAAAAAAATTTTAATTGTTGAAGGTAATCCAGCAGAGGAAAATCAACAGTTTACTACTGCGGGTATTCAAACTCATACAGAAAGTTTAAAACATAGTCTTAGTTATTTTACAGATAATTTAATAATTGATGTTGCTAATCCATCATCAGATAAAAATATTCAAGAAATAGCAAATAATCTTGAAAGTTATGATGGACTTATATGGGGTGGAAGTAGCTTAAATATTTATAATGATACTCCAGAAATAAGAAGGCAAATTGAATTTATGAAAGAGTGTCAAAAAAAAATAAAAAAAATTTTAGCAATTTGTTGGGGTATGCAAGTTGCAGTTACTGCTGCAGGTGGTGAAGTAAAAAAATGTGTAAAAGGTTCTCAAAAAGGAATTGCGCTAGATATTGAAATTAATGAAAATGGTTTAAAACATCCATTATATAAAAATAAAAATTTAAAATTTAACACACCTGCCTTTAATTTTGATGAAGTCGTTACTATGCCTAAAAATTCTGTTTTATTAGCATCAAATCCTATAAATAAAGTTCAAGCACTAAATTTTAAAGCAGGTGAAAGTGATATATGGGGTATTCAATATCATCCTGAAATTACTTATAATAAAATGATCAATTTGATCATTTTCAGAAAAAAAAGACTTTTAGATAGAGGCGCTTTTGTTGATGAGGATGAAATAAATAGTCATATAAAAAATATAGAAGAAGAAAATAAAAAGTTAGATAAAAAATCCAGAATGATAGAATTAGAAAATTGGTTAGATTATCTTAATCTAGAATAAACCTTCAATTTCTCCATTATCATTTAATTTTATAGAGTCAGCTGCTGGAACTCTCGGCAATCCAGGCATTGTCATTATTGCCCCGCAAACTACCACAATAAATTCAGCACCAGATGAGAGCCTAATTTCTCTAATTGGTAAAGCATGACCAGTTGGTGCTCCTTTTAAATTTGGGTCTGTTGAGAAACTATATTGTGTTTTTGCAACACAAATAGGTAGTTCACCATAACCAGATTCCTCAAAAGTTTTTAATTGATCTCTTATTTTTGTATCAGCAATTACCTCATCAGCTCTATAAATTTCTTTTGCAATAGTCTCTATTTTTTTAAATAGTGGAGTATTACTCTCATATAAAAATTTAAATTTAGCCTGATTTTTTTCACATAGATCTACAACATGTGCTGCAAGTTCCTTAGTTCCATTACCACCATTTGACCAGTGAGTACAAAGACTAGCTTTTACTCCCAAGCCATCACAAAATTCAATTAAAGCTTTAACTTCATTATCAGTATCTTTGATAAAATGATTAACAGCTACTGCTACTGGTAAACCAAATTTTTTAACATTTTCAATATGTCTCTCTAAATTAACCAACCCTTTTTTTAGAGCATCTACATTTTCATTTTTTAAATCATCTTTTGCAACACCACCATGCATTTTTAATGCTCTAATTGTTGCAACTATTACAACACAACTTGGTTTTAAATTTGATTTTCTACATTTAATATCTAAGAATTTTTCAGCACCTAAATCAGCACCAAAGCCAGCTTCAGTTACAACATAATCGGCAAGTTTTAGACCAGTTTTAGTCGCGATAACAGAATTACATCCATGCGCAATGTTTGCAAATGGTCCTCCATGTATGATTGCAGGATTATTTTCTAAAGTTTGAGTTACGTTAGGCCTTATTGCATCTTTTAATAATACAGTCATTGGTCCTTGGGCTTTTAAATCTTTTGCATAAATCGGTTTCTTAGATCTATTGTAAGCAATTGTTATGTTACCTATTCTTTTTTCTAGATCTTCTAAATCATTTGATAAACAGAAAATAGCCATGATTTCTGATGCAACAGTAATATCAAAACCATCTTCTCTTGGAAAACCATTAGCTACACCACCTAAATTAATATTTATTGATCTTAAGGATCGATCGTTCATATCTATGACTCTTTTCCAAACCACTCTTCTGACATCAATATCTAATTTATTTCCCCAATAGATATGATTATCAATTAATGCAGACAATAAATTGTGAGCCGATGTTATTGCATGAAAGTCTCCTGTAAAATGAAGATTAATTTGTTCCATTGGAACTACTTGAGCATATCCTCCTCCAGCAGCACCTCCTTTCATTCCAAACGATGGACCTAAACTTGGTTCTCTTAAACAAACAATTGATTTTTTTCCAATTTTATTTAATCCATCATGTAGTCCAACAGAGGTAGTTGTTTTTCCTTCACCCGCAGGTGTTGGTGTAATAGCTGTAACTAAAATCAATTTACCATCAGGCTTATCTTTAAGTGTGTCCAGATATTCTAAGTTTATCTTAGCAATATGTCGCCCCATTGGACTAAATGCAGCACTTTCATCTGGCACATTTATTTTTGCTAAAACCTCATTTATTGGTTGCATTTTAGCATCTCTAGCTATTTGGATATCTGATTTGACTTCACTCATTTAAAAATCCTTTAAGTTAAAACATTTACTTGCAGACTTCATATCCTTTTTTAAGTTCTTTGGAAACTTCTAAAAAATATATATAAAAAAAATAAGCACTATTTGGTTTCTTTGCTATAAAATTAAATAATGCAGAAATATTCTATTTTTAATTTAGTCAAAAATGCTTTTTCTAATCATCAAAATTGGGATTTAGCATGGAAAGACCCTGAGCCTAAAGAAGAATATGATGTAGTAATTATTGGAGGAGGTGGCCATGGTCTTGCTACAGCATATTATTTAGCAAAAGAACATAATATCACAAAAGTTGCAATCATCGAAAAAGGATGGATTGGAGGTGGAAACGTTGGACGTAATACTACAATCATCAGATCTAATTATATGCATGATGAAAACGGATTATTTAGTGAATTTGGAATGAATTTATGGAGAAAGATGAGTCAGGACTTAAATTACAATGTAATGTTTTCTCCTCGAGGAATTATTAATCTAGCTCACTCAGATGCGCAAATGAATGCTTATGCGAGAAGAGGAAATTCAATGAGGTTAAATGGAATAGATGCTGTTCTTTTAAACAGAGAACAGGTTAAAGAAATTATTCCAATGGCTGATTTTTCTGAAAATGTTAGATTTCCAATTTTTGGTGGTTTGATGCAACCAAGTGCAGGAACTGCAAGGCATGATGCGGTAGCATGGGGTTATGCTCGTCAAGCAGATGACATGGGAGTTGATATAATCCAAAATTGTGAGGTAATTGGTTTTGATGTCTCCGCTGGAAAAATAAATGGAATTCGAACATCTCGTGGAAATATAAAAGCTAAAAAAGTTGGTTTATGTGTTGCAGGAAGCACAAATATTTTAGCTGAAAAATTAAATATGACTTTACCAATAGAAACTCACCTTCTTCAAGCATGTGTTTCAGAGCCAGTTAAACCTGTTTTAGATAGCGTTGTTACATTTGGTGCTGGACATTTCTATATTAGTCAATCAGACAAAGGCGAAATGGTTATGGGTGGAGATTTAGATGGATATAATAGTTACGCACAAAGAGGAAATCTGCCAACTTTGCAGCATGTTTTGACCGAAGGTATAGCGATGATGCCTTTTTTAAGTAAGTTAAAAATGCTTAGAACTTGGGGTGGTATAATGGATATGTCGATGGATGGATCTCCTATAATTGATAAAACTCACATAGATGGTTTGTATTTAAATTGCGGTTGGTGTTATGGAGGTTTTAAAGCAACGCCTGCATCTGGCTGGACATTTGCACACACAATTGCTCAAGATAGAGTTCATGAATTGAATGCAGGATATAGTTTAAATAGGTTTAATACAGGTCATCTAATTGATGAAAAAGGACTCGGAACAAAAACCTGGATATCATAAATGCTGTATATTAAATGCCCACATTGTGGAATGAGACCACAAATTGAATTTTCTTATGGCGGAGATGCAAGTGTAAAAAGGCCTGAGCTAAACAAAGAAATTTCTGATCAAGAATGGGATAATTTTGTTTACAATAGAAAAAGTTTAAGAGGAAAACATCTGGAGCTTTGGCAGCATATATCAGGATGTAGACAATGGATAAAAGTAGAGAGAGACACTGCAACTCATGAAATTTTTAAAACTTTTAAAGCTGACGAGGAAGTTGCCTAATGTCTCAAGATTTTAGATTAGAAAGTGTTGGATTAATTAATAGAGATAAAAAATTATCATTTAAATTCAATGGAAAAAAATATTTTGGATATGAAGGTGATACTTTGGCATCCGCTTTACTTGCAAACGGTGTTCATTTAGTTGGTAGAAGTTTTAAATATCACAGGCCAAGAGGTTTCTTTGGAGCAGGAGTAGACGAACCTTATGCCATAGTGCAGCTTTACAGAAATAATGAAACTGAGCCAAATATTAAAGCAACTGAGCAAGAGCTTTTTGAGGGTTTAGAGGCAAAAAGTGTAAATTGTTGGCCAAGTGTTGATTTTGATATTGGTGCTATCAATAATTTTTTAAAGATTTTTTTACCTGCAGGCTTCTATTATAAAACTTTTATGTGGCCAAAAAGTTTTTGGTATAGAATTTATGAACCATTTATCAGGAAAGCAGCTGGATTGGGTGTAGCATCTACAAAACATGATAAAGAAAGATATGAACACAAATACGAATATTGTGATTTATTGATAGCTGGATCTGGACCATCGGGTTTGTCTAGCGCATATGCAGCAGCAAAAAACGGAGCAAAAGTAATTTTAGCAGAAGATAAACCAAGATTTGGTGGATCTTTATTAACAAGTGATGTGAATATTGGAAACCAATCTGGAAAAGATTGGGCTGAAGGAATAATTTCTGAACTTAAAACAATGCCAAATGTTGTGGTAAAAAATAGATCTCAAATCTTCGGCTATTATGATCACAACATGCTTGTCATGTCAGAAAAAGTAAGCGATCATTTACCAAAAACTAAAAAATATCATCCAAATAAAAGATTATGGTACATCCGAGCAAAAGAAGTTTTAATTTCTTCAGGATCTATTGAAAGACCAATTGTTTTTGGAAATAATGATACACCAGGCGTAATGCTTTCCTCTGCTGCTAAAGAATACTTAAAAGTTTATGGAGTTTTAGTTGGAAAAAATCCATTGATATTTACAAATAACGACAGCGGATATGAAACAGCTATTGAATTTCAAAAACACGGAGTACAACCAGTAATACTAGATTCAAGAAAAAATCCTGAATCAGAAATTATTGATGAGGCAAAAAGTTTAGGAATAAATATTAAATATTCTTATGTAGTTGTTGCAGCCCAAGGATATAAAAAAGTAAAATCTGCTGACATAGCGAGTATTTCTGATGATAAAAAACAACTTGGAAAAATAGAAAATATCAAATGTGATTGTATATGTGTCTCAGGTTTTTGGACACCGTCAATTCATTTAGCTTCACAGTCAGGAAATAAAACTAAATTTAAGGAAGAAATTGATGCATTTGTTCCTGGAACCTCAAAACAACAAGAGACAACTTTAGGAGCTGCAAATGGAGTATTCTCTTTAGAAGAAACTTTACACACCTCATTTGCAAAAGGAAGAGAGTTATCAAAAAAAATAACTGAGAATGATAACGAAGTAAGCATTCCAAACGTGGTTGAAAAAAAATCATCTCAGCATGATAAGTTTTGGTGTGTTCCATTACCAGCAGGAAAAAATTATAAAAGATTTTTAGATTTTCAAAATGATGTAGCTGTATCAGATATAGAAATAGCTATTAGAGAAGGTTATAGATCAATAGAGCATGTTAAAAGATACACCACGCTAGGTATGGCTACCGATCAAGGAAAAACAAGTAATTTAAATGGTCTACAGCTAGTTTCAGAAATAGAAAATAAAGTTGTTCCAGCAGTAGGTCATACTACATTTAGACCTCCATATACACCTATTTCAATTGGGGCAATTGTTGGAAGAGAGGTTGGAAAACATTCAAAACCAACAAGGAAATCTCCAATGCATGCTTGGCACGAAAAAAATAATGCGGTTTTTGTCGATGCAGGTGTTTGGTTGAGACCTAGGTATTATAAAAGAGGTAATGAAAATTTATTTGAAGGATCTAAGAGAGAGGCAAAAAATGTGAGAACAAATGTTGGTGTTTGTGATGTGACTACACTTGGTAAAATTGACATTAAAGGGCCAGATGCAGCTGAGTTATTAAATAGAGTTTACACTAATGCTTGGTTAAAATTACCAGTCGGTAAGGCTAGATATGGAGTAATGCTAAGAGAAGATGGCATTGTTATGGATGATGGAACAACCACAAGAATTTCTGAAAATCACTATCATATGACTACTACAACAGCACAAGCAGCAAATGTTCTTTCACATTTAGAATATTACTTACAATTAGTCTGGCCTGAATTAAATGTTAATGTTGTTTCAACAACAGAACAATGGGCAGGAGCAGCTATTGCGGGACCAAAATCTAGAGATGTTTTACAAAAATTATTCCCAAATTTAGACGTATCTAATGAGGGACTACCTTTTATGGGCTACATTGAAGGAGATCTATTTGGAGTAAAAGCCAGAATATTTCGAATATCTTTTTCAGGTGAGTTAGCATATGAGGTTAATGTCGAGTCTGATTATGGAAACTTTATGTGGCAAAAAATTATGGAAGTTGGTGAGGAGTTTGAAATCCAACCATACGGTACTGAAGCATTATCAACTTTAAGAATTGAAATGGGACATGTTGCTGGGTCAGAACTAGATGGAAGAACAATACCATATGACAACGCTTTAGAAGGTCTTGTGAGTAAAAAGAAAGATTTTATTGGAAAAAGGTCGCTTCAGAGACCTGCTTTTACAGAGGATAATAGACAAAGAATAGTAGGGGTAGTTCCATTAGATAAAAAAACAAGTATTCCAGAAGGTTCTCACTTGGTTAAAGATGCAAAAGCAACATTACCAAATCCAAAGTTGGGGCATGTCTCCGCATCATGTTGGAGTGTTGAATATGACAATCCTTTTTCTTTGGCAATATTGAAAGATGGAAAAAATATGATTGGAGAAAAGCTTTTTGCCATGTCACCTCTTAAAAACAAAGTAATACCAGTGGAAATAGTTTCATCACATTATGTAGACCCAAAAGGTGAAAGAGTTAGATCATGACTTTAATTTCAGCTTTAGCAAATGTACATACAAAAGGTAAGTTTGGAGATTATGAAGATAAAAATGAGGATGATTTACTAAAAATATCCGAAAATAAAAATTTACTAATTGTTCAGATTTTTCAGTATAAAAATTCTTCAGTTTCATTTGAGGATATAGATGTTGATGGTTTGAAACTAAAAAATGAACCTCTAACTGTAGTATTTAATGACAATACAAGGATTATGTGGAATGGACCAAAGAACTGGTTGTTAGTATCAACAAAAAAAGATTTAATTAAAAATATTATAAACGAATTTAAAGATACAGAATTTGCCATAACAGATTTATCACATTCTAGAGCAATTATTGAAATTGAGGGAAAAGAAACAATAGAAGTTTTAAAAAAAGGGTGCCCATTTAATTTCAACACATTGGAGAAAAATAATTCAATAAATTCAACTTATAATGGAATAACCATCACTGTTGACAATTTGAATGATAATCCAAATAAAGTGAGATTGTTTGCTTTAAGAAGTTTTGGGGAATCTTTATATCACTCTATCACTGATGCATCTTTAGAGTTTGGTTTTAAATCTTTTTAATCTCTTGTTGCAATATAAACACCTATAGAGGTGATTAGAAATCCAACTAAATCTAATTTAGTTAAATTTTCATTTAAGAAGAGCCATGCCATTAAAGCAGAAGTTGTTGGAATTAAAAAAAAAATAGAAACAGTTTTGCTTGCTGAGTTATTTTTGATTAAATACATCAATATAGTAAATGCTCCAAAAGAAACTAAAAATACCTGATGACTCATTGCAATAATAAATGTTTTTGAAAAATCAATATATGGATCAACAAAGAAAATAATTATTAATAAATGAAACAAACAACCACCAAAAGCTTGATTCATGTTACTCACGGATAAAGGCAAGTTGTTACTTAATTTTTTTTGCCACAATGTAGAAAAAGTAATTGCTAATAATGCTATTATTGTTGCGACTAATCCAGCCAATGGTATTTTAGAACCAACATCAAAACCTAATACAAGTACTGCGCCAGCAAATCCTAACAAAACACCTATCCATTGTTTTGGAGAAACTTGTTCATTTAAAATAGGACCACTTAATGCATTTGTAAGAACTGGTTGCAGAGTTACAATTAAAGCTGCAATTGCTGTAGGCATACCAATTGAAATTGAATAAAAAACTCCTCCAAGATAAAAACCGTGAAATAGTATCCCACTTAAAAAAGATTCAAAAAAGTTTTTTTTACTTACTAAAATCTTTTGTTTTGAATAAATAGAAAATAAAAAAAAACCTAAAGCAACCAAAGCAAATCTAAAAGCTAAAGCAGCAAATGGATCACTATAATCAATAATAGGCTTAGTTGTTATGAATGCAGAAGACCATAGAATTATAAATATGAAAGGAAAGATTTTAATCATTATATTCAATAAACAAATAAATTAACTAAAATCAAATAAATACCTATAATGAACAAATTAGATATAGTAATAAAATAACAAATCACTTAATGTTTTAGTATGATCTTAAAATTATTAAGAATTTTTACAATTATTCTATCCTTTTTCTTTTTAACAGGTTTTGTCTCTTTTTTTTCAATTCTTGGTCCAGGTGTGACAGCTATTACCTCAGGTAATATATATAAAGCAGGTGCGCAATTAATAATTAATCAACGTATAGAAAAAGAAACTGGAAAAAATTCTTTAACTCTAATTAAAGAAACCATCTCTCAAAAAGAGGAAATAATTAAAAAAGAAGAAATAAATAAAAAAACTTCATTAAATGATGAATTAAGACAAATAGTTAAAAAAAGAATAAAAATTACTAGACTAAAAATAGAAAATCAAAATTTACAAAAATTAGTTAAAAGGCAAGTATTGATTACTAGATCAAAGCTTAATTTAAACAATATTACTAAATGATATTTAGCTTTATCAAATTTTCTTGATTAGTTTCTTTGCACCACATTTCATAGCTTTCACAAACTCTCCATAAATGATCAAAAGCACGCTGAGAAATTTCTAATGGAAAGTGACTTTTTGTATAGTAAAGTTTAGGTATTTTCATTAAAAATTTTACCATAGAATCTTTTTGAAGTTCTAAAAGTCTTAAAGTTTCTTCATTAATTTTTTTTTTAGTAATCTTGTCAAAAAATTTATTATTTTTAAGTTCTAAAAACCATTTATCATGAAATTTCCCAGAGCTTAAAATGTCATATTCTTTAGTAGTCATAAAAATTTCAAATGCTTGAATATTATTAATTTCAGGATTTTTTTTTTTGATTTCTATTAAATTTGAATAAACATATTCAGCAGCTCTTAACACGTATGGCTTTTCAGTTTTATTAATCATAAGCTAATTTTTATGCTTAAACATTGCAGCATGAGCCAAAATTAAGTTAGGATCTAAAAATATTTTTGAGGATTTTACATTTTTAAATGATTTAAATGCAAAAATCGCAATTGGAAGTTCTGTACAGCCTAAAATAATTTTTTTACACTTCATTTTAATTAAGGAATCAATTGCAGGTTTAATTGCTTTTGCTGCAGCTTTTACATTACCCATTTTAACTAATTTAATAGCTTTATTGACTGACATTTTTTGTATTTTCTTTGATGGTTCTATCAATTGAAAATCCTTATCAAAAAATTTTTTATAAACACCAGTTTTGAGAGTACCCTCAGTTGCTAAAAGACCAACTCTAGTGTTTCTCTTACATTTTTTTTTTGTAAATTTGAAAACTTCTTTTGGCATATTGATTATTGGAATATTAATTTGATTTTGTAAATCATCGAACCAATAATGAGCCGTATTGCAAGGTATAACTATAAACAAACATTTATTTTTTTCTAGAAGTTTGCAACCTTTGAGCAGGCTTTTTAAAACTTTGTTATATTTTGCTTTACTTGTTTTATTTGTAGATTTGTTAGAAAGATTTTTAGTTTGAGAGCCTATAGATTCTGGTCTACCGGGAATATTTGATTTATTGTAAAGTAAAAATAATGGATATTCTTGATCAATTTTTCCTCTATTTAAAACAGCAAGCTTGTTACAAAAATCAAGACCAGCTTGAGTTCCCATTCCACCTAAAATTCCAATCATATTTTTGATTAATTTATTAATTTTTAAAATAATTTCTATAATTAATAATTGTGTTTAAAGGTTGTTATAAAATTAAGTATTGGCTGAATATTAAATTTATTATTATAAATAAAATTTTTCAGCCAATAGGAAGTGTGAAATTATGCAGTTTTTAAGTTAACTGCTGAAGGACCTTTTGGACCATCTTCAACATCGAAAGTCAAAGCTTGACCCTCATCTAAACCGTTCATACCAGCATCTCTTACTGCTGAAACATGTACAAACACATCTTTTTCTTTATCTTCTCTTTCAATAAATCCAAAACCTTTGGTTGGATTGAACCACTTTACTTTTCCTTGTAGACTCATATTTATCTTCTTACTTTTTGTTATGTTTAATTATTACTTATAATTAAGTAATATTGGCTTTCTTTAGATTTTCTAGGGTTTTGTCAACAAAATAGATCAAATATTAAAAAAAATTTTTTAAAAATCTTCAATAAGCATAGTTAAATAAACAGAATTGATGTCTTCTTTATAGTGTGCGAAAGGTTCGCACACGTTGAATCCAGTTTTTTTGAAAAGTTTTCTTGCTGGTATAAAAAAATCACCTGCGCCCGTTTCGATACTTAATCTTTTTATTTTTAGTTTTTTAGCTTCATTTATTAAATGATTAATTACTTTAATCCCTTTGCCTTGTTTTCTAAATTTATCGTGAATTCTTATAGATTTAAATTCTCCATGTTCTTTATCTAAAAATTTTAAAGCACCGCAACCGATCAATTTTTCATTATCCCATAAACTCCAAAACTTAATTGATGGTACTTTTAAACCAGGAATATCTAAGACGTGAGCACTTCCTTCTGGGGAGGCAGCTCTTAATTCTATAAAATGTTTTGTCAGAAGCTCATTAACTTCTGGGTTATCAAAATTACCTTCTACTGATTTTAACATTTATATTAAAGTTGTGATGTGACCCATCTTTCTTTTTTCTTTTACATCTTTTTTCAAATAATCAAAGAAAAACTCATTATCATTAAACTTTTGCATATTTCTATAATGCGTAATTTGATCCCCAAGTAAATTCATCATCTTAGCATTAGATATTTTTTTAATTGGAATTTGTTCTAAACCACACACAGCCCTTATGTGATTTTCAAATTGACTAACATTAAATGCATTAATAGTAAGGTGTCCTGAGTTGTGTACTCTTGGAGCAATCTCATTTACATAAAGATTATCATTTCTATCAATAAAAAATTCTACACACAAAGTTCCAACATATTTTAGTTCCTCAGCTATTAGTATTGCCCAATCTTTAGATTGATTAAAAATTTTTTTATTAATTTCTGCAGGAATTTTTGAATATTTTAAAATTTGATCTTCATGTGTATTTTCGATTGGTTCATATATCTCATACTTGTTGTTACTAAATCTTGTAATAATAATTGAAATTTCTTTTTTTAATTTAACAAGTTTTTCAAGAATGTATCCTTTTGAAAAATCTATATTTAAAGAATTAAGTTCATTGGTAGAATTTATTGGATATTGACCTTTTCCATCATATCCTAGGGTTGATGTTTTAAGAATACCTGGCAAGAAATCTTCTAAAGCATCTATGTCAGATTTTTTTTCAATTGAAACATATCTGGTTGTTCTTATATTTAATTTATTCACAAAATCTTTTTCAGCTAGTCGATGTTGAATTAACCTATTAACTGAGGGTTTTGGTAAAACTGTTTTTAATTTATTTATTTCATTTAATGTTTGGAATGGGATATTTTCAAACTCGTAAGTTACTAAATCGACTTGATTTATAAATTCTGATATTTTTTCATTATTATCATAATCCCCTGTAACAAATTGATTGCAAAAATTTTGAGCTGGGGCCTCTGCATCATCACAAAAAATAACAGTTTTAATGTTTAATTTTTTAGCTGCTATTGCAAGCATACTTCCAAGTTGACCACCCCCAATGATTCCAAGAGTAATTTCAGACATTTTATTTTGGAGTTTTGTTTACAGATTTAGTTTGTAACGTTCTAAAATATTTAAGTTTTTTTCGAGCATTTGGATCATGGTTAGCAATTATAGCTGCAGCTAATAAAGCTGCATTAATGGCGCCATCTTCTCCTATAGCAAGTGTTCCTACAGGTACTCCTTTAGGCATTTGTGCAATTGATAACAAACTATCTAAACCTTTAAGTTTTTTACTTTCAACAGGAACACCGAGCACTGGGACTTGTGTAAGTGCCGATATCATCCCTGGAAGATGAGCAGATCCTCCAGCACCTGCAATTATTACTCCAATATGACTTTGTTCAACTTTTGTAGCATATTCATACATTCTTTGTGGTGTTCTGTGAGCAGATATGATTTTTGTTTCAAACGAAATTCCAATTTTTTTTAAGGTTTTTTCAGCAAGTTTCATTACCTTATAGTCAGATTGACTTCCCATTATGATTGAAACTTTTAATTTACTATTTTTTTTCATTAAAATTGATCAATTTGTTTATTTCAAAATTAGCTAAAAATTTCAATAAAATTAATAGTATTTAAAATACATATTGATTAGAGTTAGGTTTACTATGAATTATAAAATCGATAATCTTCAATATTGTAATTGGTCTCGAAAAATCTTTGAGATTAACAGATCTGCTGGCCTAGATGCTGTCCATGTTACTATTGTTTACCATGAAGATTTTGATGAATTACAACTTGAAATAAAAAAATGGGAAAATTTATTTTTTGAAAACTCTGATTTAATTTTTCCAGGTAAGAATTTTCAAGATATTGATAAAGCTAATAAAGAAAACAAAACTGCAATATTCTTTGGTTTTCAAAATTGTTCGCCGATTGAGGATGATATAAACTTAGTTGAGACGGTTTATGAAATAGGGTGTAGATTTATGCAACTTACCTATAATAATCAATCTTTGCTAGCAACAGGCTGTTATGAAAAAGTAGATAGTGGAGTTACAAATTTTGGACGTGAGGTTATAAAAGAAATGAATAGAGTTGGCCTTGTGATTGACATGTCACACTCTGCAGAAAAAAGTACTCTGGATGCAATTGAGTTAAGTGAAAAACCAATTGCAATTACTCATGCCAACCCTTCTTTTTGGCATCCAGCTAAAAGAAACAAATCTTCAGATTTATTGAAAATTTTAAGTGATAGTGGTGGTATGTTGGGTTTATCATTATACCCTCATCATTTAAAAGGTAATTCAAATTGTACTCTAGATAGTTTTTGTGAAATGGTAGCAAAAACAGCTGAAATAATGGATGTAAAAAAAATAGGAATAGGATCGGATCTTTGTTTAAATCATCCAGATACTGTTGTTGAGTGGATGAGAAATGGTTCTTGGTCTAAAAGTAAAAATTTTGGCGAAGGTTCAAAAAATAAACCAGGTTTTCCAAAACAACCTGATTGGTTTCTTGACGCAAGAGGGTTCTCAAATATTGAAAAAGGTCTTAAAAAAGTAGGCTTTTCAGATACCGAGACACATGGAATACTTGGAAATAACTGGTACAATTTTTATAAATCAATTTAATTATGAAAGTTAAATTAAGAGACCCAAATAAAATAATGAAACTATCTAGGCTAGGATCTTTTCATCAATCAAAATTATCTTTTTTAAGAAGTTTTCTCAATGAATTTAAAGACTGGGAATATAAAAGAGATTTATTTAATTTAAATGAAAATGGTTTTGGAGAAGCTGTTTATTCATTTAAAAAAAATAAAAGAGTTTATTCTTTAGTTTGTTTTGCAAATGAAATTAAAGATGAAGAAAGATCAGATAGAGTTATTGCTACAAAGTGGGATGCAGCTTTTACATTACATGATGGTGTTCCTACAAAAAAAGATATTGAAAGATTAAAAAATGAAGTTCCAAAACAAGAAGTTGGTAGACTTTCTTATAAAGAATTAACTTTATCAAGAGCAAACAAATCATTAAGAATTTATAATCATGTAGTTGAAAATTTGAGCAAAGGTCAGCAGCCAGATTTAAATTTATTATCAAAAGTAGGCTATTTATATAGAACTACGGCAGTATATGGCTCGGGTAAATTTGGTCTAGCAGATCGATTTAGAATTAAAAATCGTGAAGAAATTAATGGCCCGTTTAGATTAGAAATGATGTTGGTTTATTTGGTAAGACAATTTACTTTTGATCAAGTTAATCATGTTGCTTATCATAGAAATCCAAAAACAGCTATTAAGCTAGATAATAATATTTGTAAAAACTTAGGAATTGGTAATTCCACAGGCCTGGGTATGGCTCCATTTATAGTCAATCACCCAACTCTATTAAATAATTGGATTTTAAGTAGAGAGAAGGCACTTAAAAAAATTAGAGAAATTAAAGATGTAGAAAGTAAAGACAGTAATTTATTTATAGATTGCGTAAAAAAATCATTAAAAAATATTACAAGCTGGAATACTGATAGTGAGTATCAACAAAAAAAAATCTCATCATTACTAAAAGATGTTGAAAAATTTTTAAATTTTATAAACAAAGATTTTAATTTTGAGATCGAATATCCTTTTAACAATATATATCAATGGTTAGAGGACAATTGTTGCGAGGAATGTATTGAATACATTGTTTCAATAATGATGGAACCTTATAACGATATTATAAATCCATTGATAAAAGAAATGAGCTCAGATGAAGAAAAATATTTTAATATTCCAACACAAAGGAAAGTAGAAGAATTACGCAGTATTATTGAGACAAAGTATCCAAATATTTTAGATATTAACTTTGAAGAAAAAGAAAATAATAAAAATTTTTGGTTTATTTCAAAAAATAAAGAAGAGCCTAGATTGGCTGATCGCTTTGAGGAACACGGATCAGAATTGGAACAACCTCTAGCAATAGCTAGAGATATAAAAAAACTTTATGACAAATTATTAGTATCAAAAAAAAATTTAACTATTGCCAAATTTTTAATATCAAATTCGGAGTTAAGACATGTTGTGAGGAGAGCATTCATTGTAGAAAAATTTCCTTATTCAGAAATACAAGATAATACAATTGGTAAAGATTTAATGCCTATTGATATGCTTAGACTCAAATTATCTTTTTTTGGGGCATTAAAATTTGATCCACGATCTGACAAATGGTTAAGAATTTGTATGTTCCAAGGAGCTCCACTTCCAAATGAGCTAAAAAGTTATGATGAGCAATGGGTTTACAAGACTAATATTTAACAATGAAATCGCTAAGTGAAATTGAAACTATTGCAAAAAGAGCTTCAAAAGCGGCAGGATATTCATGGGGAGTTTCTGAGGAGACAGGAAAAAGTATAAGGTTGTTAGAGTTATTTAGTTTACCAGGTATTAAGCACCTTAATGAATATTTTAATGAAAAAAATAAACATAAATTTGAAAATTTAAATTTAATTAGTGAAAACAATTATTCATCAAATAATCCTTACTGCCCAATTACTTTGGGTATTAGTTTTTTAGATCAAATAAATGTTTTAGAAAATTTAAAAAAAATTAAATTTAAAAATGTCGCTTATCCAATAATTTTTATTTCATTCATAAGTCGTTCATCAGAAATTATTGGAAAGAAGATTTATGTAAAAATAGACGAAAAAAAAATTTTATTAAATTTAAATGTAAATATTAGTTCTGAATTTATTGACCAAAAATTTCCTAAGATGGGGAATGCAATTGAGGTTAATTTACTTGAGAATGATGATAATTTTACAGAAAACGAATGGAATAATTTATATAAGCTATCGGAGGATACCTTTGTTGAAGAAAGTGATAGTTTAAAAGAAGGTGCAGCAGGAGCTGGTTTAACAGATAATGATTGATAAAATTGATGATGATAAGGTTAAGGTAGATACCAAAGAATTAAATAATATTTGCGATGAATGCAAAGAGAAGGACGAGAGTGTAACACAAAATTTAATTCTTACTGGATTTAAATTATGTAAATCTTGTAGAGTATCTAAGACTATTTTTCCAATTTAACTAATTTGACTAACTGGAAGCATATTCATTCTACTCATTACAAATGAGATAGATAAAAATGCGATAATTAAAAAAGATAAAAGTACAATTCCAAAAGATTTAAAATTAGATTTTAAACTTAATATTTGTTTAGTTGAAATTATTAAACCTGCAAAAATCCAAAATTGGGTGAGAAAAATTATTGGTATCATTAAATCTGGAGTAACGGCAAAAAATCTTAATAAACCAGGAGCATGTGCAAAACCAACAGCTGTTAAAACTTTTTTGAAAGAAACTTTAGTTTGCTTATCTGGAAATAATTTAACTCCGATTACAAAAATAAAAATTGCCCATATCAGCCAAGTAACTATTGCAGTTAGACCTGACATTGCAATAGCTGTTTTAATAATTGTATTAGCCGCTACTGCTCCTGCGATACCATCTAGGATCATAATAATCCCAGCAAAGTATATAGATGCTTCTCCAAAATTTTTATTGTCCGAATAAAGAGACTTATCTAATTTTATCGACTTAAAAATTATATTTAAAAATTCTCCAAACATTAATTTTTTTTATTTTTATTTTTTTGAGCCTTATAAGAAACAATTAAAGGAAATATTATTAAAGCAATAGCAATGATAATGCAAATTGCTATTAAAAAACTCTTTGTCATTTGATTAAAAAGGGGAGCTAAATTTAGCTCCCCGATTAAATTTTAGCCTTTAACAACTTCTCTCGTATTTGCGTTAAAAGACTCCTTGAATGGAATATCTACAACTACAGCATCTACAGGTGTTCCTGGAGTCTCCGAGTATTTTTCTGGTAGATGAACTTTAAATTTGGTTCCAACTTTTCCTTTTGGAAAGCCATTAGGGTTCAAAGTTCCATCAAATGGAACGTATCCCATAGCAATATTTGTTTTCTTTTCTGGATGCCACCAAGGTGAAGTGATAAAACCAACAGGATCTCCACCACTTTCCGGTGATACTAGCCAAAAGTCAGGAGCATAATCATCGATTGGTTTACCTCCCAACTCCATTCCAACTAATTGAAGTTTATATGGTTTTTTTCCAGCTTTTATATCTGCACCCATTTTTTCCAAAGCAGCTTTACCAACATAATCGGCTTTTTTATTCCATTCCCCTTTACCAGATAACGAAACTTGATAACCTAAATTACATTGAAATGGATTATGTTGTTGATCCATGTCTTGTCCCCAAGAAAGAATACCTGCTTGAATTCTTCTATGGTGTGCAGGCGCAATAACCATCAAATTATGTTTTTTTCCTGAATCCAATACTGCGTTCCACATGTCTTCTGCATATAAAGTTGCATTTCTTAAGTATATCTCATAACCAGCTTCTCCTGAGAAACCTGATTGAGAAATCACACAACTTCTTCCACCAATAGTTGCTTCTGCTAATCCATAGAAAGGCATATTATCAAAATCAACTTGATCTCCACATAGATCTTTCATCAAAGCTTTTGATTTAGGACCTTGAATTTGAACTGGACATGCATCAATTTCCTCTATAGTACAATTAAATCTACCATCAGCATTCACACCTTGTAAATACATTCCGATATCAGAGTCTGATAATGAAAACCAAAACTCATCTTTTGATATTCTTAAAAGAATAGGATCATTTAAAACCCCTCCATAAGCATTACACAAAATAACATATCTTGCTCTCATTGGAGAAATTTTTGTTGCATCTCTGGTGATAACGTAGTCAGTAAACTTTTCTGCATCTGGACCTTTGACTCTTATTTGTCTTTCAACAGCAACGTTCCACATGGTTACGTGGTTAACAATCGCATCATATTCAACCATCGCACCACCATCTTCAGGTTTTACATATCCTCTTGGATGGTATATTCGATTATATACAGTTGCTCTCCAACAACCTGCTTGCATTGACAAATGCCAATAAGGTGACTTTCTTACCCTTGTTGAAATTAATAATTCAACTTTAGTTGGACCACTTTGTCTTAAATTATATGGTACTTCTCTATCAGATTGATCAACAGAAGTAGCATGTTTTACTTTAGTATAGTCAAATTCCTTAGACATAACTATTCTCCTTCAACCACTTGTTAGTTTCCTTCAAGCCGCCGAATGTATAAATGTGGAAGTTATCAGTATGTGATTTAACTTTCCCAATTAAATCATTAGGGTCTTTAGGTTTCAATAAATCTAATGCCTTAGTAAAATTAGATTTAAGAAAGTTTAAGGAATTTTTTGCCCCTACAATATTAGCAAATTTAATTAAGCTAGATATTTTTAATGGCCCAGTAATTCCAACATGCACTGGTACGCTTTGTTTAGAAATAAAATCTATAATAGGCTGAGGATCAAGCAACCATTGTGTTACAATATAATCAGCATAAGGCTTTTTATCTATCATAGCTTTTTCTAATTCTGAGTCGGATATATCAGGACTCCCCTCTGGATGTCCAGCAATTCCTATTTTCATTTTTTCAAAATAACCTGTTTCTAAAAGTTGAAAAGAACTATCAAATTTACCTGCAGGTTCTCTTCCACCCCCAATAATTAGGACTTGTTTAACTCCTCCATCTTTACATCTGGAAATGTAATCTTTGAGTTCTTTTTCGTCTTGCATTGATCTAGCAGGAAAATGAGGTACTGGGTTAAAACCTTTTTTTACAAGCTCTAGAGCTTTATAAGCAGTTTCTTTGTAATCACCCCCAGGCAGCATAGTTATATAAATATCATTTACTGCAGGGACTGTATCAACATCTGTTTTAGGGCCTATTTCTAAAGAAAAATTCATTTAGAGGATCTTTATTTATTTTGAAAAATGAGTCTAGAAAAATCTATTGAGTAAAGTTTCAACTACTTAATCTGACCTCTGTGTTTTTGGATTCTTCTTCCATACTCCTGAGTTACCCTATCAAAAACAATTGCGAGAGCCACTATTGCTAAACCATTCATCATACCAAGGGCCAGATATTGGTTAGAAACTGCTCTTAATATTGGTACTCCAAGCCCTTTGACCCCAATCATTGAGGCTATCACTACCATGGCTAATGCCATCATAATAGTCTGATTAACCCCAGCAAAAACAGTGGGTAAAGCAAGAGGTATTTGAACAGATTTTAATTTTTGAGTTGTTGTTGCTCCAAAAGCTTCACTGGCTTCCAAAGTTTCTTTGTCTACCTCTCTGATCCCTAGATTTGTTAATCTTATAATAGGAGGCACTGCATAGACACATACAGCAATTAATCCAGGAACTTTGCCGATACCTAATAACATTAATATTGGAATTAAATAAACAAAACTTGGAATTGTTTGCATCATGTCTAAGACAGGAAGAATTGCTTTTTCAGCTTTACTTGATCTTGCCATTACAATACCAATTGGGATACCAACAACAATACAAATTATTGTACAAACAGTGATAATTGCAACTGTTGCCATACAATCCTCCCACATTCCAAAATAACCAATTAGCAAAAAAGCAATTGCACTTCCTGTAACTAATTTCCAACTTTTTGAGCCCAACCAGGCTAATCCACAAATTACAGAAATAATTATTATCCATGGTGTAGATAATAGTAATTTTTCCAATGATACTAAAAAAAATAATAATGGATCAAAAAATGCTTCTATATTGTCGCCATATTCTCTTGAAAAATTTCTAAATGCTAAGTCTATACCTTTTCTTAACTCCATTTGGGATCTTCTTCCCATTTCAGGAAATTCAGTAAAAAATTCCATAAGTATAATTTTTTACGAGCCTATATTAAATAGGCTCGTAATTTAAAGTTAATTATAAACTTTTTTTGATTTTTTTTGCAGCACTAGATGATACCCACTTAGTCCAAATATCTTCATGCTTAATTAAAAACTCAACTGCAGCATCAGAACCTTTTGCTTGGTTATCAGCCATATAAACTAACATTCCATTCATAACTGTTCCTGGATAAGTTCGTTTTTCAACATAGCTAAGAACATCTTTTCCACCAGTTTTAGCAAAGTTAGCACTCACAATCGAGTTAACCTCAGATTTTGTCCATGCAGTTGGTTTAGGATTTGCACAATCTTGCTCAGCAAGAGTGATGCAATTGTCCCAATTATCTCTTCCCGCAAAAGGAACACCAAAGTCTACTGGTTGTAAATTATATTTACCAACCATTGATGTAGGGTTCCAGTAATAACCAAACCAAGGTTCACCAGAGTCTGATGCTTTAGCGATAGAACCATCTAAACCAGCAGCTGAACCTGGATCAATTAATTTCCAACCTTTTTTTTCCATTTCGAATGCTCTATATAAGTTTGCATTTGCCAACTGACATCCCCATCCAGCAGGACATCCCATGAATGCTCCTTTTGATGGATCTTCTTTGTCAGGAAATAAATCAGGTCGTTCCAAGATTTGCATTGCAGTCATTCCTTTAAGCTCTGGATGTTTCTTTAAAGCTGCTGGATTTAACCACCAACCCTCTCCAAGACCTGTAATTGGTGCTTTGTTTGCAATAATTAATCTTTTTTCACCCACTGCTTTTTTTAAAGGAGTGTAAACTGCATTTGCCCATTGTTCAGGGTTCATGTCAGGAGTTCCTTTATCATTCATTGATGTAAATGTTGGCATAGTAGCACCAGGTACTAATTCCACTTCACATCCATATCCTTCCTCAAGGATGATCTTGTCAACGTTTGCCATCAACTCAGCTGACGCCCAGTTTTGCTCGGCAATTACTAATTTTCCACAAGCATTAGCAACATTGCTAAATGCTGTCATTCCAAACGTTAGAACTGCAGAAAGTAGTATACTATTTAGTTTTTTCATTATTACTCCGTAAGTTTAATTTCTAATAATTAACTAGAACATATGAAGTCAAATATTGCAAATATCTTTCAACTCTTAGTTGAAGCCAAATTGTCTTTAAAAGTAGCTTTTTTAAAGCTAAAGTTTTGAAATGAAGTTTTATTCAAATTTCTTTTTTAAAGAGTTTGTATTTTTATTAAATTGTAAAACTGTTTTTCAACAAATTATTATCAAAGAGTCGTAATATTTAACTTTTCTTAATTAATCTCAATATTGAAAGGAGGTTTAATGGAGGTTGAAACTAGAAAGTTGTCTCAAATAATTGACTTAAATAAAATCAAAGTAGTTAATAGACCCATTGCAAAAGCTCATGGCTTACCTAATGAATGTTATACAAATAAGGATTATTTATTTTTTGAAAGAAAAAAAATTTTTGAAAATAAATGGGTTGTAATTGGTGTTGGTAGCTCAATTCCAAACATTGGTGATGCAAAGCCTTTTGATCTTCTTGGAATTCCTTTAATAATTTTGAGAGATAAAAATAATAATATTAGAGTTTATCATAATGTTTGTAGTCATCGAGGTTATAAAATTTTACAAGAAGAATGTAAATTAAAAAATGTAATTCGTTGTCCTTACCATTCATGGTCATATGATATGAATGGGAAGCTAGTTGCTACACCTCATATTGGTGGAATGAATAAACATAGTTGTAGTAACTTTAATAAATCTGGAAGTTCCCTTAAAGAGGTAAAGTCATATGTATGGTTAGATTTAATATTTGTAAATTTAAATAATAATGAAATTGAATTTGAAAATTATATTAAACCTTTGAGTGATAGATGGGCTAAATTTTGGCCACTTACAGATAGAAGTTTAATGGTTTACTCAAATGATTATGGGTATTTTAATCTTAATGCAAAATGTAATTGGAAATTTGCAATAGAAAATTATTGTGAAAGTTATCACCTTCCATGGGTACACCCTGGACTAAATTCCTACTCAAAACTGGACGATCATTATCACATTCAAGGATTACCCAATAGATTTGCTGGACAAGGAACGCTAGTTTATAATCCTAGATTTAAAAGTAAGCTAAAATTTCCATGCTTCCCAAGTTGGCCTAAAGATAAAGAAAATATTGCTGAGTATGTAGCTTTATTTCCTAATGTGATGCTTGGAATTCATAAAGATCATTTTTATGCATATTGGCTAGAACCAGTTAGCAATGAATATACAAAAGAACATATGGAAATTTATTATGTTGGTAATGAAGCTGCAAATTCAAAAAAATTTAAATCATTAAGAAGACAAAATTTTGAGCTTTGGAAAGGAGTTCAAAGTGAAGATTTAAATATTATTGAGGGCATGCAAGAGGGTAGAAACTCCCCATCTTATAATGGTGGAAATTTTTCTCCTAAAATGGATAATCCTACTCACCATTTTCATAAATGGGTTGCAAGTAACTTAATGAAATGAAAGGATAAATAATGAAAAAAGACCTGATTACAAGATTAAATGAGGGGCCCATAATGTGTGCAGAGGGATATCTTTTTGCAATGGAAAGAAGAGGCTATCTTTCAGCAGGACCTTTCGTGCCTGAAGTTGTTTTAGAACATCCAGAGGTGGTTTCACAATTACATAGAGAGTTTATACGAGCAGGCTCAGATGTTGTTCAAGCATTTACATATTATGGTCATAGAGAAAAACTAAGAATTATTGGTAAAGAAGATATGCTAGAACCACTTCAAAAAAATGCTCTTAAAATTGCTAAAGATGCTACAAGTGAATTTAAAGATTTAGATCTAATGGTTTGTGGAGATGTAGCTAATACAAATATTTTTGATCCTGGAGACAAAAGTACTCATAAAGAATGTCAAAAAATGTATGAGGAACAGATTGGTTGGGCAAAAGAAGCTGGAGTAGATTTCGTAATAGCGGAAACAATCAATTGGACAGAGGAAATGAAAATTGCACTAAAAGCAATTAAAGATGCAGGTTTAATAGCTGTTTGTAATTTTGCAATACCAAGAGGAGACAAAACTAGAGAAGGACATAGTGCTGAAGATGCTTGTAAAATGATGGAAGATTTAGGTGCTGATGTTGTTGGTTTAAATTGTTACAGAGGTCCAAATATGACTATGAAGCTATTAAAAAAAGTAAGAGATAAAGTTTCTTGTCATGTTGCTGGTCTTCCAGTCCCTTACAGGACAACAGAAGAAGAGCCAGGTTTTTTAAATATTTCAGATAGTGGGTGTAATTGCATTCCTGGAGGAAATGCATTTCCTGTTGCTTTAGATAATTTATTTTGCAATCGATTTGAAATGGCAGAATTTGCTAAAGATTGTGTTTCAAAAAAAATTAATTTTATTGGTATTTGTTGCGGGGCCGAAGCTCATCATGTGAGAGAGATGTCAGTCGCAATTGGAAAAAAACCAATATCAATGAAATATATGCCAGATATGAGTAAACACTTTCATCATGGAACAGATAAATCTTTAAAAAAAGTTAATAAGGAAATTAAATATTAATGGAAAAAAATGCTAAAGTAGTTGTTATAGGAGGAGGAGTAGTTGGCTGCTCAATTCTATATCATCTATCAAAGTTTGGTTTAAAAGATTGTATTTTGCTTGAGAGAAACGAACTTACATCGGGTTCATCTTGGCATGCTGCTGGAAATGTTCATGTTATTTCTTCAGACCCAAATATCTCTAGAATGATGGCTTATACTATTGGTCTTTATAAAGAAATTGAAAAAGAGTCAGGTCATTCAGTTGGATTTAAACCAAGTGGTGGATTTTATTTAGCTTCAAATGAAGTTTGGGCAGATTATCTTAAAAGAGAAAGATCTAAAGCTAGATATATGGGTCTTGATCAAGAATTTATTTCTCTTGAAGAGGTAAAGAAGAAACATCCTCTCATAGATCCATCTCGATACTTATTAGCACTTTGGGATCCAATTGATGGAGAAGTTGACCCATCAGGTGTAACCTACGCTTTTGCAAAAGCTGCCAAAGTACATGGCGGTAAATATTACACACACACAGTTGTTAAAGATACTAAACAGAAAAAGGATGGTTCATGGGATGTATATACAGACAAAGGTAATATTAATGCTGAAATAGTTATTAATGCTGGAGGACTTTGGGCAAGAGAAGTTGGTCAACTTGCAGGATTACATCTGCCCGTTCAGCCTATGGAACACCATTATTTAATTACAGAGCCTATTCCAGAAATTGAAGAAATGGGTGATCAAAGGCTACCAATTGGAACTGATTTTGAGGGAAATATTTATTTTAGGCAAGAAGGAAAAGGCATGCTTCTTGGAACTTATGAACCAAAATCAACCCCCTGGAAAGTAGAGGGTACACCAATGAACTTTGGTCATGAACTATTGGATCCTAAATTAGATAACATCCAAGACAGGCTAGCAATTGGTTTTGAGCGTATGCCTGCTTTAGAGAGAGCTGGTATAAAAAATATTGTTAATGGACCTTTTACCTTTGGACCGGATGGAAGCCCTTTAATAGGACCAGTTCCTGGAATGAAAAATTATTGGGTTGCAGTTGGTGTCATGGCTGGATTTTGCCAAGGGGGTGGAGTTGGAAAATGTATTGCTGAATGGATTATAGATGGAGAGCCATCTATAGATGTATGGGCAATGGATGTTGCTAGGTTTGGAGATTACGCATCTCCACAATATGGAACAATAAAATCTTCCGAAAACTATGAAAGAAGATTTATTATGACTTTTCCAAATGAAACTTTACCAAAAGGAAGAAAACAAAAAACTACAGCACTATATGATCGTTTTATTAATCAAGGAGCAGTTATGGGAGATAGCTTTGGTTTAGAGAACGTTTTGTGGTTCGCAAATAACAAAGAAGATGCATTTGAGGAACCTACTATAAAAAGATCAAGATCGCATGATTATGTTTCAAAAGAAGTAATTAATGTAAGAGAAAATGTTGGATTTATAGAAGTTGCTAATTTTTCAAAGCATGAATTCAAAGGTCAAGATGCTAGAAAGTTTTTAGATCATATAATGGCTGGAAAAATTCCAAAACCAGGCAGAATTTCTCTATCACCAATGTTATCTTACAGGGGAAAATTATGTGGAGATCTTACAGTAGCATGTTTTGATGAAGATGAATTTATGGTTTTTGGATCGGGTGCTGCTCAAGAAATGCATAGACGATGGTTTGAAAGTCATTTAGGAAAATTTAATTTGAATTATACAAATAGATCAGATGAGTTCCATGGATTGTCAATAGCTGGCCCTAACTCTAGAAAGGTTCTTGAAAAAATAGTTAGAGATGATGTTTCAAACGAAAAATTTAAATTTAGAGACTCTAGAAGAATGTTTGTTGGAGGAGTACCAGCAATTATAAATAGAATCTCATTTACTGGAGAACTTGGTTATGAAATTTATGTTGCTCCACATTACCAAATTAAACTATATGAAGAGATAATTGAAGCTGGAAAAGAATTTAATATTAAACCATTTGGTGGAAGAGCCCTTATGTCAATGAGATTAGAAAAAAATTGGGGCGCTTGGACTTTGGATTATAGACCAGATTTTACCGCGAAGGAAACAGGGTTAGATGCTTTTATAAATTGGGATAAAGATTTTATTGGAAAAGAAAATGCTCAAAAAGAAAATGGTTCAAACAAATTAATTCCGTTAATTGTTGAAACTAATGATATAGATGTAACAAATAATGAAGCTGTAATGATTGGTAATCAAAGTATAGGCTACGTTACTTCAGGTGGATTTGCACACTTTGTTAATAAAAGTATGGCTTTTACTTATATAGATGAAAATAAATTAAATTCTAAAAATAAAATTCAAATAGAAATTAACGGAGACTTATTTAATTGTTCAATAATAAAAGAGCCACTCTATGATCCTAGTGGACAAAAAATGAGAAGTTAATGGCTCAAAAAGACGTTGGAAATAAAATACCAATTTATAAGCTAAAAACTACAAGCGAAGTAATGAAATACTATGATGAATGGGGTGATAAAGATAAATATAATAAAGATATGGTCGATTGGAATTACACTGGACCAAAAGAAACTGTTGAAATATTTAATAAATATCAAAAAAACAAAAATATTCTTATATTTGATGCTGGTTGTGGAACAGGTTTAGTTGGAATAGAGTTAAAAAAGTATGGTTTTAAAAATTTTCATGGAGCAGACTTGTCACAAACATTACTAGATTCCATTCCAGAAAATCTTTATCAAAAATTAGAAAAAGTTGACTTAAATCAAAAAATTAAATCTGATGATAATTATTATGATGCAGTAATGTGTGTTGGCACATTTACCTTTGGACACGTAAAACCAAATGCACTAGATGAATTTGTAAGAATTACAAAACCAGGCGGTTTAATATGTTTTACCATTAATGAGGGTATACATGAAGAATATGGCTTTGATAAAAAAATTGAAAATTTTAAAAATAATAAATGGGAAGAACTCGAATTTTTTAAATCAGATTATATTGCAAGCAAGGATGTTAATGCTTGGTTAGGGCTATACAGAGTAAAATGAGATTTAGTAGAAAAATTGCTCCACATGTAAAAACTAAACAAAATTTTATAACTAAAAAAAGATTAAGAGAAGATCAAATAAATTTTGAAAAATTAAGGTCATATCGTTTGAGCAGAGTAAGAAAAGAATTAGAAAAAAATAATTTAGAGGCTTGTATTTTATTTGATCCAGTTAATGTACGTTATGCTTTAGATAGTCTTAATATGAGTGTTTATAATATGCATAATTTGACTAGATATTGTTTTGTTCCAGTAAATGGACCAACAATTCTTTATGAATATTTTAATTGTGAAAACTTATCTTCACATTTAAATTTAATTGACGAAATCAGACCAGCAATTACTTGGGATTATTTTAGCAATGGCGATCAAGCACCTAACGAATTAAAAAAATGGATTAATGAAATAAAAGATTTATCAAATAAATATTTTAAGTCAAAAAAAGTGGCAGTAGATGTTTTAAATGGACCTGCTGTATCAGCTTTAAACATAGAGGGTATAAAGGTAGTAGATGCAAAACTAATTCTTGAACAAGCCAGAGTTATAAAATCACCTGATGAAATAATTTGCATGAAAGCCGCAATTGAAGTAGCTGAAATGGGTATATCAAAAATGCGATCTGAACTAAAAGCAGGTATGACTGAGGACGAGTTATGGTCAATTCTGCATAAGACAAATATTGAAAATGGTGGAGAGTGGATTGACTGTAGAATTTTATCATCTGGTCAGAGAACAAATCCATGGATGCAAGAAAGTAGCAATAAAGTTATTCAACATGGAGAATTAGTGGCTTTTGATACTGATATGGTTGGACCTTATGGATATTGTGCAGATATCTCTAGAGCTTTTGTTGTTGGTAACAAATTTAGTGATGAACAAAAAAAATTGTATCATATGGCTAAAGAACAAATTAATCATAACTCTCGATTAATTAAAGACGGAGTGTCATTTAAGGAATTTACTGAAAAATCTTGGGTATTACCTGAGGAGTATTATCCAAATAGATATTCTGTAATGGTACATGGAATCGGAATGTGTGACGAATGGCCTGCAATAAGATATCCTACTGATGGTGGAGAACGAAGTGGTATTTTCTCAAAAAACATGACTATTACTGTAGAAAGTTATATTGGGAAGGTAGGTGGAAAAGAGGGTGTTAAACTTGAACAACAATATTTGATAGGTGAAAATGGACTTGAATTAATGTCCCATCATCCGTTAGAAGATATCTAATGAAAATAATTTTAGTAATGGGTTTACCTGGAGCAGGTAAAACTACATTGGCAGATGAAATGGCTCCACTTTTAAATGCAAAAAGACTTAATGCAGATGAAGTTAGAAAAGCTGCTGATGATTGGGATTTTTCAGCAGAGGGAAGAGTCCGTCAAGCAAAGAGAATGGCAGACTTTGCGGTAAAAATAAAAAATGAAGGACATTATGTAATTGCAGATTTTGTAGCACCAACCCCAGCAGCTAGAAAATTATTTCCAGCTGATTATGTTATTTGGGTAGATACAATAAAAAAAGGAAGATTTGAAGATACTAATCAAATGTTTGTAAATCCTGAAAATTTTGATTTTAAAGTAACAAGTCAAGATGCAAAAAATTGGGCTCCAAAAATTGTTGAAGAGATAAAAAAATGACATACCAATGGGATAATAAAAAACCTACTGCGCAAATGTTAGGTAGATGGCAACCATTCCACGACGGTCACTACAAGTTGTTTAAAGAAATTATAAAAAAAACTGGCCAGGTATGTATCCAAATTAGAGATGTCCAAGGTGTAGATGACAATCCTTTTGATTTTGAAACAGTAAAAAAAAATATAGAAGAGAGATTAAATCCAGAATTTGAGGGTCAATTTAAAATAATGATGGTACCGAATATCACAAATATTTGTTACGGTAGAGGTGTTGGTTATAAAATTGAAGAAATTGTTTTAGATGAAGAAACACAAAAAATATCAGCTACAAAGATAAGAGCAAAAATGAGAGAAGAGGGAAAATTAAAATAAACTTAAATGAACGATAGACTAAAGACTATTGTAGATTTAGAAAAATATCCAATACACGATTTAAATTCACCAATAATTAAAAATCTAGTTAAACAATGTAAAGAGGAGCTTGATCATTACAGTTGCTCAACAATTCCAAATTTTATTTTACCCAAATCACTTGAGGTAATGAATTCTGAGTTAGAAAAACAATTAGACGAAGTTTATATGTCTAAAGAAAGTATTAATGCTTACTTGTATGCAAAGGACGATCCTTCATTGCCAAAAGATCATCCAAAAAGAACTTTTATGAATAGATATAATGGATATTTAAATTCAGATTGTTTTCCAAAAGATTCTGAGATGAAATATCTCTATGAAACTGAAGAGCTTTTAAAATTTGTTTCTGCTTGTTTAGGCGTTTCTCCTATTTACAGATGGGCAGATCCTTTAGCATGTCATGCTTATAATGTTATGAAACCAGAAGGAGTACTCCCTTGGCATTTTGATAGTTGTGAATTCACACTTAGTTTAATGATACAAAAACCTGAGAAGGGAGGTGTATTTGAGTACTGTCCAAATATAAGAGAGCCTGGAAATGAAAATTTCGATGAAGTTCAAAAAGTTATATCAGGAGATAGAACTAGAGTAAGACAATTGAAGTTAGAGCCAGGAGATTTACAAATATTTAAAGGTAGATTTACTTTGCATAGGGTAACAAAAGTTGAAGGCCTAAAATCAAGATATATGTGTATTCCAGCTTATGTTTTAGATCCATGGAGAGTAAACACCCCAGAACACTCAAAAGCTATTTATGGCAAAGTTTTACCAATTCATATAGAAAGAAATCAGGCTAGATCCGATGGATTAACTGATTAAATGAATAGTAATATTAAAATTAAAAAAATTAACAATGAAGTTGCATCGATTGTCATTGATGAACCAAAAACTTATAACTCCTTATCATTCAAAAATCTCTCCGATTTATTAAAGACTTTAAAAAAGCTAGATACTGATAAAAAAGTTAAAGTAATAATATTAGAGGGTGCTGGTAAAGGATTTAGTGCTGGACACAATTTAAAAGAAGTAAGAGGTCTTAAAAAGAGAGATAAATATTTAACATTATTTAATCTTTGTTCGAAAGTAATGCTTCAGATCGTTGAGGGTAAAAAGCCTGTAATAGCTAAAGTTCATGGTGCTGCATTTGCTGCTGGCTGTCAATTGGTTGCTAGTTGTGATTTAGCATACAGTACTAAAGACGCACTATTTGCTACACCAGGGGTTAACATAGGTTTATTTTGTAGTACACCTATGGTTGCTGTGAGTAGAAAGATAAATCGAAAACCAATGATGAAAATGTTGTTAACTGGAGAACCTATCACCGCAAATTATGCAAAAGAAATAGGGTTGATAAATGATAATTTTCCAAAAGCCAAATTAAACATTGAAGTGTTAAAGGTAGCAAATAAAATTGCTTCTAAATCTAATTTAACAATAAAAATCGGAAAGCAAGCTTTTTACAAACAATTAGAAATGCCATTAAGTAAAGCTTATGCTTATACAAGTAAAATGATGACTCTTAATATGATGGCAATGGATGCAAAAGAAGGAATTTCTGCTTTCCTAGAAAAAAGAAAACCTAATTGGAAAAATAAATGAAAATTAAAAATATTTTAATAATTATTTTTATTATTGTAGGTCTTTATATTGTTATAGATTTTAGAGATCATAATTCTCAAAGAGCTATAGATGCATGTGTTGCAGGTAGTCAAAAATTAGAAAAACCAATGACCATTGAAGAAGCAAAAGAATTTTGTAAGAAAAAAATTTTATTAAAAGACAAATAAATCATATGAGTGAAATAAAAAATATTCTCTCTAAATATAAATCTATTGCAATGGTAGGAGTTAGTAAAGATCTTAAAAAAACATCAACTATTGTTATGAGATATATGCAAGATTATGGTTTTAAAGTTTACCCAGTAAACCCAAACGCAAAAGGGGAAAAAATATTAGGTGAAAAAGTTTATGCTAAAGTTACAGATATTAATAAAGATATAGATATAGTAGATGTATTTAGACCATCTAGTGAGGCATATGGGATTGCAGAAGATGCAGTAAAAATAGGCGCGAAAGTCTTATGGCTTCAACTTGGTATTCGAGATCAAAAGGCAAAAAAATTAGTTGAAGAAAATAAAATGGAATATGTTGAAAACAAATGTACTAAAATGGAATATCAAAAATATTTTTTAAAAGTAAGACAAGCATTCCCAGTTCTAAGTGATTAAATGAATAAAATAATTAAATTTTTAGATAATACTTTTTTAGATTTAGGTCGTCAGTTTAAATGGACTTATTTACCTCCATTAATGGTTTACATGGCTGCCGGGATTTCTGGATTAACAGGAATAGTTGGAACTTTTTTTGTTAAGGATTATTTAAATTTGTCTGCTGCTTTTCTTGCAGGATTAGGTTTTTGGGCAGGAATTCCATGGGCTTTAAAAATGCCATTAGGCCATTTAGTTGATCTTATTTGGGAAAGAAAAAATTACATGGTTTACTTTGGAGCATCGTTAATAGCTCTAAGCTTATTAATTATGTATGGGCTGATTATTCACACTGAAGATATGGCTAAAATTTTTTCAGTAGAAACTTGGTTCGTCATTAGTGTGATTTTAGCCCCTGTTGGTTATGTTGTTCAAGATGTTGTGGCAGATGCCATGACGGTCGAAGCTGTTCCTTTAGTTGATGAAACTGGAAATGATTATACTAAAGATCAAATAAAAATAATGCATACGACAATGCAGACACTTGGAAGGTTTGCTATTATTGGTGGTACGGTACTTGTTGCATTAGTTAACGTAGTTTTATTTAGAGATGTGGAAAGCTTAGAGCAAGCTGATAAGATAAATTTATATGGAACCATTTATATTTATGCTCTTGTAATACCTTTGGTTTCAATTTTAGGTGTAATTTTAGCAAATTATTTAAGACTGAAGAAAATACAAAACTTACAATCTAAGGGTTTAGAATTTAAAGAAGAAAGAGGTGACAAAAAAACAAAAGTTAATTGGTGGATTTTAGGTGGAAGTTTAGTTTTTGTAATTTTTACGCTATCAGTAGGTTCGTTCAAAGTACCCTTTGCTCAAGAAATTGTATTTATAGGGTCAGTCATAATCATTTTGTTTTTAATGTTTAAACTTATTAAGGAGTTACCGGAGGAATTACGATTAACAATTGTAGGTACAGCTGTAATAATATTTATATTTAGAGCCATGCCAGGCCCTGGTCCTGGTTTAACATGGTTCGAAATTGATGAACTAGGATTCAATGAGCAATTTTTTTCTATTCTATCTCTGCTTGCATCAATTTTAACATTAGCTGGCATTGTTTTGTTAAGACCATTTATGGCCAAAAATTCAATTGCTAAAATAATAGTTGTTTTAAGTATTGCTGGTGCAATTTTATTTTTACCAAGTGTTGGTATGTATTATGGTTTTCATAATTGGACAGCCTCGTTAACAGGTGGAGTGGTTGATGCTAAGTTTATTGCATTAATTAATACCGCGTTAGAGTCTCCTCTAGGTCAAGTATCAATGATACCTTTACTAGCTTGGATAGCAAAAAATGCTCCAGTACATTTAAAAGCAACTTTTTTTGCAGTTTTCGCATCTTTTACAAATCTTGCTTTATCTGCAAGTGCATTAGGAACTAAATATTTAAATGAAATATTTACTGTGACTAGAGAGGTTAAAGATAAAGTTTCTGGCGAAATTCAAACTACAGCAGATTATTCTGAACTTGGAATTTTATTAATTGTTGTAACGATATTAACCTTAGTTTTACCGGTTCTTTTTGTATTTATTATTAATAATAGTAAGTACAAAACTTCAGAATAGTACCTATATATATAATAACTAAAAAAATTTATGAAAAAAATATTTATTGTTTACGGACATTATGATGAAAATTCTTTCAATGCTGCAATTCGAGATACTTTTATAAAATGTGTAGAGAAAAATGGTCATTCTGTAGATTTAATTGATCTATATAAAGATAAATTTGATCCAGTATTCTCAGGTGAAAAACCAGATGAAAAAGTATTAAATCATAGAAAAAGAATAGATGACTCAGATGTAATAGTTATTATTGCACCAATTTGGAATTTTAGAATGCCTGCAATAGTAGAAGGTTGGATTGATAAAGTTTTAGCACCCCCATGGGCATTTAAATTTAAAAAACTTTTTGGAAATTATGGTTATCCAATAGGAAACTTAAAAGGAAAAAAAGCAGTTGTATTTTGCACATATGGATCACCTCAATTTGCAGTGAGAACCTTTTTTCTTAATATGCCAACAAAAAGATTAAGAAGAGGGGTGTTTAATATATGCGGCATCACGGATGTTATATATAGGCGATACTTTGCTGTACCATTTGTTGAGGATAAAAAAAGAATAAAATTTTTAAAAAATGTTGAAAGCACTGCAAACAAAATTTGAAATTATATTAATTTTACTAATTTTTACTTCTATTTCAAAAGCCGATTTACTAAAGCCTAATAAAGATATTTTACCTTCTGAAGTTATTAAAATTCAACTTGTAGGTCTTCAGAACAACGACTCAAATTTTAAAGATGGTGGTATCGAGCAAACTTGGAATTTTGCACACCCCAACAATAAAAGAGTAACAGGACCATTAAGCAATTTTAAAATGATGTTAAAAAGTGATTCTTATGGCATGATGATTAACCACTTAAGTCATACGATAACTGAACTCGGAAGCAGTGACAAATGGGCTCAATTTGAAGTTATCATTCTTGATAAAGATAAGATTTATCATAAATTCAACTGGCAAGTTGAAAAGTACACCTTGGACGGAATTTTAAAGGACTGTTGGTTAACTACGATGGTATCCAGCCCTATCCCCCTTGGAAGTTCAATTTGATTATTTGTAGATACATTTTTGTTTCGTTATAATTAAAAATTTAGTAGGTATTGCAGAATGAAAACAAAAACTAAAGTTGTAGTAGTTGGTGGAGGAGTTGTAGGAGTTAGCGCTCTTTATCATTTAGCAAAAAAGGGATGGTCCGATGTTGTCTTAGTTGAAAGAAAAGAATTAACTTCAGGATCTACTTGGCATGCTGCTGGGTTATTACCTTTATTTAATATGAGTTATTCAGTAGGACAACTTCATAAGTATGCAGTTAATCTTTACAAAACCTTGGAAGAGGAAACTGGAAAAAATGTTGGCTTTAGTGTTGTTTCAAATATTCGTTTAGCAAGCACAAAAGATAGAATGGATGAATACCATCAATACGCAGGTGTTGCTCGAACTATTGGAGTAGATGTTAAATTTTTAAAACCAGAGCAAGTAAAAGAAATTTGGCCATTATGTCATACAGATGATTTAGTTGGCGCAATACAACACCCTGAGGATGGATATATTCAACCAGCAGATTTAACGCAAGCATTAGCAACAGGTGCAAGAAACAGAGGAGCAGAAATTTATAGAAATACAACTGTCCTATCAATGAGACAAACTACAGAAGGATGGGTTGTAGAAACTGATAAAGGATCAATAGAGTGTGAACATGTTATTTCATGTTCAGGAAATTTTGCACGACAGACAGGTGAAATGGTAGGATTAGATATTCCGGTAATACCTGTTGAACATCAGTATATTGTTACAGAACCCCACCCTGAAATTCAAAAAAGAAAAAAAGATGGATTACCAGAAATGGGCGTTCTAAGAGATAGTGATAGCAGATGGTATATGAGAGAAGAAGCTGGAGGATTAATTTTAGGTCCTTATGAAGATGGTGCGCCAGCTTGTTATGTAGAGGGACCATCCAAAAATTCTGAATATGAATTATTTCAAGAAGACTTAGATAGATTAGCTCCACACATTGAAGGAGCAATTCATAGAGTTCCTGCATTTGGAGAAGTTGGAGTAAAAAAAGTTTATAACGGAGCAATCTGTTATACACCTGATGGCAATCCAATTGTTGGACCTGCTTGGGGTCTTAAAAATTTTTGGATTAATGAAGGACATAGTTTTGGAATAACAGCTGCGGGCGGTGCAGGTTGGCAATTAGCGGAGTGGATCGTTGATGGTGAGCCTACAATTGATATGTTAGGCGTTGAACCAAGACGTTACGGAAATTATGCAACCAAATCTTATTTGAAAGCAAAAAATGAGGAAGCATATAGTCATGTATTTATTGTGCACTATCCAGATGAAGAAAGGCCAGCAGCAAGACCATTAAGAACATCTCCTTGTTACGAACGAATGAAAAACTTAGGTGCAGTATTTGGCCAGAAATTTGGATGGGAAAGACCTAATTTTTTCGCAACAGATGGAATGGAACAAAAAGATGATTGGTCATTTAGAAGATCAAAATGGTTCGATGCAATTAAAAAAGAATGTCAAAATGTAAAAGAAAACGTGGGTCTCTTAGATATGACTGCGTTTGCAAAATGCAGAATTAAAGGACCTAAAGCTGAGGAATTTTTAGACTATCTAGTTGCTAATAAGCTTCCAAAAAAAATTGGAAGGATAAACCTATGTCATGCTTTAAATACTAAAGGAGGGGTGCATTCTGAATTTACGATAATGAAAGAAGCAGAGAATAGTTATTATTTAGTCTCAGCTGGAGCGAATTTAAGATTAGATCATGACTGGATACAAAAATGGATGCCAAATGATGGATCAGTAATATTTGAAGATCTAACAAATAGCACAGGGGTTTTAGTGGTAGCAGGTCCTAAGGCTAGACAATTAATGCAAAAGGTTTCAACAGATGATTTTTCTAATGAGAATTTTAAATGGTTAACTGCTAAAAATGTAAACGTAGGATATGCTCCAGTAAATGCAATGAGAGTAAACTTTGTGGGTGAACTTGGTTGGGAATTACATCATCCAATTGAATATCAAAACCATATTTTTGATAAATTAATGGAAGCAGGTAAAGATCTAGGAATAAAACCTTTTGGAATACGAGCTATGAATAGTTTAAGGGTTGAAAAATCTTATAAATTAGTCGGTACGGAGTTATCAATTGAATATTCACCTTACGAATCTGGCCTAGATAGATTTGTTCATCCAAATAAAGGAAACTTTATCGGCTTGGATGCATTAAATAAGTGGAGAGAGAAAGGTTTTGACAACAAATTAGTTACTTTAGAAGTTCACAATACAAAGGACGCTGATGTGCTTGGAAATAACCCAATTTTTAAAGATGGAAAGGTAGTTGGAAGAGCAACTGGAGGAGAATTTGGGTTTAGATTAGATAAATCAATAGCACTAGCAATGGTAAAACCGGATTGTTCTAATGTGGGCGACAAATTACAAGTTGATATATTAGGAGAAATGTACGACGCTACAGTATTAGATGAGAGTCCGTACGACTCAGAAAATAATTTATTGAGAGCTTAATGAAAATTTTAGTCGCTGTAAAAAGAGTTATTGATTACAATGTTCAAATTCGAGTTAAAGAAGATGGAACTGGTGTTGTTACTGATAATGTGAAAATGTCAACTAATCCTCCAGATGATAATGCAATTGAAGAAGCTGTAAAAATTAAAGAAGCAGGTAAAGCAACTGAGGTAGTTGCTATAACTGTCGGAGAAGAAAAAGCCCAAGAAACTGTTAGAAAAGCTTTAGCAGTTGGAGCTGACAGAGGTATTCATGTAAAAGCAGATGGAATACTTGAGCCCTTAGCTGTTTCAAAAATTTTAAAAAAAATCGTTGAAAAAGAAAAACCAGATTTAGTTTTTATGGGGAAACAAGCAATTGATGATGATTGTAATCAGACAGGCCAAATGTTGAGTGCTTTATTAAACTGGCCACAAGCTACATTTGCATCAAAGATTGAAGTTAAAGATAATAAACTAGAAGTTACAAGAGAAATAGACGAGGGCCTTGAAACAATTGAAATAAATGTTCCTGCTATTGTAACTTGTGATCTTAGGTTGAATGAACCAAGATACGCATCATTACCAAATATTATGAAGGCTAAGAAAAAACCAATTGAAGAAATTGCAGCTTCTGATCTAGGCGTAGATGTGTCGCCAAGATTAGAACAATTAAAAGTAGAAGAGCCTCCAAAAAGAAAAGCAGGCATAAAAGTAGCAAATGTTGCAGAACTAGTTCAAAAATTAAAAAATGAAGCAAAGGTAATATAATGGCAGTTTTACTTATAGCAGAACATAATAATAAAGAATTAAGACCATTCACTTTAAATGCGGCTACTGCAGCATCTCAAATAGATGGAGATGTTCATGCCGTAATCATTGGTCAAAATAGTGCAGAAGCAGCAAAACAATTATCTGAACTTCCAGTAGTTAAAAAAGTTTTAAGTGTAGAAGCAGCTCATTATGAAAACTTTACAGCAGAAAATTTTGCTCCAGTAATTGTTAAACTTGCAGAAAATTATTCACATATTGTTTGCTCAGCAAATACATTTGGAAAAAATTTAATGCCAAGAATTGCTGCTCATCTTGATACTTCACAGGTAAGTGACATTATCAAAGTAATATCACCAGATACCTTTTTAAGACCAATTTATGCTGGAAACGCTTTTGCAACAATTAAAAGTAATGATGCGAAAAAATGTGTAACTATAAGACCTACTTCTTTTGATCCATGTGATAGTTCTGGAGGATCAGCTCCAATAGAAAAAGTAGATGCAGGTGAAGAATTTTCAAACACAAAATTTGTCAAAAGAGAAGAAATTAAATCTGATCGACCTGAACTAGGAACAGCAAGAATTGTTGTATCAGGTGGAAGAGGAATGCAAAGTGGAGATAATTTCAAATTAATTACTGAAGTTGCTGACAAGCTTGGAGCAGCAATTGGAGCATCGAGAGCAGCGGTTGATGCTGGGTACATAAGTAATGATCATCAAGTTGGGCAAACCGGAAAAGTTGTTGTTCCAGACTTATACATTGCAATAGGAATTTCTGGTGCGATACAACATTTAGCAGGCATGAAAGAGAGCAAAATTATCGTCGCAATTAATAAAGATGGTGAAGCACCAATTTTTAGTGTTGCAGATTATGGTCTTGAAGCAGATTTATTTGAGGCAATACCTCAGTTCATGGAAGAGCTGAACAAATTAAACACTATACAAAAATAATCCTTACAGTTAAAAACTAGGTAATGTCTAGAGAATCAATGGAATATGATGTTGTAATCATTGGTGGAGGTCCATCAGGATTATCAACTGCAATCAAGTTAAAACAATTAGACCCAAATTTAAATGTTTGTTTATTAGAGAAAGCTTCAGAAATTGGAGCACATATTTTAAGTGGAAATGTATTTGAAACACGTGCACTAGATGAATTATTACCTAATTGGAGAGAATTAAATTCGCCAATTAAAACAAAAGTAACTAAAGAAAAATTTTTATTTTTAGGAAAAACAAAATCATTAAGTTGGCCAACTTGGCTACTTCCAGCTGTTCAACAAAATCATAAAAATTATATTATCAGTTTAGCAAATTTATGTAGATGGCTTGCTGAACAAGCTGAAGGCTTGGGTGTAGAAATCTTTCCAGGCTTCCCAGCAAGTGAAATTTTATATAATGAAGATGGAACTGTTAAAGGTGTAGCCACTCAAGATATGGGGATAGATAAAGAGGGGAATAAAAAAGATAGTTTCGAACCTGGTATCGAACTTTTGGGTAAAGTAACTGTTTTTGCAGAAGGTTGTAGAGGTCATTTAGGAAAACAACTTATTGAAAAATTTGAGTTAAACAAAGGTAAAGATCCTCAACAATATGGAATTGGTTTTAAAGAAATTTGGGAAATTGAGGATAAAAATCATGAAGAAGGACTAGTTATGCATACAGCTGGATGGCCATTAGATAACAGTACATATGGTGGTAGTTTTATGTACCACGCTGAAAATAAACAAATTTTTTTAGGTTATGTAATTGGTTTAGATTACAAAAATCCACATTTATCTCCTTATGATGAATTTCAGAGATTTAAAACACATCCAGCAATAAAAAAAATAATAGAGGGTGGAAAAAGAATTTCTTATGGCGCAAGAGCTTTAATTGAAGGTGGTTTTCAAAGTTTACCAAAAATGTTTATGCCTGGAGCTTTATTAGTTGGTTGTGATGCAGGAACTTTAAATATGCCAAAAATTAAAGGCTCTCATACTGCAATGAAAAGTGGAATGATTGCAGCTGAAACTATTTATGAACATTTTAAAGAAAATAAAAATCTTTCTACTTATGAGGACAAATTTAAAAGTAGTTGGCTATATAAAGAATTATACGAAGCCCGAAACGTAAAACCTAGTTTTAGTTGGGGATTAATTTTAGGAATAATCTTTACCGGAATTGATCAAATATTATTTAGAGGTAAACTTCCTTTTACCTTAAAACATAAGCATGCTGATCATGAAACATTAAAGCCAGCAAATAAAATGCCTAAAATAGATTATCCGAAATATGATAATGTAATTACTTTTGATAAAACAAGTTCTGTGTATTTAACAGGAACTAATCATACTGAAAATCAACCAGTTCATTTAAAACTAAAGGATCCAGATTTACCAATTAATTATACTTTAGAAAAATTTAATGAACCTGCTCAATTGTATTGTCCTGCAGGTGTGTATGAAGTTCAAAAAGAAAACAATATAAACAAATTTGTAATTAATTCTCAAAATTGTATCCATTGTAAAACTTGTGATATTAAAGAGCCCTCTCAAAACATAACTTGGGTGACACCCGAAGGAAGTGGTGGTCCAAGATATGGAAATATGTAATTAAGACAAATCTATTGCAAATTTTTTTAAAGTTTCAATAGGAATATGTTTTAAAGTATTTTTATGAGTTCTTTTTAGAAATATTGGACATCCTTTCCCTGCTTCAACAGCCCTAGCATACCAACTAGCACAAACGCACCAACCATCCCCATCTTTTAAACCAGGAAATCCAAATTCAGGATGAGGAGTAATTAAATCGTTTCCTGCTTCTTTTAACCATTCCAAAAATTCAGTAGTTACTTTTGCACAAACAGTATGAACACCACGATCGTTTTCGTCAGTATTGCAACAACCATCACGAAACCAGCCCGTCAAAGGATCATTTGAGCATTCTTCTAGGTCTTCACCTAGAACATTTTTTTGCTTCTCAATCATTTAAATTTTTGTTGGATTCGGCTGGCCTTTATAAACTTCTTCTGGATTAAATTTTTTTTCATTTTCAATAAATTTCATTTCAACTTTTCTACCGTTTTCTATTGGCCCCATAGGAATTGATCTATAAAAACAAGATCTATAACCAACATGACAACTAGCTCCATCACCAATATCAACTGTTAACCATATTGAGTCTTGGTCATCATCAATTCGTATCTCTAAAACCTTTTGAGTAAATCCGCTTGTTTTACCTTTATGCCAGATAGCTTTTCTGGATCTACTAAAATAATGTGCTTCTTTAGTTTCAATTGTCATTTTTAGAGCTTCAACATTCATGAAACCATGCATCAAAATATCTTTTGTTTTTGAGCACATTGTAACAACCGGTATTAATCCATCATTATCAAATTTAGGCGAAAGAAGATTTCCTTCTTCAATATCGTAGATATTTTCTCTTTTTTTGAACATATCGGGTGATTATGTAGCACATATAAAAATATATTAAATATTTTTAAAACGAGGTATTTACTGTATAAAACCGCTATGAAATTAGTAAAAAATACAGATAGTAAAAACTTAGACCAAAAACAAATTTCTGATAAAGAAGCTGAAGAAGCATTCAGAACTATTTTGACATGGATGGGAGAAGATCCAGATAGAGAAGGATTATTAGAAACCCCAAAAAGAGTAATAAAAGCATTCAAAGAATATTTTAAGGGTTATAAGGAAGATCCTACTAAAGTATTAGATAAAACTTTTGGAGATGTTGAAGGTTATGATGACATGGTTGTCCAAAAAAATATTTCAGTGCAAAGTCATTGTGAGCATCACATGGCTCCCATTATTGGAAAAGCGCATGTAGCGTATATACCAAAAGAAAGAGTTGTAGGTTTAAGTAAACTTGCAAGAGTGGTAGAGGTTTTTTCAAAAAGATTACAGACACAAGAAAGATTAACAATGCAGATTGCGAATACACTAATGGAGTCTTTAGAAGCTAAAGGAGTTGCGGTAACAATCGATTCAACTCACCAGTGTATGACTATGAGAGGGATTAAAAAAGAACAAGCAACAACTGTAACTAATTATTATTTAGGACAATTTAAAGAAGATTTAAGTTATCAAAATAGGTATTTACGATTTATTAGCACTACGTTAAAAGACTAGTGTGTCTGACCAATTCAAAGCATTAATTCTCAATCAAAAAAGTGATAATTTCTTAAGAGATATCAAATTTATAGATAAAAATTTTTTAAAGCATGGAGATGTAACAGTAAAAGTTGAGTATTCTGGTCTTAATTATAAAGATGCTTTGATTTTAAAAAATGGTGCAAGACTTGTAAAAGAATTCCCACATATACCTGGTATAGACTTTTCAGGCACTGTTGAAGACAGTGATAGTGATCAATTTAAACCTGGTGATGAAGTTATTTTGACAGGATGGCGTGTTGGTGAAATTTATTTTGGTGGCTACTCTCAATATGCAAAAGTAGACAGTAAATTTTTAGTAAAAAAACCAAAAGAGCTAACATTAAAACAAACAATGATAATGGGCACAGCAGGATTTACAGCACTACAAAGTGCTTTTGTTACAAAATTGACAAGAGAAGAATTACTGTTAGGGGAAAAAGTTAACGATGTTATTGTAAGTGGAGCTTCTGGTGGTGTTGGAAGTATTTCAGTTATGATATTAAACAAACTGGGATGCAACGTAACAGCAGTAACCGGAAAAGATAAAAATGTTGAATATTTAAAATCACTTGGTGCAAAAAACGTTATAAATACTAGTGATTTAACCAAAGATGCCAGACCATTAGACAAAGGACTTTGGGATGGAGCTGTTGATACTGTTGGAGGTAAAGTATTAGAAAATATACTTGCTCAAACAAAAGACGCAGGTATCGTTGCTTCTTGTGGGAACGCTGCTGATATAAAATTAAATACAACTGTGATGCCTTTTATTATTAGAGGAGTAAAACTTTGGGGTATTAATTCTGTTACAGTTTCCAATGTGAGACGAAAATTTTTGTGGAGTGAGGCATCAAAATTAGTTGATTTTGAGCTACTAAATAAATCTATTAAAGAAATTAGTTTAGAAGAAGTAAATGATGTTTATTCAAAAATGTTAAAAGGAGAAACAACTGGAAGATATATAATAAATCTTAACAAATAATGGATTGGGATAAATTAAAAATTTTTCATGCTGTAGCAGAAGCTGGTAGTTTTACAAACGCTACTGTTAATTTAAATCTTAGTCAATCAGCTATTAGTAGGCAAATACAATCATTAGAGCAAGACTTAAAAGTACAATTATTTGAGAGACACGCGAGGGGATTAACTCTTACTGAAAACGGTGAATATGTGTTTAAAACAGCTCATGAAGTTATAAGTAAACTTAAAGAAGTAGAAACTTCCTTAGGAGACCAAAAAAATAAACCAACAGGTAAATTAACTATTACAACTGTAAGGAGTTTTGGAACTCATTGGTTAACTCCTAGAATCCAAGAATTTATGAGACTTAATCCAGAGATTGAGATTGAGTTGGTTTTCGATGATAAAGAATTAGATTTAAGTACTCGACAAGCAGACATTGGAATTTTTATGAGAAGACCAAAACAGCTTAATTATATTCAGAAAAAATTAGTAGATATTAAATATTATATTTATGGATCAAATAAATATTTGGAAAAAAATGGAATGCCCAAAACAATTCATGATTTAAATAAACATAAATTTATTTCATTTGGCAAAGGTGCTCCATCACCAGTTTATAATCCTGATTGGGCTTTAAAAATTGGAATGCATGACGGAAAAAAAAGAAAAACAATAATGAAAGTAAATAGCGTAATGGGATTATTATTGGCTGTTGAGTCAGGAGTAGGGCTAGCTGCGCTTCCTGAATATTTGGTATCAAATTCAAATAATATAATTAAAGTTCTTCCAAAAGTTGAAGGACCCATTACAGAAGCGCACTTTGTGTATCCTCAATCATTAAAAAATACCGCAAGAATCCAAGCTTTTAGAAATTTCCTTTTTAGTAAAATAGGCGATTGGAATTGAATATTCCAAAAATCTCAATAAATATTGATTAAATTCAAGTGTGCGACACTATTGCGATTGATAATCATTCTCATTGCGAATAGTTCTCATTCTCAAAATAACGTTAATTTTAAGGATAAATATGAAAAAAATATCAATTTTAGCATTGATAATATCTTTATTTGCATCAGCTTTTGCTATTGCAAATGAAGTTAATATATTCAATGCAAGACATTATAAGGCTGACGCTGAAATGTATGACAAATTTACAGCAGCTACAGGAATTAAAGTAAATTTAATTAATGGTAAATCTGGAGCCTTAGAAAAAAGAATAGCGGAAGAAGGAGCAGATTCTTCAGCTGATCTTTATATTACTGCGGATGCTGGAAGATGTGGTGCTATGGAAACAAAAGGTCTGCTTCAAGGTGGATTATCATCTGCAACAATCAAAGCATCTGTTCCAAAAAACTTTAGAACTAATAAGTGGGTTGGAGTAGCTAAGAGAGCAAGAATTATTTATTACTCACCTGAAAGAGTAAGTGGAGCTGAATTATCAGGATTAACTTACGAAGGTTTAGCTGATCCAAAATGGAAAGGTAGACTTGTAATAAGAAAATCAAGTAACATTTACAATAAATCTCTTGTAGCATCATTAATTGAAAACAATGGAAAGAAAGCTACATCTGAGTGGGCTAAAGGCGTTGTAGCTAATATGGCAAGAACTCCAAAAGGTAATGACAGAGCACAAATTATGGCTGTAGCTGCTGGCGAAGCAGATATTGCTGTAGCAAATACTTATTATCTTGCTTTAATGCTATCTGGAAATAAAGGAGCAGAACAACAAGCAGCTGCAAAAAAAGTGAAAGCATTTTTCCCTAATCAACAAGGCAGAGGTACACATATGAATATTAGTTGTGCTGCTCTTGTTAAGGGTGCGCCTAACAAAGCAAATGCAATTGCACTTGTTGACTTTTTATTGTCACCAGAATCTCAAGAACACTTTACGAATAATACGTTTGAGTTTCCAATGATAGGTGGCGTTTCTCCAAATCCATTAGTAGTAAATAATTTAGGCTTAGATTTTAAACAAGATCTAGCAACTAAAGTTTCTAGTTATGGAAAAAATCAAGCTGCTGCATTAGAAGTAATGACAGCTGCTGGTTGGAAGTAACATCTAGTGAAAAAGAATTTATTTAACTCTGGTTTAAATAATTCTTCTGATACGAGCGGCTCACTTGAGGGTCAGATAACATGTGAGCCTTGCTCGTTAGAAGTTGAAAAAATGCAGAGTAAAATAAATAATAGAAAATTATCAGAGATTGAAAAAGACGAGGCTCTAGACATCCTCACTCCTTTTAAATAATGATATATTTCTTTTAGACAGTGCCCACGTCACTCTCCTCTAGGATCTTTACCCTTTCCTAGAAATTGTCGTGGGCATTTAAAATTCATTCTCCACACAGTATTAGTTTAACTTTAGAAATATTGATTTTTTTATATAATAAGCCCCATAATGTTAAAAAACTTTAATATTTGGCTTATATCATCTTTGTTGATTTCAATAAGCGTATTAATTCCAATTATAACTGTTTTTTTTAGTTTTTTTGAGGAAACCTCTAATTATTACCAGATATTAAAAGATACTTTTTTGTTTGAGTATATTTTTAATTCGTTCACGTTATTAATATGCGTTTTAGTACTTACTTTTTTAATAGGAACGGCTTGCGCATATTTGGTTTCGTTTTACAATTTTCCTCTTTGTGATTTCTTTAAATGGGCACTTATATTATCTTTTGCTGTTCCTCCATATATCTATGCATATTCTTTAACAGCTTTCTTTGAAAATTATGGCACCGCATTTACCATTTTAACTAACCTGTTTGGAGAGGGGGAATACAATAAATATATACCAAAGTTTGATGGTCGTTTAGGCGCAGTATTATCACTTTCGTTTTCTTTATTTGCATATGTTTATATTCTAACTCGTGCCTCTTTTTTATATCAATCTCAAAATTTAATTGATCTAGGTAGAAGTTTAGGTTTTTCAAAATTTAAGTCATTATATTCTCTGATATTACCTGCCGCTAGACCAGCAATTGTTGCAGGTTTATCTCTTGTTGCAATGGAAACGTTAGCTGAATTTGGCGCAGTCGACTTTTTCTCAATAAATACTTTAACAACAGGAATTTATAATTCTTGGATATCATTTGATGATTTAGCTTTTTCAAATCGATTATCATTTTTCTTACTAATTTTTATATTTGGGTGTTTTATAATAGAAAATTTTTCTAGAAAAAAAGCTAGATATCATTTTAATTCAAAGGGTGGATTTAAACAAAAAGAAAAAATTGTCTTAAGTGGAAAATATTCATTTTATGCATTTATGTTCTGTTTTGTTATTTTCTTTTTAAGTTTTTTATTCCCTTTAAGCCAGATGTTGTATTGGACGATAAAATTTCCAGAAAATCTTTATGATATTGATATAATTTCACTTACCTTAAATACTATTTATTTGGTTGTTTTATCTGGTTTAGTGCTAATTATGTTCTCTTTAATTTCAAATTATGGAAATAGAGTTTCTAAAAATAAATTTTTAAATTTTTTATCAACGATATCAATTTCAGGTTATGCTATCCCAGGGGTCATTTTAGCAGTCGCATTTATTACTTTTGTTGCATGGTTTGATAATAATATAATTAAAACACTAGGTTTTATGTCTATTAAAAAAGTTTTTATCGGCTCAGTCCTTGGTTTAGTTTTAGTTTACTTTGTAAGATTTTACTCTTTAGCTTTTAATGGAATAAAGTCAGGATATGAAAAAATTAATATTTCTGTTGATGAAAGCTCTTATCTTCTTGGCTACTCCAAGAAAAAAACTTTTTTAAATATTCATATGCCTCTTTTAAGAAATTCTTTGTTGTTTGTAGCTATATTAATCTCTATTGAAATTGTAAGAGAATTGCCGATAACTCTTATTTTAAGACCATTTAATTTTGAAACATTTGCGACAACAGCTTATATATCTGCTTCTGAGGATTTGTTAGAAGCTGCAGCTGTTCCTTCACTTTTTTTGATTTTAATTGCAGCAATTTTTATTATGTTTACATCTAAATACATTTTAAGGGAAAAATGAAAAAAAATAATTTTTTAGACGTAAATAGTGTGAATTTCAAAATTGGTGGAAATACTAAGGTTAAAAATGCTTCATTTTATATTAAAAATGAAGGAGAAACTTTGTGTATATTAGGTCCCTCAGGTATTGGAAAAACAACAATATTAAGAACAATAGCTGGTTTAGAAAAAGTAGATAAAGGATCGATAAACTTAAAAGGTGAATTATTATCCTCTAAAGATACACATATAGAACCTGAGCATAGAAATATATCCTTAGCCTTTCAAGACAATAGTTTATTTCCACATTTCACTGTGGAAAAAAATATATTATTAGGTGCTGAGAGAAATAAAAAATTAAAAAGAAAAAAACTTAGTTATAAAGAAATTGTAAATTTACTTGATATTTCAAAGATACTTAATAAGTACCCTCATGAAATTAGCGCAGGTGAAGCGCAAAGAGCTTCTCTTGCAAGATCTCTGTTAACTCAACCTGACCTTTTATTGTTAGACGAACCATTGTCAAATGTCGATCAAAGTTTTAAAGAGGAAATTCAAGAAAGATTAAAAAAAATATTAAGTAAATTGAAAATTACAACCATAATTGTAACTCATGATTCATATGAGGCTTTTTATTTAGGCAATAAGTGTGCAATTATTTTAGATGGTCAAATAAAGCAATTTGATGATCCTTATAATGTCTATCACTTCCCAAATTCAATCGAAGTTGTAAATTTCTTAAATCGAGGTATTTTGATACCCGCAAGAGTAACCGGAGAGAATTCACTTGAAAATGATGATTTAGGATTAATTGAAGGAAAATTTATTAAGCATTATCCTAGAGGTTCAAAAGTTCAGTTGTTACTTCAACCTGAGGATTTAGAGCACGATGATGATAGTAATCTAAAATTAGAGGTTGTTGATAGAAAATTTAGAGGTACAAATTTTATTTATACTTTAAAAACATTAAGTAAAAGATTTATTCCTGTTCTTGTTAATACACACCACCATGAAATTCATGAATTAAACGATAAATTTGGCATCAAAAGACCTATACGACTTGAGCATATAGTTTGCTTTTAGTAAAAAAAAAAAATGCTTTCCAAAAAAAAATTATTTACCAAGGGTATGTTGGATATTTCTCCACATATGCTTTCAGTAATTCCATTTGGAATTATATGTGGAGCAATTGGAGTTGACCTTGGATTCAACCCATATTTAGTTTATGCAATGTCTTTCATAATTTTTGGAGGGGCTTCGCAAATAGTTTTTTTACAGTTATTATCCGGAGGAGCATCCAGTTTAGTTGCTGTTGCCTCTGTTGGAATTATAAATTCTCGACATTTGTTGTATGGAGCAGTTTTATCTGAATATTTGGAAAAATTATCTTTTCTTAAAAAATTATTTATTTCTTATGTGATTGTTGATCAAGCTTTTGCAGAATCTAACAAATTTTTTAAAAAAAATACAAATGAAGAATTCTTACATTATCATTTAATTGGAACAGGTTGTACATTATGGGTTTGTTGGCAAATAGCGACATTATCGGGTATTATTTTAGGATCATTTGTTCCAGAGGAACTTGGATTAAAATTTGCAATTCCACTCACTTTCATTGCTATCGTAGTGCAAGATTTAAAAAAAATTGATCATGTTATTGTAATGATAACTTGTGGTTTAAGCTCTCTATTATTTTTTGATGCACCATTTAAATCATATATTATTATCTCACCTATTATTGCATTATTTGTAGCTGCATTATTATTAAGGTTAAAAAAATGACTATAGTATCAATTATAATTGCTGGAATATTAACTTATTTTACTAGAATGACCATGGTTGCGCTAATCAGTAGAGACATGTTAGGAGATAAAGTTAAAGCAGTACTTGAATATGTTCCATCTGCAGTATTTCCAGCAATTATATTTCCTGGAATATTTATCAATGATTATGGAACTTTTATTGAAATAAACGATCCAAAGATTTATGGGGCATTAGTTGCAATTTTAATTGGTTACCTTTCAAAAAATATCATTGCAACTATTTCAGCTGGATTAATCTCGTATTGGTTCTTAATATTTGTGATTTTTAGTTAGCACCTAATTTAATATTTCTACTGACATTTCTATCAATGAGTTTTGGTTTAGCTAAATTTAAGTTTGACATTAATTCAACGTATTCATCAACGCTATTAACTTGCAATCTAGGGTTAAATTTTATTTCATTTCCAATAGTACTAGATTTTTTGCCATTATAATCATGACCAGGATATAATATTGTATCTGAAGGTAATTTTAATAATCTATTAAAGATAGAGTCGTAGGCATCTTTAGAACTACCATTTTGAAAATCTGTTCTACCCGTACCATTAATCAAAAGAGTATCTCCTGAAAATAGAAATTTTTGCATCAAAAAACTATAACTGTCAGATGTATGACCCGGAGTGTAGATTGCTTTTATTTCAAGTTGGTCAATTTTAATTATTTCTTCATCCTTTACTTTTATTTCTACTGCATCTGCAGGTGTATGTTCTCCCATAATCGTTAAGCAATTGGTTGCCTTTTTTAACTTGGTTGCGCCTGTTACATGGTCTGCGTGAATATGTGTATCAATTACTTTAACTAATTTAAGATCTAATTCATTTAACACTTTGATATAGCTATCAACATTCTCTATTACCGGATCAATGATAACTGCTTCGCGACCTTTTGCCGAAGCTATAAAATAAGTATAAGTTGATGATTTTATATCAAATACTTGTTTAAAAATCATTTTTCATTATTATCAAATTATTGTGAATACCTCTACACCTACATTTCATTGGTCATGCAAACATACTTGGAAAAGAAGCGCAAAAAACACGGCTTGGTGTGTATTAGGTTGTGCAATTGGAGACTTTGGAACAATATTGTATTTTCAGTTAACTCAAATTCCTTTTCCTCTTTTAGGAATTATGATTTTAGCTATAATTAATGGTTTAATCACAAGTATTATATTGGAAACAATTGTATTAATGTCACAAAATTTTAGTTTTGTTAACGCTTTTAAAACAGCTTGTGGCATGAGTTTAATTTCAATGATTAGTATGGAAGTTATGATGAATTTAACAGACTATGTTTTGACTGGTGGAGCTATATTAACTTGGTGGGTAGTACCAATAATGCTAATTGTAGGTTTCTTAACTCCTTGGCCTTACAATTATTGGAGATTAAAAAAATTTGGGGTAGCTTGTCACTAAATCTATATACTTAATCAATAAATGAAAAAATTTATCAAAAAATTTAATAATTTTTTTTTAAATTTTGAGGCTTTAGGATCTCTTTTTCTAAGATTAATAATTGGAATCGCTTTTATTTTGTACGGAACTGGTAAACTACCTTTACCTCCAGAAGGATTAATAAAGCACTATGGGTTATCGCCATTTGTTGCAAGTGTAGTTGCAGTTTCTGAAATTTCCTCTGGAGTAGTTCTAATAATTGCAAATTTTTTAAAAAATTCAATTGGACATACGCTAACAAGATTGGCAGGACTTAACATTGTTATACTGATGACTTGTATCCTTTTAGTCGCACATAAAGATTGGTTTATAACTAAACAGTTATTCATGGGTGTACAAATGTTTCTTTTAGTGGGCGGCTTTTATTTTTTAATAAAAGGCAATAGAATATAAATATGATTATAAAAAAAATTATATTTACATTAATATTAATCTTATTTTCTACATCATCATTCTCAGCATCCATGAATATGATTGGTGAAAAAGGAGATCCTACCAAAATTGATAGAACTATAGAAATTGAGATGTATGATAATTATTATTATCCAACTCAAATAGATGTAAAAAAAGGTGAAACAATAAAATTTGTAGTAAAGAATTTAGGGGAACTCGTTCATGAATATAATATAGGAACTAAAGAAATGCATATAAAACATCAGCCAGAGATGGCAAAACTTGTTGAACATGAAATTCTTCTTGCTGATAAAATAGATCATGAAAAGATGAAAAAAATGTCAAAAATGGATCATTCTTTAGGTCACTCTCACGCTAATAGTGTTTTATTAGAACCAAATGAAACAGGAGAAATAATTTGGAGATTTTCAAAAGATATTTCCTTAGAAATGGCTTGCAATATGCCAGGTCATTACGAAACCGGTATGGTGGGTAAAATAAATATTAAATAATAAAATAAAATTAGAGGTTCGCTCTTTCAGTTAATTTTTTACCAAAAGAGCTCCTCTGTATATCGCCTTTTTGGCATTAAATCCTAATGGATTTTATTTTATAAAGTTTTTTGATATTTAAAAGACTTCAGCTAAGTATCAGGTGGTGAAAGTATTAACATAAACCTCCTTATATAAAAAAGTTAATTATAATTTATACAATTTCAATTAATTTATTTTAAATTTTTGAAAATATATTTATTGAATACAACCTGATGTTCTAGTAGATTCTCGAGAATTCTAATTACTTCCTAAAATAATATTAATGAATAAAATTTTTATTAATTTAAATCAAAAATATGTTTAACATTGGCTTTATTGGGACAGGTCTTATGGGCTTACCAATGGCTAAGAATATTTTAAAATCAGGATATAAATTAATTACATACAATCGATCAAAGGAAAAACTTGAACCTTTAAAAAAGTGTGGTGCGCAAATTGGCTCATCAATTCACGACATTGTTTCAAATAGTGAGGTTGTAATTACTATGTTAACAGATGATAAAGCTGTTGATGAAGTAATTGGCTCAAAAGAATTTTTAAACAACCTAAAATCTGAAACAATAGTAATTGATATGAGTTCTACAAAACCAATAACGGCAACTAAACACGCTAATAATTTAAAATTAAAGAATATTCATTTTTTAGATGCACCTGTTTCTGGTGGAACTATTGGAGCTGAGGAAGCCTCATTAGCTATTATGGTTGGTGGCGAGCAAAATGTTTTTAATAAAGTGAAAAAAATTCTAAAAAGTATGGGAAACCCAACTTTGGTTGGACCCTGTGGAAGTGGACAAGTTTCAAAACTTGCTAATCAAATAATTGTTGGTTTAACAATTGGTGCTGTAGCAGAGGCTATAACTTTGTGTGAAAAAGCTGGAGCAGATCCTAATAAAATGATTGAAGCTTTATCAGGTGGATGGGCAGATAGTAAAGTTCTTAAAACTCATGGAAAACGAATGATTGATAAAGATTTTGTTCCGAAAGGTAAGACATCTGTACATTTAAAAGATATGAATAATATTATAGAGAGTGCAAATAGTTATAATTTAAACTTACCTATTTCAAAGTTAGTTAAAGAAATGTATAAATCTCTTGTTGAAAATGGATACGGAGAGATTGATCATAGTTCTCTTTATAAGGAAATTGAAAGGATTAATAAATAACTAACAAAGGTACAAATATGAAACTATTAAGAGTAGGACAAAAAGGAAAAGAAAAACCAGGTATTTTAGACAAAGATGGTAAAATAAGAGATATTAGTTCTCATATTAAAGATTTAAATCCCAATCATCTAAATTTTGAGACCTTTTCTAAATTACAAAGTGCAGATTTGTCTTCATTACCCGAAATGTCATCTACCTCAAGAATAGGTTCATGTATTGCTAAACCAGGAAAATTTGTAGCTATAGGTCTTAATTTTACAGATCATGCTAAAGAATCAAATTTACCAGTTCCAACCGAACCAATTGTTTTCATGAAAGCTACAAGTTCTATTAATGGACCGAATGATGATATTGAGATAGTTTCAGGATCAAATAAACTTGATTGGGAAGTTGAATTAGGAATTATTATTGGAAAGGAAACAAAACATATCTCTGAAAATCAAGCTCAAGATCATATTTTAGGTTACTGTTTAGTGAATGATGTTAGTGAAAGAGAATGGCAAATTGAAAAAATGGGTCAATGGGTGAAAGGAAAATCTCATGACACATATGGACCAATTGGACCTTACTTAGTTACAAAAGATGAAATAAAGGACGTAAATAATCTTAATATGAGTTTGGATGTAAATGGTGAAAGAATGCAAACAGGTAATACAAGTACCATGATATTTGATGTTAATGAAATTGTAACTTATTTAAGTAAATTTATGTCACTTCAAGCAGGTGATATTATTACAACCGGAACACCTCCTGGAGTTGGAATGGGTAAGAAGCCTCAGCATTTTTTAAAAGCTGGTGATACGATGAAATTATCAATTGAAAATTTGGGAGAGCAAAATTCTAAAGTAGTTGCTATTTAATTTTTTATAGTACTTTAAAATTTAGATGAATTAAGTTTTCCTAATTATTTAATTTATAATGATCAAAATTGTAACAGAACAACCCAAAATTCTTTGGAAAGTGAGATGTACATTAGGTGAGGGCACATTGTGGGTTAATGAACATAACTCAGTTTATTTTACAGATATAAAAAAAAAGAAAATATATTCATATAATATAAAGAGTAAAAAAAAGAAAATTTATAAAGTAAATAAAGAAATAGGATTTTTAGCACATGTTAAAGACCATATTTTTGTATTAGGTCTTCAAGGAGAATTAAGAATACAAAATTTAAAATTAAAGAAAATTTTAAAATCAATAAAAATAGAACAGCATTTAAAATTTAATAGAATAAATGATGGTAAAACAGATCCTGCTGGAAACCTTTGGTTTGGTACTATGGATAATTTAGAAAGAAAAATTGAAAAAGGCTCATTATACAAATTAGATAAAAATTTAAAATTAACTAAAATAGATAAAAATTATAGGATTACAAATGGACCAGCTTTTATTGATATGTATAATTTTTACCACACGGATAGTCCAAAAAAAAAAATATATAAAATTAAGATAAATAAAAAAAATAAAATAGTAAGTAAAAAAATATTTAAAAAATTAACCTCCGAGGAAGGATCTCCAGACGGAATGACTTTAGACAAAAATAAAAATTTATGGGTGGCTCATTTTCGTGGAGCTTGTATTTCTGTATTTAATCCAAAAGCAAAATTAATTCATAGAATTAACTTCCCTGCTAAAAATGTAACTAATTGCACATTTGGAGGAAAAAAAAACAGTGAGCTTTTTGTTACGACTGCTACAAAAGGAATGAGTAAAGCCGATATTCGAAAATTTAGTTATTCTGGTTGCTTATTTAGTGTAAAAACTAATACTAAAGGATTTTTTCAAAAAAAATTTGTATTTAAAAATGAAAAAAAAAGATCTTTACTATGAAAGAATACCTACAAAACTTTTAAGAGAGGATATTA
>CACOMI010000006.1 GCA_902628275.1 uncultured Pelagibacteraceae bacterium | reverse complement strand
AGAAGATTTATAATTTTTAGAAAATTTTTGTAAAGAAATTTGTTTTATGTTTTTAATTTCATTGTTGTATTTTAAAAAAATTTTTTTTCTTTTTTGAATAAATTTGTTAATTTTTTTTAGCTGACTTAATCCAAGAGCACATTGAAAATCAGTTAATCTAAAATTTAATCCTCTTAAAATTACATCATATTCCCAATGTTTTTTTTTAAATTTTTTTATACCTAAAGATCTTATCATTTTCATTTTTTCAAATAGATTTTTTTTGTTTGTGGTAATAATGCCACCCTCTCCTGTTGTAATAGTTTTTAATGGATGTAATGAAAATGTGCTAATATCAGAATGTTTGCAGCTTCCTACTTTATAATATTTACGTTTATATTTATAAGAAGCTCCTAATGCATGACATGCATCTTCAACAATTAAACATTTATATTTTTTTTTTAAAAATTTAAAATTTTCTGCATTTTGTGGGTAGCCACCGTTATACATCACGATTAATACCTTAAATTTTTTAATCTTAAATTTTTTACAGCAATTTTCAACATCTTCGGGGCGCATCTGTCCAGTAAATTTATCAACATCTGCTAAATAAATTTTTGCTCCAATAGATTTTGCAATTGAATATGAAGAAATAAAATTTATCGAAGGCATAATTATTTTATCTCCTTTTTTTAAATTAAGTACATTTAATGCGATAAACAATGCTGATGTACCACTATTACAACTTACAGAATATTTAGAATTTACAAACTCAGCAATTTTTTTTTCAAATTTTAAAACTATTTCTCCTGTTGTTACTTTATCTTTAGTTAGAGCGCTTGCTACATTTTGAATATCAGACTTATCAATATATTGTCTTCCATAAGGTATGAAATTTTTCATTAGTAAAGATTTTTTATCAATAAATCTTTTTTAAACAATAATAAAATGTTATGTGTATAATTTTTCAGCTAATTTCCAATCATCTAAATCATCTATATCAATTGATCTATGTTTGGGTATTTCTATACCTATATAATATTTATCAAAATCTATATTTTTTTTATTAAAATGATAAACAGGAATTCCAACAAAATTACCTGTATCATAATATGATTTTGGTAAATCCTGAGATCGAACTTTATAAAAATTTTTTTTTAGAGGTATTAATTTTTTTTGTTTATTAAATCTAAAACCCCATTCAAGTGGAACTGGAAATTCTGAAACAGGAAGTATAATTTTTTTATTATTTTTTTTTAATAAAACTGAAGCTTTAATTAAATCTTCTTTTTTAATAAGAGGTGAACAAGGTGTTAGGCTCCAAATTTCATCAAATTTGTTACCATATTTTTCATATTCGGATAAAATACTTCTTAAAACTGATTCAATTGTTGTGCTATCGTTTGACAACTTTTTAGATCTAAAAGAAATATCAATATTATAATTTTTTAAATAATTTAAATATCTTTTATTGTCTGTTGAAACTACAATTGTATCAAAAATTTTAGATTTTATAGCAGTTAAAATTGAATAACTAATTATTGGCTTACCTTTAAATTTTTTAAAATTTTTATTTTTAATTCTTTTTGAACCAGATCTCGCAGGTATTACTAAAAGTCGTTTTATTTGCATATTAAAAAATTATTTTTTAAATATTTTAATGAATCTGGTCCTAAATTAAATATTAAATCAATTATTGAAAGTCTAGGTGTAAACTTTTTACTATTTTGAATATATTTGAAATCTTTGAAATCAAAATAATCAATTTTTATTTTTGTATCTGGGAAATATTCAATTTCACCTAAATAATTTTTTGCTCCGATTGTTGATATATAATTATTACATTTTTTAAATAAACAAATATCTTTTAAATAATCTTTTTTTTTGGACGATAAAGTAAAATTTTTATCATTTGAAAAGTTTGTATTCATCCCTAAAATTTTACAAATATGTAAAATCAAATCTTTATTTAATTCAGATAACTTTGTATAATTTTTTGAAAAAATTTTCTCAAATCCCCCAAAATATCTTTCAAAATATCTAGATTTCGAATATGCGTTTTTAATTAAATTAATATGTTTTAATTTATTTTTATCAAATTTATCAATTTCTACCTCATAAATATTTTGACTAAACTTTCCTTTGCTTTTAACTGGTATAGTTAAAAATACCTCTTTTTCGTTATAAAGAATCTTATTTCTTTGTTGCCAGCTTCTTTTATTAAATTGAATATTCTCTAAAAAAATAAATTCATCAACATAATCAATTAAAGCAAAATATCCTTGCCATGGTAAGTATGTAGGCTGACTAATAGCTATTTTCATCAATATTTTTTATAAAAATACATTCTTTAATTTTTATAAACACTTACTTATTTTTCTTTCGCCTCTACAGCCAAAAAAACTCCTTCTTTTCCATAATCATTACCATTATAAAACATATATTTTAATCCTTTGTGCTTTATTACATGGGGGTAAGCTATCATTTTATTGTCTAATTCTTTTTTTCCAGGAAAAATATTTGCCTTTTTATCATTTCTTTTCCAATTTATTCCATCAATTGATTCGGCGTAACCAATTTTATATTTTCCAACTTTTTTTTCGTAACAAAACCACATTTTATATTTTCTATTCTCAAATAATACTGATGGCCTGGCGACCGCTCTTTCATTTTTTTTTAATTTTATAGATGTTAAACCTTCTTGTTGCCAATTTTTTCCATCGATTGACGTTGCTAATTTTATGTCATACTTTGGATAATCTTTGTTGACCCATTTATTACAAGAAACATACCACATAAACCATTTTTTTTGCTTTATCCTCATAACATATGGTGCCGTTAATATTGAAAAAGGTTCTTTGTCTGTTAATTTAAGAATTGGTGATCTTGAATATCTTTTAAAATTTAAACCGTTATTTTTAGAAATAGCCAAACCTGTCATCAAAGAATATCTTGTAGTAGATTTTGGCTTCCAGCCAATATAGTAAAGAAATACCTGATTTTTATTCTTTAATATACATGAGGCTGTAACCCCATTATCATCGAAAGCCCCTAACTCACCCGGGATTAATACTGGTTTTTTTGAAATTTTTTTTACTTCAAATTTTTTTAAATCATAATCAAAGTATCCTATCATTGAAATATTTTTATTATTTCTTCCACAAAAAAATACTCTATATAAATCTCCATGTAATCTTAAAGTACATGGATCCATTGCATATGAATTCCACCATTTTAAATTAAATTGTTTTGGTGTAGCAATTAAGCCTTGTTTTTTCCACTTCATATTTTTTTTGTTACCTTATAACCATTAATATAAATTTCATCTAAATTGCAATCTAAAAAATCTATAATCGCATCCTCAGGTCTTAGCACGTTTGTTCTTCCATGAAGATTAAAAGAAGTGTTTAAAACTACACCATAATTATATTTATCTTTTATTTTTTTTAATAAAGTCCAAAAAAAATAATTAATTTCTTTAGTAACAAACTGAGGTCTAGCAGTAAGATCAACATGAAGCGCAGAAGGTATTATATCTTTAAATTTAGGTTTAGCCTTAAAGGCAGTTGACATATATTTGTGATGAAAAGATTTTTCGAATATTTCCTCCCTGTCCTCCTCTAAAATTGTTGGACACAATGGTTGGTACCAAGGTCTCTTTTTAATTTGTAAATTTATTTTATCTCTTGTGTCTTGAAAAAATGGATTAGCTAATATACTTCTTTGACCTAATGCTCTTGGTCCAAACTCCATATTTCCATAAAAAGTCCCAATAATTTTATTTTCTTTTAATGCATTGGCGGCCTCAGTAACCCATTTATCTTTCATGTTATAAAAATTTATAGAACTTTCATATAAATTTAATATTTTTAATGTTTCTTCATCTGAATAGAAGTCACCTAAATAAGGCATAGAAACATTTTTTATTTTCGATAGGTCTTCACCATTATTTATTAATGATAATACTGCTGCACCTGCCCCTGAGCCTTCATCTCCCATGTATGGCACAACATTTACACATTTTAAATCCAGTGCCAAATAAACTTTGTGAGATAGAATTACATTTGCAAAAACTCCTCCAGCAAAATAAATTTTGTCAAAATTAAAAATTGATTTATAAAGACTTAATATTTCTATAACTATCTTTTCTAAAAAATACTGTATTGTTGCTGCAAAATTCTTATCACCAATTTTTTTTTTATAATTTTTTAATTTTTTTATAGTTAGAAATTTTTCGTAAAGTTTAACATCAATCAAAAAATTAAGCTCATCATTATCTATCTTTATTATTTTTTTTAAGATTTTTAAGAGATTTTTATTTGGTTTTCCATATGCGGCCAAAGCTTCTACTTTACCCTCATCTACACTTCTTCTTAAATCAAGAGCCTCAGTAAAATTAGAATACAAAGATCCAATTGAGGTAATATAAGTTCTATTATCTTTATTAAACTTAATTACTTTACTTGAGGCAATTAACTTAAATTTTTTATTGCTCCATTTAAAAAAAGATGAGTGCTTTAAATCCCCATGTTCATCTAATACAAATACGTAATTAGTCTTATTTAAATCAAAGTTATCAATCGTTAAACAAGAAGCTGCATGGCTTAAATGATGGTCGTGAAATTCTATTTTTGGTACTACTATGTTGTTATTTTTAAAAATGTCATTAATTGTTTTTTTAATAAAAAATTTATTTAATTTTTTTTTTTGTCTAAAATTTGAAAAAAATTTGTGCAGTATTGAATAATATTGCCATCTAATATCCATTTTAGAAATAAGAGTTGTTTTAAAATCTACGTTTAGCAAATCAGTAAAATATTTGGGCTTTGTATATTTTCTAGCAATTTTCTCTTTTTTTAAAAAAAAAAATGTAGGTGATTGCATTTCAAGTATGCCATCTTTACCTGAAAAATTGGAGAATGGTATAGCAACCACGTCCACTTCATGCGGTATTAAGTTTCTACTAGTTAAATATTTTAAAGTTTGATCAATATCTATATTGTCTTTTTTAATTCTAGAGACTCTATCAGATTGCAATGCGAAAAATTTATTTTTTGAAGTATCTAAAAAAGTTACTGCACTCTCTAAACCAGAATATTTTGTACCAATTACCTTCATAAAATCATTTTTGTCCTGTAATGATATTAAATTTAATAAAATTTTTTGAATTATTTTCTGAATAATAATAAAAATTGTAATCAATTTTTTTTAAGTTGCATAACTTAAAAAATTTAAGCAATTTTTTTTTTTTTAATTTTGTTACATTAAAACTTTCATCATTTAATCCTTTTGAAGAATTTAAATTAATACTAAAAAAATAACCATTTTTTTTTAAATTTTGATTTATTAAACTAAACGATACCTTTAAATTATCTTCATTTTGATGTTGAAGAGAAGCTCCATCAATTATTAAATCATATTTTTTTTTTGAAATTTTCAAAAATTCATTAAAACTTACATTAAAAGTTTTTACATTTTTATTTGAATGTTTTTGTTTTAATTTTTTTAATGCTTCTTTAGAAATATCTACGCAATCTAAAAAAAAATTTTTTTTTTTTACCAACATTAAAGTGGAACCTGTACCAGATCCCAAATCAAGAATATCTATTTTTTTTTTAAATTTAGAAAAATTTCTATTAAAAAAAATTATTAAAGACTGATGTGGAAAATTATTACCATCATTTTTTTCAAAAAAATTATTCCAATTTTTCATTTTTACTTAAACTTATTAATTTCTAAAAATTTTTCAGGATCAAAAGATATTTTTCTTGAGTCGTTCTGAATTACTACACTTTTAGATGGTAAAGTTTTTGTTACATGTGAAGACGAACCAACAAAAGATTTGCTTCCTATATTTACAAAATGTCCAATAGTAGAGTTTAATCCCAAAAAACTAAAATCGTTAACTTTACAATTACCACCTATGGTGCATCCGGAAGATATCCAACAATTATTACCTATTTTGCTATGATGACCTAATATCGTTCCACTCCAAATAAATGTATTATTTCCTATTTTAGAAAAAGGCTGAATATAACTATCTAAGACAACGACATTTTCACCAATCCTCACATCCCCCTGATTTAAATTTGAATTGAATATAACGCTTTCAAATGAATATCCTTTCTTTTTAAAATAATTATATTTTTCATACCTAAGTTTATTTAATTGCTTATAGGAAATTGCGATATGCAATTTTGTGTTTCTTGGCTTATATTTTTTGATAAGATCTTTAGTTGTAATTATTTTTGTATTTCTAAAAGTGTCCTTTTTATAAAATTTTTCATCAACACAATAAGCATAGATCTTCTTGGATAATTTATTTATATAAAAAGAGATGATATCTGACTGTTGACCAGTACCAAAAATGATTAACAATTTTTCACTCATATCTCTAATCCACCATCAAGAGACAAAACTTTTCCATTAAAAAATTCATTATTAATTATAAATTTTATAGCTAACATAAGTTCTTTTGTTGTGCCCAATCTTTTAATAGGAGTAATGTTTTTTAAATGATCAATTTGGAATTTAGTTAACGAGTTACGTGTGCTTTTAGTATTTAAAAAACCTGGAGCTATGCATGCAACTCTAATATTAAAACTGCTAAGTTCTTGTGACCATATCTTTGTTAATGTCTCAATACCTGATTTTGCAACTGAATAAGCAGATTGACCGAGATTTCCTTTTGCACTTATCGAGCTAATATTAATTATTAATCCTTTGGTTCTATTATTACAAAAATTCTCAATGATCTTTGAGGAAAACAAAAATACAGAATTTAAATTTAAATCTAATATATTCTTCCAAATTTTATAATTATGAGATTTAAAGCCACTAGAAGTCAATTTAACGATGGGTTGACTGTAAATCTTTCCAGCATTATTTATTAAAACATCAAAATATTTAAACTTTAAATTTAATTTATTAAAAAGTTGATCTACTTTTTTTTTATTAGTTATATCACATTGATAAATTTTTATTTTCTTGAATTTATCTTTTAAAATTTTCAATTCCTTTTTATTTATATCAATACAAATTAAGTCATTATTTTTATAAAAATATTTGACTATTTCACTTCCGATAGAACCAGTAGCACCTGTTATAATTATTCTTTTCATTTAATTTTTTTTTTTAAATCTTTAATATTTTTTATTTTGAGAATTTCTTTTGCAGAAAGTTTTTTTTTAAATTTTTTTTCCAATAATGAAACTAATTCTAATTGTTTCAATGAGTCCCAATTTGAAAGATTTTTAAGTAAAGTTTTTTCAGATAAGGAACTTAAATCCTCAACAAAAATTTGATCTATTCCTTTAAAGTTGAACTTTTTTTTCATATTTTTTTTTAATTAAAGCTCTATCTATTTTTCCGTTATAATTTTTTGGCAAATCCTCAACAAAAAATAATTCTTGTGGTAAAAAGTATTTTGGTAAATACTTTTTTATAAAAGAGTAAACTTCTTCTTTTGATATTTGTCTGCTTGTTGAGATAACAGATATTATTTTTCCATAAGTTTTATTATTTTTTTTAATATAAAAAACACAAGTTTCTTTGATGGAAGAAAGCTTATTTAAAACAATCTCTAATTCATTAAGTTCTATTCTATAGCCCATATGTTTAATTTGTGTATCGTTTCTACCGATAAAAAATAATTGATTGTTCAATCTATTCTCCTTTACTAAATCACCCGTTTTGTAACCTCTCTGATTATCAAAATTATTTATATTAAAAATAAAACTTTTATCAGTATTTACTTTATCACCAATATAACCATATGCTACGTTTGGACCATATAAAATTAATTCACCTAAGCTCCCCCTTTTTACCTCTTCAAATTTTTTATCAACAATCTTATAATTAAAATTTTCAGCAATTGACCCTATAGGTGCATAAATACTTTTTGAATATTTATTATTTTTTATAAAATCTTTTTTAGTAATTAAATATCTAGAACAAATACATGTGCATTCGGTAGGCCCATAAACATTATAAAAAATTTTATTATTAAATTTATTAAATAATATTTTTAATTTTGCTTTAGGAAACCCCTCTCCACCAAATATTATTTTTTTTATATTTTTAAATTTTTTTTTATCTAACAACTTGAAATTTATAAAATAAATTAGCAAAGACGGTGTAGAAAACCAAACTGTACATTTGTGTTTCTGTATTTTATTAATTAATTTTGATGGATCGTTTATATCTAATTGTGGTATTAAAACCAGGGTATTTCCTAACAACATACTATTATAAAGATCAAAAACAGAATTATCAAAATACAATGGGTTTAATTGTGAAAAAACATCTTTTTTTTCTAGTAAAAAATTATCCTTACACCATAAAACAAAATTGATTACACTTTGATGAGATATTATTGCACCTTTAGGAGACCCAGTAGAACCTGAGGTAAACATTATATATGCAGCATCATCGCTGCTACATGATGTATAAGATATTTTTTTTATATTTTTACTTTTTTTAGTATCAATTTTTTTTGCGAATGAGATTCTGTTTTTGCTTATAACAAATTTACATCTTGTTTTTTTTAATATTTCCTTGATTCTATTTTTTGGCAAATAAATATCTAAAAAAAAATATGGAAGCCCTATTTTTAGACATGCTAAGAAGGCAATTATTGTACTCAAGCTTTTCTCACTATCAATAGCAATTATATGATTATCTTTTTTATATTTTTCTAAAAATGTTCCAAGCTTATCACTTTGAACATCAAGATATTGAAAATTATATTTCTTATTATCAACATCAACCAAAGCAATTTTATATTTATTTTTTTTTACAGTGTTTTTAAAAAATCTAAGGAAATTAAATTTATACATAAATATTAATTAAATAATTTTTGAAAAATAGGTTGATTTTTTTTTACATTCTTTTTTAAACTTTTGTTTAAAATATTTTTTAAATAAATAGGCGTTAATCCCACTGGAGGAGATTTTTCTATGAAATCTTTAGTTGTAAAAATTTTTCCTTTTTTTAAATCTTTTTTAAAGTAAAGTCCTTTTCTTCTTGAATTGTATCTTTCTTGTTTTAATAAATTTTTTTTACTTGTGCCAAGACACTTATAGGCCTCTTTGATCTTCACAATATAGTCTTTAAATTCATCTGGCTCCATTGCAAAAAAATGATCAGGACCACTTGATTTTTTATTTAGAGTAATATGTTTTTCAAAAACAGTACTACCAAAACTAATACTTGCAATACCCGCTACCTCCGAAACTGTATGATCTGAAAAGCCTAAAAAATATTTAAAATTAGATTTAAATGTCTTTAAAGTATTTAAATTCACATCTTTATGTTTTAAAGGATAATCAGATCCACACTGCATAATAACAATATTAAAATTATTATTTTTTTCACATATTTTTACAGCATTTTTAATATCTTCAAGATCTGACATACCAGTTGATAGTAAAATTGGCAAATTTGACTTAGATAGATATTGAATTAGTTTATAATTTGTTAATTCAGATGATGCTATTTTATGAAAATCAATTTTAAATTTTTTTAAATATTTTGCTGATCCTAAATCAAATGTTGAAGCTGATATATCTAAATCTAATTTTTTTGCATAATTATAAAATTTATGAAAATAGCTCTCCTTCAATTCAATTGATTTAAATATTTTAAACATTTTTTTATTGCTTGGATAAAGTTTTTTCGCTTTAAACAATTGAAATTTTACAGCATCAGCTCCACAAATTTTTGCTTTTTCAATCAACTCATAACCAGTTTTTAAATCTTGATTAAAATTCGATCCTATTTCAGCGATAAAATAAGGTTTTGTAAATTTTTTAAACATTATAAATTTAAATTTAATATAACTTAGAAATAAATAAGTTACTATTTATCAAAAAAAAGTCTAATTTTATTGATATATGATTTATTGAAATTTTTATCAAATAATTTAAATTTTTTTTGTTCAGTTATAATATTCTTTAACTTTAAAATATCATTTTGTTCTCTTTTTAAATATGAAAAGTGAAATTGTCTTGTTTTATTAATAAATACTTTATCTATTTTCTGACTTTCTTTGCTATCTGAAAAAACTATAACGGGTATTCCATGTACAACTCCCTCATATTTTGTCAAACCAGAATTTGTAATTAATAGCTTACTTTTATTTAATATATTATAAAAATTTTTTGTAAATTTAATTATCTTAAAATTATTTTTTTTACAAATAGAAAATATTTTTTTTTTATAAAAACGTTTATTATATTTTCCAATTACTACAGCAATTTTTTTTTTTATTTTTAATTTTTCTAATAATTTTAAAACATAAAAAGCACCTTCATAATTATCGCTACCACCAAAGCTCAAAGTAATATCGTAAATTTTGTTAGTTTTCTTTACTTTATTTAGTGGATATATAAAATAATCAAATCCAATTTTTATTCTTTTAATTTTTATTAGTTTTTTTTTTAATTTTTTCTCAACTTCAAAAGGAATAAGAGTCTTAATATTGTCTAAATTCAGAATTATAGATAGATTTTTTTTTGTTGGTTCATCAATAATATAAACATTTCGATTTTGTTTTTTACCTAAAATTTTTTTTATTTTCGATATTGTATTTCGATCTAAAAATAATTTGTTTGTTAAATCCAGTATTACCTTATTTTTTTGACAAATCTCATAATCTAATTTATCTAAGAAAAAATCTATATTTTTAAATTTGTCTCCATAAGAATAGTGAACTATTTTATTTCTTTTGTTTTTAATAATTGAAATTAAATTTTTAATCCTATTATAATGGCCATAACCAAATTTGGTTGAACAAATAGAAAAGAATGAAAATTTATTTAATTTAGTCTTTGAAAAGTTGTATGACATACTGGACTACGCAAAAGCTTATCTATTTTATAACCTTTTTCACATTCTGCTATTTTTTGAAATATAAGATCTAAACAATCAAAATAACTATTAAATTTTTTTAAATCATGTTTAACACAAATATAAATTACATTCGAAGCCAAAATATTTGATTTCAGCATCTCTTGTGTTATAAATGTTTTGTACTTTAAGTTGTTATTACTATTAAAACTAAAAGCCGGTATACCGTCACTTCCAAAAACGTTTAGTGGCAATTCATATTTTTGACCTAATTTAATTAATTTTTCTTTAAAAAATTTCCCCTTTTTAGAAATTATTTCCCAAGATCTTGTTTTCTTCATTATTTCTAAAGTTTTAAGTGCTGCTGTTGGTCCAACTCTCTCAGTCCAAAATGTGCTACTAATAAATGTTTTTTGAGCGTTATCCATTATTTTTTTTTTGCCTACGATTGATGTTATTCCATATCCATTACCTAATGCTTTTCCATAAACACAAATATCAGGAAAAATATTAAATTTTTGATGAATACCTCCGTATGTTTCTCTGAATCCAGATGTGCATTCATCGAATATTAAAACAAATTTATATTTATTTTTTAAATGTTTAATTGCTTCTAAAAAACTCTTTGAAGGTGGGTTGCTTCTATATACCTCCATTTTGACGACACCAATATTTTCTTTTTCGACAATTTTTGTTAATTCATCTATATTATTAAAATTAAAAGGATGAACTGTTCCTTTTAAATTATTAGGTACACCTTTGGTACTTAAGCCAGATAGCAAATGTTGGTCTAAGTTTTTTTTATTTTTTATATTTGCAGATAAGTACCAATCATGCCAACCATGATAGCCACAAATTGCTATATTTTGTTTTTTTGTACTACAAGCTGCCCTTGCAATTCTCACAGCTATTGCATTTGCCTCTCCTCCACTTCTTGCAAATTTTACCATATCTGCCCATTTATTTATTTTTAATAATTTTTCACTAAGCAAAAATTCTTCTTCACAATTTAATGTAGACATGTTGCCTTTTTTAATGTTTTTAATTACAGCTTTATCTACTTCATTATTAGAATAGCCTAAAACACAAGTACCAACACCCATTAAACTCATATCTAGATACATTTTATTATCTAAATCAGTAACAAAACAATCTTTGGCTTTCTTGAAATATGCTGGCCATTTATTGGGAAGGAAAATTTCTGGCCTTTTTGATAAAAGCATATTTCCACCCGGAATGATTTTTTTTGCTTTTCTCCATGTTGATTGTGTTTTATTTTTTACCATTTAAAAGGTCTCTTTAAAATTAATGATTGATTAAATTTTTTAAAATTTAACCTTAAATTTTTCTTATATGCTTTTACAATCATTTTCAATTGATCAAAATTGTCAACACCCACTATAATCTTATCTATATATTTTGCTTTTTTTACAAATGCTATACTTGCGTCTAAGGGATTATAATTATTCATTTGTATCCATTCGTTCCATTCTAAAAAAAACTTATTTTTTTTAAATTTTTTAGGTAAACGATTATATTTAGATAATAATAATCCTTGTAAAAAAATTGACCTAGCATGTATTTCGATTTTTTTTTTCTTGAGTTTTTTTAAATAACTATTCTCAAAAAATTCCTGATTTGCTACAGATAGTGGCAAATTAACAACATCGATTTTATATTTTCTTATAATAAAATCTAATTCTTTTTTGCTATAAATAGATACTCCTAGTTTTAAAAATTTTTTTTTTTTTTTTAAATTTTGCAAAATATTATAAAAACTTAATCCAAACTTTCCTCTTAATTCAGATGCATCATGTATTAATAAAGCATATATTTGATTAACATTTAAATCATCTAAAGTCTTTTCGATTTTGGAAATAACAAAATTTTCCAAATTTTTAATTTTATTTTTTTTTGTAATAGAAATTTTTGTAGTAATTTGAAAATTATCTAAATTTAATGATCCAAGTATTTTATGAGATTTACCGTAGCCTTGCGCTGTATCAATTGAATGAATATTTCTAGAATTACAATATTTAATTATTTTTCTTACTTCTTTAATACTTACAATTCCTTGAGTATTGCAGATACCATAATTCATTCCAAACTGAGCTGTCCCAATTGATAATTTCATTTTCTATTAAACAATTAATTATTAATCAAAATTTTTACAAAGAGATATAAATTTTATTTTTTTATTGATCTGTTATTCTAAGAATTTAGCAGAGATTTTGTCAAAATTAATAATTATTTTTTAAATTCTACCGATAAAATTTTTGTTACTATTAATCCATTTCTTTAAATGAGATTTAGTCATCCATTCACTATTTAAATCGCTACTATAAACAAAACCCTCAGATACTTTAACTCCTTTTCCTATACGTTTTCTATCTAATGACCATTTATTAATTTGTGGTAAAATTTTATAATAATTAGAATATTCATAAGTTGAGTAACTATCCTCATTGCTAATCATTTGTTCATGAAGCTTTTCACCTGGCCTTATTCCAATAATTTTTTGTTTAGCTTTGGGTGCAATAACACTGGCTATATCGGTAATCTTCATTGAGGGAATTTTTTTAACATAAATTTCACCTCCAATCATGTCGTCAAATGCTTTCCATACTAATTCAACCCCTTGCTCCAAAGTAATCATAAAACGAGTCATTCGTTTATCTGTTATAGGTATGGTGCCTTTATTTTTTATTGATAAAAAAAACGGGATTACTGAGCCACGTGAACCAATTACATTGCCATAACGTGCAACAGCAAAACGTGTTTGATGACTAGATGCATATGATGAATTGCTAGCAACAAAAAGTTTATCAGATGCTAATTTACTCGCACCATAAAGATTAATTGGGCTGCTAGCCTTGTCTGTTGAAAGTGCGACAACACGTTTTACTCCTTGATCAATAGAAGCATCAATTATATTCATAGCACCATTGATGTTTGTTTTAATACATTCAAAGGGATTATATTCTGCAGTAGGAACTATTTTCGTTGCTGCAGCATGAACAACAAAATCTACATTATTTAAAGCTCGATGTAACCTATCTTTGTCACGCACATCACCAATAAAAAATCTAACTCTTGAATCATTGCTAAACAACTTTGCCATTTCCCACTGTTTCATTTCATCTCGTGAAAAAATAACTAAACGTTTTGGATTATATTTTTTTAAAGTAAGTGGAATAAAAGTATGACCAAAAGAACCCGTACCACCTGTTATTAGTATAGAAGAATTTTTTAACATTTTTAAATTTTATTCACAGATGCTCGGAAATTATTGTTATCTTTTATTAACTCTTCAAATGTACCTGTATTTTTTAGTTTACCTTTTTCTAACAGAAAAATAGTATCACATTTCTTAACAGTACTCAAACGATGCGCAATTAGGATTATGGTTATATCCTTATCGATGTTATTTATAGATTCCATCACTGCTTGTTCAGTAAGACTATCTAAAGCACTAGTAGCTTCATCTAAAATTAACACTTTTGGCTTATGATATAATGCTCTTGCAATTCCTATACGTTGGCGCTGTCCTCCTGATAGTCTTATACCTCTTTCACCAGTTGGAGTTTGATATTGGTTAGGTAAATCATTCATAATAAATTCATGCAAATTAGCTATTTTGGCTGCATATTCTACAGCATCTTGATTTATATTTTTGGTTTCCACACCTAATGCAATATTTGCACTGATACTGTCATCAGCCAAATAAATGTTTTGAGGCACATATCCAATGATCTTTTGCCATGCTTTACAATTTTGCTTATTAATAACTATACCGTCTACTTCTAATGTACCTTTCTGTGGCTCTAATAAACCAAGAATTATATCTACTGTTGTAGTCTTGCCGCTACCAGTTGCACCTACAAGTCCTACAGTTGTTTTAACAGGAATAGTTAGATTAATTCCTTGTAAAGCAGTTCGTGAAGAATAGGGATAATTATAATCAATATCATTTAAAGTAATTTTATTATTAAGCCTAAGTGGTAAAATATTTTTATCTATATTTTCATCCAATGGTTTTAAACTTCTTATATCCTTGTATAAAGCATCAATTGCTACACGACCATATCGCAGTTGTGAAAATGAATTATAAATCTTTTGTAATGCAGGCATTAGACGATAACCTGCTAGAGCATAAAGAGTAATAATGGGAACAGCATTCACAAAAGTGCCTGTTTGAGACATTATATATAGTATAAGTAACATCATGCCACCAAAAGCTACAATTTCTATGATAAAACGTGGTAGTTGACTTATTACTAGAAAAGAGGCGTGGTGTCTTGCCATTTTATAAGCTGGCTCTGCAAATCTTTTAATATAAGTTTTCTCAAGTCTACTTAACTTTACTTCTTTAACAGCACCAAAAGCCTCTGATAAAGAAACAAAACGTAATTGATTTGAATTGAAACGCTCCTCTCCTATTTTTTTAACAAATCCACGTGATAATTTATAAATTATCCAATAAGCAAATCCAAATATAAAAAAAACGGTAAAAGCAATATTTGTATCAACTAAAATTAATAAGCTTAATAATGTTATTACTATTACGCTCTGTGCAATCAGTTCAAGCATAGGTCTTATTCCGCTACCCACAATAGTTCCAGCTTCTCCAAGAATAGATTTTCCAAGATCTGCGGAATTACGATTTAAAAACCAACTATAGGGCTGATGCAAATAACGCTCTACTAAAACCTTACTTATTGTGTATTCAGTCATATATGTAAATCTTGCTAATAAATAAGTTGTTAAGGCCTTAAATGATATTGAAAAAACAAGCAAAGCAAATACTATTGACCCTAAAACAAAAAGAAATTCTTGACTGTTCTCAACACCAAACTTTTCTGAAATTTTATACATAAAATTTAGAACCGAATTAGTTTCAATGAGTGCAGGATTTGTAAGAACTGTCATGAAAGGCATTATAGAGGCTACTCCAATCATATCTAATAATGCCATTATTAAAATCATAAATAATAATAATGGAATATGTTTTTGTTCCCTAGGAGATAAAAAAAACAAAAGTTTTTTTACTATATTCAACATATTTTATTTTAAATTTTATTAAGTTTAAATCTTTGATCTCCTATATTGATTTTCTTCATTAAGTTTTTATTCAATAAGATATTTTGATAATTGATTTGTTGATTTATAAAAGGTCTTAAATTATACATAATTTAGATTTGTTAACAAAGTTATAACATGTAATGTTTTTTTTGGATGAAAAAAAAAATCTACTTAATTGGACTTAACCTTTATAGTGTTTTTTTAGCATTACAAATTAAATCTAAAGCTAAAAATTCAAATATTTGTATTATTGAAGGCACTGGTAACTTTATCAATGCTTATAAAAAAGTTAAGATAAAAAATTATGTTTTAAACCCTGGGTTTCATGCTTTAGAGGACATAAGATCAAAGAAACTTCTCAATATTCTAAAAAAAGAAATTAAGTTTAATAAAATATTTAAAACTAGAGGTATGATTATTGGAAAAGAATTAATATCTCACCTAGATGACTATAATAAGTGGCCTAAAAATATTTTGAGAAAATTTAAAATTAAGAGAAAAAGAGTTACACTAAATCCAATTAAAAATTTGAGCTACCTTAACAAAAAATATCTAAGATATTTAACAGATAATTATTTTGGAAAAGAAAATAATATCAAATATACAATAAGTTCATCATACCCGTGGTTTTTTCCTACTAATTATAACATTATATCAAATGATGAAGCGGCAATATTTAATAAAAAGATAAGAAAAAAAAAAATTAAACATGCTTTTGTTTTTCCTAAAAAGGGTCATTTTAGTGAGATTTCAGATGCACTAAAAATTATTTTAAAAAATAATAATATTGATATTAAATTAAATAATCCAATCAGCTTCAGAAAAAAGAATAAACAAATTTTTTTTGATGGTTATCATGATCTAAACAATCCAAAAAATAAAAAAATAATATGTATTCCAGTAAAACCATTGAATGATTCAATTAAAAAAGAAAAATTAAATAAATCAATTAAAAAAGAAATATTTTCACCAAAATTAAAACCAATAAAATATTATACAGCATTAATTGAGATTAAAAATTATATTAAAAATGATTTAGATAAATTTTGTGAAATTATTGTATCTTCAGAATTTGCTTATGGACTTATAAGAATTTCACAATACTCAGATATATTTAATATTAAAAATAAAAAAATTTATCAGATTGAATTTGTTGAGCACTCTGAACAAAGAGATATTGATGAGCAAATAAAAAATATAATGTTATTATTTAAAAATTTCATAATATTTAAAAATTCTAAAAATAATCAAAATGTAAAGCTTATTGGTTACTCTTGGGTAAGAAATATATTTAGACCAAATAAAAAATATATTAAAAAAATTACATCAAACACAATTAGTTTCTTCAAAAATAAAGATAATATTATTTTCCCAAGGCAAATTACTTGGCCAATTAATTCAAATAAACATTTGCTATATGCTGAAGAAGATTATATGAAAAAAATAAATAAATTTTTAAATGATTAAAAATAACAAATTTTTTTTAACTAATTTTTCAAATGTTGTAATTTTTGGCCATCCACAACATGAGATTATTCAGATAAATAAAAAATTAAAACTTTCTACAACAGTTATAACTTCAATAGATCAATCAAAATTAATGAATAAGAAATTTATTAACTATAAAGTTTTCAATTCAATTGATAAAAAATGTTTGAAATATCTTAAAAATAAATTTGATTTTAAAAAAACATTATTTATTGGCATAGGACCTAGGTACATATTTAAAAAAGAAACTATAAAATTATTTGAAAAGAATTTTATCAATATACACAATTCTAGACTGCCACTTGATGCTGGTGGAGGTGCAGGATCCTGGACGATAATGCGTGAAGATAGAATATGTAATATGTGTATTCATATGATGACAGAAGACATTGACGGAGGGCAAATAATTGCAAATGAATTATCATTATATCCTAAAAATTGCATCATTCCTTCTGATTTTAAAAAACATAGCTCACAATTAATGATTAAGTTTTATGAAAAGTTTATGAATAAACTTATTAAAAAAGTAGAATTTGATTTAAAACCTCAAATTCATTATTTATCTAGATATAATCCAAGATTAAATACCGAAGTTAGTGGTTTTATTGACTGGAGTTTAAACTCTTATGATTTAATTAATTTTATAAATGCTTTTGAAGACCCGTATAAGGGTGCTTCAACTTATTTGAACAATGGAAATTTTGGAAAACTTTATTTAAAAAAGGTTCAATTACATGGTGGTGATACTTCAAACCATCCTTACATGTCTGGTATAGTATCAAGACATGATAAAAATTGGATAGTTGTTTGTACATCTTCGAAGCACATGTTGTTAATTGAGGAAGTAATTAATAATAATGGAAAAAATATAATTAGTAAGGTTAAAGTTGGTGACAGATTTTTTACACCACACGAAAAGTTAAATGCTGCTAGATCAAATAGAATTTACTATAATGCTTTTGGATTAAAAAAATAACTTTTTATATATTATAATATTATTGCAATTAAATGCAAAAATTTTTGATCATAGGATGTGAAAGGTCAGGCACGCATAGAATTAAAGAATTTCTATATAAGAATCTAAAACTAAAAATCTCAATCAGAAATATTAACAAAAAAATTTATAAAGGTTTATTAAGGAGAGATATTTTTTTAAAAAAAAAAAAATTTTATATTTTCAATCCAATTTTAGATAAAAAATATGAAAATATAAAAAAAGAAGTTTTATTAAAAAAAAAAATACTAAGTACACATAAATTTTATAATGAGATTTTTTCTGATTTTAAAAAATATAATTTCATTCTTACTATAAGAGATCCTATATCTGTTGTTGTTTCAACTATTTTATATGTTACTAAAAAAAGTACGCTTGATTTTAATAAACAATATAAAATTAAATCCTCAATAGAATTAGCAGAAAATAAAAAAATAATTAATGGTTACATTAGAAATTATGATAAATTTTATAAAAAATTTTTAACAAAAAAAAACTCCAAAATTTTAAATAAATTTATTGTAATTGATACGAAAGAAAAACTTGAAAAAAAGTTTCAAATATTTGGATACAAAAATTTAATAATTAAAAAAGCATTTTTACATACCACGGAACCAAATAGGAAGATAAATAATATAATTAAAAAGAATTATAACTTTGATAAATCTTTTAAAATATACAAATTATTAAAAAAAAAATTAAATAAATAATAAATTATTTTTGACACAAGGCCATATAAACATCGGTACAATTACCATTTATTATATTTGTATCTCTACCTAAAATTACTTTTTTAAAATGTTTTAACAATGTGCGCTTAAAAAAATTTTCATTTTTAAAAAAGAAAAATTTTTTACCAAATCTAATTTTATCTTTTTTATCATTAATCATATAAATATTATTTGAAATTTTTTTTGTTTTCTTAAAAAAATCGCTTTTATTTCCTGTTGTTGTAATATAAAGAAATTTATTTTTCTTAATCACTCTACAATATTCTTTTAAAGCTAAATCAACATCATTAAAATTATTTTCGTAATGTAGCGTATTAGTCATTACTAAATCGAAAAAATTTTTTTTAAATGGGATTAATCTATTATGACCAACCTTGATATTTATATTTTTAATTGGAAATTTTTTTCTCAATATTTTTTTTGTAATATTACAAATATCCTTATCTATTTCTACTCCATTTACTTTGCATCCAATATCAGCAAATGGGATAAGATTATTTCCAAATCCACATCCAATATCAATTATTTTTGATTTTTTATTAATAGATAAGTTCATTTCACTGTACCTTCCAAAAATAGTTTTTAACATTAATTCTTGTGGATACTTTGGAAATTTACCAAACTTAATTGATTTTAAATGAAAACTTTTCCAATCCTTTGACTTGCTTTTAATCATATCTTTTATTTATTAGTAGCTGTTCTAAATTATATAATTCAACCTTAAGTATTGATATTAAATTTTTATAATTCAGTTCTTTATAAAATAAACTATGAAGTGCAATTTTATAAATTCTAATTATAGTAAATTCAATTTCTTTAATTTTAAATTTTGGGATTCTACTTTTTTTAATTTTTTCCAGAATATGCAAAAATCTTTTTCCAATATTATCATAGAAAAATTTATCTTTTTTTAAAAAATTTTTATTTAATTGATTTACGTATTTTAACTTGGTATTTTTTTCAAATCTTAAATTATCATTTTTTTTTGTTACAATAAAAGTTAGAGAGTGATGAAAATTTTTTGTATCTATTTTTTTTTTGTAATTAAAATTTTTAGTTTTTAAAAATTTACTACTAGAAGTCATTTTTTTTAAAAATTTATATAATGAGTTTTCATCAAAAAAATGAATGTTTGGAACATATAAGTCGTCTTCGAATAACATTCTTGTTATAATATTTTTAAACTTATTAGGTAATTTTAATTTATTTTCATAAATTAATTTTCTTAAAAATGATATTATTATAAATTTCAGACTACCAGACTTATAAATTAATATTTTAACAATACCATTTTTTTTAAGTGAGTTTAAAACATTTTTAAGTAACAAAAATGGATTTGATGTATGCATTAAAATTCCATCTAAATTTATAAAGTCGTATCTATTTTTTTCTAACTTATAGAGCTCAAGATCTACTCTTTTACTAAAAATATTCAGTATTTTTTTTTTCTTAGTAAATTTTTTTAATTGTAGGACATGTTTTTTAGATATGTCAAAATGATCAATCCTTGAAAAAATTGTACTTAAGGCAACACTCTGTCTTCCAGTACCAACATCTAAAACAATCGATTTATTATTAAACTTTAAATGGTTAAAATATTTTTTCTTTTCCTTTAAGAAATACGATTTGTATGATCTGAATTCTTTTTTTGTAAAGTATTTTGAAAATATTCTAGTGTAAGCATTTTCAGAATAAAATTTGTCTAACTTTTTATTCATAGTTTCTTAATTATTCAGACAAAAATTACCAAATAATAATTTAATTTAAAATATATGATATTTTTATCATAATTATTTTTTAATAATTTTATAAATATTAAATGTGATCATGTTTATAAAGAAACAATATGCCGATCCAAAAATATTTTTAATAATGTGATATTGTAATTTTTTTTTTAAAAATTTTTTTCAGTGCATAAATCAAGCCAATTGAGCTATTAGTACTGGTCAGCTGCACGCATTACTGCGCTTCCACATCCAGCCTATCAACGTGGTGGTCTACCACGGCTCTATAGGAAGAACTAGTTTTGAGGTGAGTTTCCCGCTTAGATGCTTTCAGCAGTTATCTCGTCCATACTTAGCTACCCGGCACTGCAGCTGGCGCTACAACCGGTCCACCAGTGGTATGTTCAACCCGGTCCTCTCGTACTAGGGTCAACTCCTCTCAATTCTTCTACACGCATAGCAGATAGGGACCGAACTGTCTCACGACGTTCTGAACCCAGCTCACGTACCACTTTAATTGGCGAACAGCCAAACCCTTGGGACCTGCTCCAGCCCCAGGATGTGATGAGCCGACATCGAGGTGCCAAACACTGCCGTCGATATGAGCTCTTGGGCAGTATCAGCCTGTTATCCCCGGCGTACCTTTTATCCGTTGAGCGATGGCCCTTCCACTCAGAACCACCGGATCACTATGACCGTCTTTCGACTCTGCTCGACTTGTCAGTCTCACAGTCAGGCAGGCTTATGCCATTGCACTCAACGAACGATTTCTGACCGTTCTGAGCCTACCTTCGCACGCCTCCGTTACTATTTGGGAGGCGACCGCCCCAGTCAAACTACCCACCATACAATGTCTTGATGCCGGATAACGGCTATCAGTTAGATATCAAGAAAAACAAAAGAGGTATTTCACTGGTGACTCCACAAAAACTGACGCCTTTGTTTCAATGTCTCCCTCCTATGCTAAATATGTTTTTCCTAATACCAATGTAAAGTTGCAGTAAAGGTGCACGGGGTCTTTCCGTCTAACTACGCGAACTCCGCATCTTCACGGAGAATTCAATTTCACTGAGTTGATGTTGGAGACAGCGGAGAAATCGTTACGCCATTCATGCAGGTCGGAACTTACCCGACAAGGAATTTCGCTACCTTAGGACCGTTATAGTTACGGCCGCCGTTTACTGGGGCTTCAGAAGTTAGCTTGCACCAACCGCATTAACCTTCCAGCACCGGGCAGGCGTCAGACCCTATACATCCACTTACGTGTTAGCAGAGCCCTGTGTTTTTGATAAACAGTCGCTTCTCCCTGGCTTGTGCCACCCTCTTATAGTTGCCTAAAAAAAGGTCTTCCTTATCCCGAAGTTACGGAAGTATTTTGCCGAGTTCCTTCAACATCATTCTCTCAAGCGCCTAAATATACTCTATTAATCCACCTGTGTCGGTTTAGGGTACGGTCTTATGATGGAGCTATTTCTTGGAACCTTTTCGCTGCAAGCTCAATCCATTAAGAACTTACAACTTACAAGATCCGTCACTACCATCTGGTCAAGGAATATTAACCTTGTTTCCATCGACTACGGCTTTCGCCCTCGTCTTAGGTGCCGACTAACTCTGCGCGGATTAACCTTGCGCAGAAACCCTTGGATTTTCGGCGAAGAAGTTTTTCACTTCTTTTATCGTTACTTATGTCAGCATTCGCACTTCTGATACCTCCAGGATCCCTCACGGGTATCCCTTCGCAGGCTTACAGAACGTTCCGCTACCAGTTACAATTTTCGAAAAAATTATAAATCCACAGATTCGGTATATGATTTTAGCCCCGTTACATCTTCGGCGCAGAAACTCTATTAGACCGGTGAGCTGTTACGCTATCTTTAAAGGATGGCTGCTTCTAAGCCAACCTCCCGGCTGTTAAGGAATTTCCACATCCTTTCACACTTAATCATAATTTGGGGACCTTATCTGGTGGTCTGGGCTCTTTCCCTCTCGACCATGGACCTTAGCACCCACAGTCTGTCTGCTGAAGAACAACATTTAGCATTCGGAGTTTTATTAGGTTTGGTAAGAATCTCTTCCCCCTAGCCCATTTAGTGCTCTACCTCTAAATGTCTATTTATTCAACGCACTACCTAAATAGTTTTCGCGGAAAACCAGCTATCTACGAATTTGGTTGGCCTTTCACCCCTTACCACAAGTCATCCAAAGACTTTTCAACGTCAACTGGTTCGGTCCTCCGGTAAGTGTTACCTTACTTTCAACCTGCTCATGGTAAGCTCATTCGTTTTCGGGTCTAATTCATTAAACTAATCGCCCTATTAAGACTTGCTTTCGCTGCGCCTACACCTAGATGGCTTAAGCTTGCTTAATAAATTAAGTCACTGACCCATTATACAAAAGGTACGCCGTCACTCTAAAAAGAGCTTCGACTGATTGTAGGCATGCGGTTTCAGGTTCTATTTCACTCCCCTAATAGGGGTTCTTTTCACCTTTCCCTCACGGTACTAGTTCACTATCGGTCACTGAAGAGTATTTAGGCTTAGAGGGTGGTCCCCCTATATTCGAGCAGGATTTCACGTGTCCCGCTTTACTCAAGAATTTTGTTAAACATTACTCATACGGGACTATCACCCTCTATGGTTAGCATTTCCAAACTATTCAAATTTTTTTAACAAAACTACTGGCCTGTTCCGCTTTCGCTCGCCACTACTAACGGAATCTCAATTGATTTCTTTTCCTCTGGTTACTTAGATGTTTCAGTTCTCCAGGTTCTCTCTTTAAACCTATGTATTCAGTTTAAAGTACCACATAAAGTGGTGGGTTTCCCCATTCGGAAATTTTCGGATCAAAACTTACATACAGCTCCCCGAAACTTATCGCAGTATATCACGTCCTTCATCGGCTTTCAGTGCCAAGGCATCCACTACACGCCCTTAAACGCTTGATTTATGCACAGAAAAAAATTCTGTGTTGAATCAAATTTTTATTTTGAACATTAGCTATTAACATTACTAATGTTCGGATATAGATATTGATATTAATTTAATTTTTACAATTTTTTATAACTAAGTGTTCTGGTGGAGGATAGCGGGATCGAACCGCTGACCTCCTGAATGCAAATCAGGCGCTCTCCCAGCTGAGCTAATCCCCCATGATCTATAGTTGGTGGGCCGAGAAAGACTCGAACTTTCGACCCCACCCTTATCAAGGGTGTGCTCTAACCAACTGAGCTACCGGCCCCCATGCAAGAGAAACACTAAATTAAGAAGAGAAATGAGGACGGTCAACATTAACCTGTTTAATATTTAGAATAAAATTTTACATTTTATTCATCCTTAGAAAGGAGGTAATCCAGCCGCAGGTTCCCCTACGGCTACCTTGTTACGACTTCACCCCAGTCGCTGACTATACCGTGGTCAAGGGTTTTAAACCTTGCCTTAAGGTAGAACCAACTCCCATGGTGTGACGGGCGGTGTGTACAAGACCCGGGAACGCATTCACCGTGGCACGCTGATCCACGATTACTAGTAATTCCAGCTTCATGCACTCGAGTTGCAGAGTGCAATCCGAACTGAGGTATCTTTTAAGGATTTGCTTAACTTCGCAGTCTTGCTTCCTGTTGTAGATACCATTGTAGCACGTGTGTAGCCCAACACGTAAGGGCCATGAGGACTTGACGTCATCCCCACCTTCCTCCAGCTTATCACTGGCAGTTCTTTCAGAGTGCCCAACTTAATGATGGCAACTAAAAGTGAGGGTTGCGCTCGTTGCGGGACTTAACCCAACATCTCACGACACGAGCTGACGACAGCCATGCAGCACCTGTGTTTCGTCCGGCCGAACCGAAAACTCTAATCTCTTAGAGTCGCGACGAACATGTCAAGTGTTGGTAAGGTTCTGCGCGTATCTTCGAATTAAACCACATGCTCCACTACTTGTGCGGGTCCCCGTCAATTCATTTGAGTTTTAACCTTGCGGTCGTACTCCCCAGGCGGTGTGTTTATCGCTTTCGCTGCGACACTGAAAATAAATTTCCAACGTCTAACACACATCGTTTACGGCATGGACTACGAGGGTATCTAATCCTCTTCGCTACCCATGCTTTCGTTCCTCAGTGTCAGTAATGATCCAGAAAGCTGCCTTCGCAATTGGTATTCTTTCTAATATCTACGAATTTCACCTCTACACTAGAAATTCTGCTTTCCTCTATCATACTCTAGCTGAAAAGTTTTGATGGCAGTTCCAGAGTTAAGCTCTGGGATTTCACCACCAACTTTTTCAACCACCTACGAACTCTTTAAGCCCAGTAATTCCGAACTACGCTAGGTCCCTTCGTATTACCGCGGCTGCTGGCACGAAGTTAGCCGGACCTTCTTATTCGGGTACAGTCATTTTCTTCCCCGACGAAAGAGCTTTACAACCCAAAGGCCTTCTTCACTCACGCGGCATCGCTGCATCAGAGTTTCCTCCATTGTGCAAGATTCCCCACTGCTGCCTCCCGTAGGAGTTTGGGCCGTGTCTCAGTCCCAATGTGGCTGATCATCCTCTCAAATCAGCTATTGATCACAGTCTTGGTAGGCCATTACCCTACCAACAAACTAATCAAGTGCAGGCTCATCCAATGGTGCATAAAGCTTTCTCCGTAAAGACTTATCCAGTATTAGCACAAGTTTCCTCGTGTTATTCCAGGCCAAAGGGTAGATACCTACATGTTACTCACCCGTCTGCCACTAAGTATTGCTACTTCGTTCGACTTGCATGTGTTAGGCGTGCCGCCAGCGTACGTTCTGAGCCATGATCAAACTCTCAAGTTTAAAAACGGCGCACACTAGCTTCAATATAAATTCTAAGAATAAAATTTATATGATTTTGAAGTGTGTACGACAAATTTTGGTAACCTTAACCGTCCACACTTCTCTTCTTAATTATAAACTTTTTAAATAGCTAATTGAGCTAAAAAGCTCAATAATCCTCGTTAATTTATTGTATTAACAATAATTTTTTGAGAAAGTTCAGTGCTTATAGGCTAAAATTAAAGGAAATCAAGCATTTAACTACAAAAATGTTAATAAAAATGTAGCATTTTATAGGGTTTTTTTTGATTTTTGGCTACCTCTAAATTAATAATTACGATTGTTCAATTTGAAATGATTAAAAATTTAAAACTGAAATTAAAAAATAATATTGAAATATTAACACTATTTATAATAATAATTTTAACTTCCACTTACGCCGCTTATTTCAACCATAAAAAAAATATTAATAATGAAACTTATAATAGCTTTATTGAGAATATTTATTTTCAAAAAACTTTAAACCATATTGTTGATAATCTGGAACCTAAATATAAAAAAATTAAACATAGAATTAAATCTGGTGAAACTTTTGATAAGATTTTAGAAAGTTACTCGATCGAAAAAAAAGAAATTATTAAAATCAAAAACTCATTACAAAAAAAAAAAATTAATCTTAATAAACTAAATACCAAACAAATTATTGAGTTTAGTTTAGATAAAACGAACAACAAAATCAATGAATTTAGCTATAAAATTTCTAACACCCAAAAAGTATTTTTAAAAAGAAATATTGAAAAAAATAATTTTAATGAAGAAATACTATCAATAAAGTTAAGCAAAAAAATAATGTATAAAGAAAATATAATCTTACAAAGTCTTTACAAAGCTGCCACAGATCAAGATATACCTGCAAATATAATTATTGAATTTGCAAGAATATATGGGTTTCAAGTTGATTTTCAAAGAGACATTAGAAAACAGGATAAATTTCAAATTTTATACGAAATTTTTTTAAATGAAAAAAAAGAAATAATTGATACTGGAGAGATACTTTTTGCTAATTTAAAACTTAGTGGTCAAGAAAATAGTTTATACTATTTTGATAAGTTAGGAAGTGAAGGTCACTATGATAAAAATGGAAAAAGTGTTAAGAAAGCATTAATGAAAACACCAATCAATGGTGCAAGGCTTTCATCTCCATTTGGAATGAGAAAACATCCAATAGATGGTTTTAATAAAATGCATAGAGGAACTGACTTTGCGGCACCTGTGGGTACACCAATTATGGCATCTGGTGATGGTGTCGTTAAAAAAGCTGGATGGTGTGGTGGTGGTGGAAATTGTGTAAAGATAAAACATAACTCAACTTATCAAACAATTTATGCACATATGTCTAAATTTGCACGTGGTATTAAAAAAGGTGTGAGAGTTAAACAAGGTCAAACAATTGGTTATGTTGGATCTACTGGAAAATCTACAGGACCTCATTTACACTATGAAGTCATAGTGAATGGCAAAAAAGTTAATTCACAAAAACTTAAACTTCCATCAGGGAAAATTTTAAAAGGAGAAGAAAGAAAACTTTTTGAAACAAAAAAAATCAAACTTGATGTTCTTAAATCTGAGAAAATTATCGGATTAAATTAAGCTATTATCTAATTATTTGTATTTTGATCTGCAAGTTCCTCAACATTTGCATCTTCTGACAAGGTTGTTCTAGATATGTCCTCAGTTTTACTCTGTAATTCTTCTGACGGTTTTTTAGTAATTTCTGCCTTACTTTCAATTAATTTTTCTTTTTTAAAATTCTCTCTTTCATTTAGCACTCTAGTAAAATGATCAGCATGTTGTAAATAATTTTCAGATAAAATTTTATCACCATTTGAGGATGCTTCTCTTGCAAGATCATTATATTTTTCTATTAATTTTGGAGCATTATGATTATTTCTTCCTGGTGATTTTCTTTTAAAATTTTCATTATTTGAGTAATGTGGGACAAATTTAGCTCTTTCGCCATTAGATTTGAAATTTCTATCATTTCTTCTAAAATTATTTCTTCTACTATTGTTAGTGTTGTTATTCCTAAATGTTACCATGATTTAACTGATTATATTTTTGTACAAACTATACATCGATCATTTTTAGCAAGATCTTTCAAAGTACTATTAATATAAAAACCTTCTTTTTTTAATAATTTAATTACTTTATTTTTTTGATCATAACCAATCTCTAAAATAAATTTACCATTTTTTTTAATCAGTTCAGATGTTTTATTAATAACTTTTCTGATTTCTGATAATCCGTCTAATCCACCATCTAAAGCTATTCTTGGCTCAAATATAGCTACTTCTTTCTCCAAATTTCTTATTAAATATCTCTTTATATAAGGAGGATTAGAAACAACTAAATCATATTTGCCTTGAAAGAATTTGTCAACATCTGATTTAACTAATTTTAGTCTAGAATTTACTTCTAATTTGACTGCATTTTTTCTTGTTATATTTATACAATTTTTATTTACATCAATCCCAGTTCCATAAAAATCCTTTTTACTCTTTAATATTGATAACAAAATACACCCTGAGCCAATACCAATATCTAATACTCTAAGTTTATTTTTATATTTTGTTAACTTTAAAGCATACTCTACAATTAATTCAGTATCTGGACGTGGTATTAAAGTATCATTTGTTACATAAAATTCAGAATTCCAAAAAAACTTTTTATTTATTATCTGTGCAATTGGTTCTCTATTGGATCTCTTTTTAATTAAATTCTCGAATTTAATTAAATCTTCTTTATGTATTTTTTTTAAAGGATTTAATAATATGTACTTCCTATTTTTGTTTAATGCTTCTGCTAACAGGATTTCTGAGTCTAAAAATGGATTTAAAATATATTTATTTTTTAAAATTTTTGCACCGTCAACTATTGCAGAGTAAATATTCATTTATTTTAAATTACTTAATTTTTCTTCTTGAGCTTGTAAAGTTAATGATTCAATCATTTCATCAAATACCTCACCCTCCAAAAATTCATCCAATTTATGTAAAGTCAAATTGATTCTATGATCTGTGACTCTGCCTTGAGGAAAATTATATGTTCTAATTCTTTCTGATCTATCCCCTGAGCCTATTTTTGTTTTACGATCATACGATCTCTCTTCATCAATTCTTGATCTCTCTAATTCATATAGTCTTGCTCTTAAAATTTTCATACCTTTGGCTTTATTTTTATGTTGTGATTTTTCATCTTGTTGTGAAACAGATAATCCTGTCGGTATGTGGGTTATTCTAACTGCACTATCTGTTGTGTTGACAGATTGCCCTCCTGGTCCCCCAGCTCTAAATACATCGATTCTTAAATCAGCATCATTTATTTTTAAATCTACTTCCTCTGCCTCAGGCAGTACAGCAACTGTAGCTGCTGAGGTGTGAACTCTTCCTTGCGTTTCAGTATCTGGAACTCTCTGAACTCTGTGAACTCCACTTTCATATTTTAATGTCGAATAAATATTATTACCCTTTATTAAGGCTATAACCTCTTTTAAACCTCCCGCATCACTTCTAGAAATAGAAATTAATTCTAAAGACCATTTTTTTTTATTACTAACTTTTTCATACATTTTAAATAAATCTGATGCAAATAAACTAGCTTCTAATCCACCTGTTCCTGCTCTAATTTCAATAATTGCATTTTTTGTATCTGCCTCATCTTTAGGTAATAAAAATAGTTTTAGCTTCTTTTCATTGGCCTCGTATTGATTTTGTAAATCTACTAATTCAAGATCTGCCATTTTTTTTAATTCTTCATCAACAGAACTATCATTTAATATTTTCTCTAACTCTTCTTTTTCAGTTTTAAAAGAAATATAATCCTTGGCGTTTCCAACAATTTCATTTAAATCTGAGTACTCTTTTGATTTTTCTGCAAATAACTTATTATTCAATCCACCTGAGGATAAATCTTTTTCTATCGAAGAATGTCTTGTTATCAATTCTTCAATTGTTTTAAGGGGTATCATAATTAGTTCTCTAGTTCAGATGCTTTTTTCTCAACTTCACTAACAACTTTTTTAATTATATCATCTGTCAAAACTTTCTCATTCTGAACGCCAGATAAATAAAGCATATTATTGCCTTTTCCTCCTCCAGTGATTCCAATATCTGTCATTGCGGCTTCACCTGGTCCATTAACTACACAGCCTATAATTGATAGTGTTATTGGTGTTTTAATATGGGCTAATTTCTCTTCCAAAATTTTAACAGTATCGATTACTTGAAATGCTTGCCTTGCACAAGACGGACAAGATATTATTTTAACCCCTCTGTTTCTTAAATTTAATGATTTTAATATCTCGTTACCTATTTTTACCTCTTGAGTTGGATTGTCAGATAATGAAATTCTTATTGTATCTCCAATTCCATCCATCAATAAACTTCCAAGACCAATAGATGATTTTATACTTCCAGAAACAAAACTTCCCGCCTCAGTGACTCCGAGATGCAAAGGATAATTTGTTACTTTAGATAGTTGCCTATATGCTGCTATTGACAAAAATACATCTGAGGATTTTACGCTAATTTTAAAATTAAAAAAATCTTTATCCTCTAAAATTTTTATGTTTCTTTTAGCACTTTTAACTAATGCTTCTGGACAAGGTTCTTTAAATTCCTCTAAAATATCTTTTTCTAAAGAACCCGCATTTACTCCGATTCTTATTGAACAATTATTGTTTTTTGCAGCTTTTAATATTTCATAAATCTTTGTTTCATCCCCGATATTTCCTGGATTAATTCTTAAGCAGCTAGCTCCATTTTCTGCTGCCTCAATAGCTCTCTTATAATGAAAATGAATATCCGCAACTACTGGTATTGAAACATGTTTTATTATTTCTTTCAAAGCTATTGTTGAACCTTGATCAGGACAAGAAACTCTTACAATGTCCGCACCCTCCTCGGCTATATCGTTAATTTGGTTTATTGTTGCTTTAACATCTGTGGTTAAAGTATTTGTCATTGACTGAACGGAAATAGGATTGTCTCCACCTATCTTTACTTTTCCAACATTAATTACTTTTGTTTTTCTTCTTTTAATATCTCTAAAAGGTCTTACATTCATTTCAATTAGTCTAATTTAAATTCTTTATGTAAAGTAGCTATTGCTCTTTTAACATGCTTAGCAGAAACTAGAACTGAAATTTTTATCTCCGAGGTAGAAATAACCAAAATATTAATTTTCCTTGAAGCTAGTGCCTGAAACATTCTATATGTTATTCCCGGGGTAGTTATCATACCTACACCGATAATTGAAACTTTAGAAACTCCCTTGTCAAATGATAATTTTTTATAAGATATTCTTTTATTTTGTTTAATTAATTTTTCTGTTTTTTTTAAATCATCAGATTTTATTGTAAATGTAAGATCAGTTTCTTTTCCATCTAAAGAAATATTTTGAACTACCATGTCTACATTTATAAGATTTTTTGAGAGTGGTTTAAAAATAGATGCAGCAACCCCAGGCCTATCTTTTACTCCTATAATTGTAATTTTAGCATCATTTTTTGTTGATGATATTCCAGTAATAATTTGGTCACTAAATGATTTTTTAGAATCTGTTATTAAAGTTCCAGATTTCGATACAAAGGAAGATTTAACCACAACATCAATCTTGTTTAATTTTGCATCTTGAACAGAGGTAGGCTGCATTACTTTAGAACCAAGAGATGCCATTTCCAGCATTTCATCATAAAATATTTTTTTAATTTTTTTTGCTTTCTTGTATTGCCTGGGATCAGTAGTATAAACTCCATCAACATCAGTATAAATAATACACTCATCAGCTCTAATAAATTTTGCTAGCATAATTGCTGTTGCATCCGATCCACTTCTTCCAATTGTTGTAATCCTATAATCATTGCTAACACCTTGAAAACCAGTTATCACAGGTATGCCACCAGATTTAATATAACTACTTAGTCTTTTAATATTCAATGCACTAATTCTTGCGCTTGAATGAGGTCCTTCTGTTAAAATAGGCAATTGCCAAGATATCCAAGATCTTGCTTTAAATCCGTTACTTTTTAATCGTCCAGCAATTAGTGCACATGATACCTGTTCACCAGTTGATACTAGCGTATCGTATTCTGCCTTATCAAAATTATGGCTCAACAATTTTGATTTATTTATTAATTCATTTGTCACACCACTCATTGCTGACGATACAACTAATACTCTATTTTTTGTTTTTTTATAAAAACCAATAATTTTACAAACCTTTTTTATTCTATCTATACTTCCAACGGAGGTTCCACCAAATTTTAATACAACTGTTTTCATGCTAGTTATAGTTATTAATATTTAATAAATAATTGATAAAATACATCTTAATTGTTATGTCAACTATTTATCACAATGACCAGCGTAAATAAAAAAGAAATTGAAAAGTTTTCTAAAATGGCCACTGAATGGTGGAATCCACAGGGTAAATTTAAACCACTGCACAAATTTAATCCAATCAGAATTAAGTATATAAAAGAGAATATAATAAATAATTTTAATCTAAAAAATAAAACTAAACCTTTGTTAGGAATAAATATTCTAGATGTTGGTTGCGGAGGAGGATTACTCTCCGAACCCATGAGAAGAATGGGCGCTAATGTAACTGGAATTGATGCATCAGATATAAATATAAAAATAGCTAAACTGCATTCAAAAAAAAATAACTTAAAAATTGATTATTTATGCTCATCACCTGAAAAACTAAATTTAAAAAAAAAATTTGATGTCATTTTAAATATGGAAATAGTTGAACATGTAGAAGATATAGACTTTTTTTTAAAGTCCTGTTCAAAACTTTTAAGGAGAAATGGACTAATGTTTATTGCAACAATAAATAAAACATTAAAATCTTATATTTTCGCGATTGTTGGAGCAGAGTATGTTTTAAGGTGGCTTCCAATAGGGACACATGAGTGGGAAAAGTTTGTCAAACCTGAAGATCTAAAAAAAATTCTTATAAAATATAACCTATCTCTTAAAAAATTAGATGGTATGAATTTTAATATTATAAAAGATGAATGGAATATTTCTAAAGATTTGTCTGTAAATTATATAGGGAAGTTTATTAAAAACTAATTTTCATTTTCATTTATCCAAGGGATTAATTGAGCATCTATACCCTCTTCCTTTAATTCTTTTAAATCCTCATTAGAGGCACTACCATAAATACCTTTTAATTTTTTTTTGCTATTATAATGAATCGATCTTGCCTCATAAGCAAAATTATCACCAACGTATTTAAAATTATCTTTGATAAATTTTTGATATCCCATTATAGTTTTTTTTACTTTACTATGTTTTTCTAAATTTATTTTTCTATCCGTTTCAAATTTTCTATTAATCAGCTGGGGGGCCATTATAGTCTTTTCAACTTTTATAGAATTACAAATGTGACAATTCAAAAGTTTTTTATTTTTTAATCTTTCATATTCATCTGAGGACGCGAACCAGCTGTCAAACCTTAAATCACAATTTCTACAAAAAAGTTTATATTTGATCATATCTATTAGTTAATAACACAATCTATTTTTTCAACTTCTATAATCAGAATTAATTTCGATATATTTGTTTGTTAAATCCATAGTATAAGCTGTAAAATTTTTCTTCCCTGTAAAGATTTCAATATTAATTTCTATGTCTCCACCTTTCATGTAATTTGCTGTTTGTTTTTCATCATAACCTTGATGTAATTTGCCAGCTTCTAAGATTATTATATTTCCAAACTTAATTGATAATTTATTTAAATTAATTTTAGGCCCTGCTTTACCAATTGCCATAACAATTCTTCCCCAATTTGGATCCTCTCCTGAAACTGCCGTTTTTACTAGAGGAGAATTTGCAATTGAAAATGCAATTTTTTTTGCATCTATCTCATTTTTGCATTTACTAACATTTATTGTAATAAATTTTGATGCTCCCTCTCCATCAGAAACGATCCTTTTGGCTAAATTTAAAAGAACATTATTGAGTGATTTATCAAAGTTTTTAATTTTATTTTCATTTATACTTTTTACTGAGGAATTGTTAACTTCATTTGTCGCAAAAATGGTTGCCATGTCGTTAGTGCTCGTATCACCATCACAAGAAATTGCATTGAATGTGTTTGAAATATTTTTTTTTAGTAACTTTCCTAAAATATCATTAGACAAAGTTGCATCAGTAAAAATATAGACTAAAGTTGTAGCCATGTTTGGATAAATCATTCCTGATCCTTTAGCTATACCGTATATTTTTACTTTTTCACTTCCAATTTGACATTCCTCCATAGCCAATTTTGGCTTTGTATCCGTAGTCATAATTGCAAGCGCCGATTTCATCCATATAAATTTATTTTGCGTATAACGAATTTTATTTATTAAATTTGGAATATTTTTATAAATTTTTTCATAAGGAAAAGTTTCTCCAATAGTACCTGTACATCCAAATATTATATTTTTAGTAGAAATTTTTTTTGGACTTTCCTCATCTTCCTGCTGTTTGTTATTTAATTGTTTTGCAGTTAAATCTGCAATTTTTTTTAAACTTTCATAACCTTGCTTTCCAGTAAAAGTATTCGCATTTCTTGTATTTACAATCAGAGAAAATATTTTTTGTGGTCTTTGGTTAATATTCCATTTTATATTTTCAGATACTATTTTTGACTGTGTATAAATAGAAGAGTAATTTGCACCCCCCCTAAAATAAAACATAGTTAAATCATCTCTATTATCTTTATACAAATTTGCAGAAACAACTGAAATTGAAAGACCATCTAGATGATCAAGGTCTTGAAAATCAATCATTTTAGTATTTTTTGATTTTGATGACAAAAAATTTGTTAAATTAATTCCCATAATGTTTAAATTACTAATTTAATACATATATTAAACAATATAATTAAAGAATAAATCAAATAGTCATGTTTAATCCGTTAAATTTAATAACAAAATTTATAAAATCTAGTAATCAAAAGGAGCTTGATAGAATTAGTAAAATTGTTGGAAAAATAAACTTGCTTGAGGAAAAATTTAAAAGCCTAAAAGATACTGAATTTCCTGAAAAAACTCTTGAATTTAAAAATCAATTAAAAAATGGAAAATCTTTAGATGAATTGTTACCTGAAGCTTTTGCTTTAGTAAGAGAAGCAGCAAAAAGAAAACGTAATGAGAAACACTTTAATGTTCAATTAATAGGTGGTGTAGCTTTACATGAAGGCAAAATTGCAGAAATGAGAACAGGTGAAGGAAAAACTTTAACAATCACATTAGCTGCTTATCTAAATGCATTAAGTGAGAAAGGTGTTCATGTAGTGACTGTTAATGATTATCTTGCGAAAAGAGATTCAATTGAAATGGGAGATATATATAATTTTTTAGGTCTCACTTCAGGATTTATTAATAACGATCAAGACGATATGGAACGTAAGAAAAACTATAACTGTGACATAACATATGCAACTAATAGTGAATTGGGTTTTGATTATTTAAGAGATAATATGAAATTTTCTGAGAAACAAATGGTTCAGAGAGAACATAATTTTTCAATAGTAGATGAAATTGATTCATGCTTAATTGATGAGGCTAGGACACCCTTAATTATCTCGGGTGCAGCAGAAGATAAAACATCCCAATACTTGGCAATAGATAAATTAATTAGAATTTTAAATAATAAGGATTTTGAAATAGATGAAAAAGAAAAAAGTATTCTATTAACAAATGATGGAATAAACAATGTAGAAAAATTGTTTTCCAATGCTGGAATTTTAAAAAATAATAACTTTTATGATCCAGAAAATTTACATTTAGTTCACCATGTCAATCAAGCTTTACGAGCAAATTATTTATTTGAAAAGGGTAGAGACTATATCGTTAAAGATGGAAGTCTTAAAATTATCGATGAACTTACAGGAAGAATTTTAGAAGGTAGGCGTTTTGGAGATGGGTTACATCAAGCACTTGAAGCTAAGGAAAAAATCAAGGTACAGGCTGAAAATCAAACGTTAGCTTCAATAACCTATCAAAATTATTTTAAACTTTATAAAAAAATATCTGGTTGTACTGGTACAGCTGCTACAGAGTCTGAAGAATTTTTTGAAATTTACAACCTACCTGTTGTTGTTATTCCAACAAATAAAGAAATGATCCGAAAGGATTTTAATGATTTAATATTTAGAACAGAAAAAGAAAAGAATGATGCAATTATAGAAAAAATAATTGAAAGAAACAAATTAGGTCAACCTATTTTAGTATTTACTTCAAGCATTAATAAATCTGAAGTTTATTCAAATTTATTAAATCAAAAAAATATTAAACATGTAGTGTTAAATGCGAAAAATCATGAAAATGAGGCTGAAATAATTGCAAATGCAGGAAAAGAAAATTCATTAATAATTACAACAAGTATCTCAGGAAGAGGAGTTGATATTCAACTTGGTGGTAAAAAAGGTTCTATTCCAGAAGACCAACTTAAAATAAATAAAGATAAAATTAAATCCCTAGGAGGTTTATTTGTAATTGGCACTGAGAGAATGGAATCTAGAAGAGTTGATAACCAGGCTCGAGGAAGATCTGGAAGACAAGGAGATGAGGGTAGCTCAATATTTTATGTCAGTCTAGAAGACGATTTAATGAGAATTTTTGGATCAGAGTCTATGAATAATATGCTTGAAAAACTTGGACTTAAAGACGGTGAAAGTATTGACCATCCATGGATAAATAAAGCTTTGGAAAGAGCCCAGCAGAAGGTCGAGGCTAGAAATTTTGATATTAGAAAAACTTTAATCAAATTTGATAATGTTCTTAATGACCAAAGGCATGTTGTTTTTTCACAAAGAAAAAATGCGATGAACAGTGAAAATATCTTTGATTATTCGGATGAATTTTTAAAAGAAATTTCTGATAGTTTAATAAAATTAAAAATTTCAAATTTATCTAACCCAAAAAGTAATGAATTTAACAATAAAACTAAACAAATAATTGGAAAAAGTTTTGAAGAAACTGAGTTTAAAGATTTAATTGAGGCAAAAGATAAAGATTTTAGAGAAAAAATTTCTAATAAATTTCAAGAAACAAGAAACGATCGGATTAAACTATTAGGTGAAGATCATGCAAAAGAAATTGAAAAAAGAATTTTTCTCCAATCAATCGATTTAAATTGGAAGTCACATATCCAATATTTGGAGCAATTAAGACAAGTTATTGGTTTAAGATCTTATGGTCAGAGAGATCCATTAGTTGAATATAAAAAAGAAGCATTTGAATTATTTTCAAATCTTTTAGAAAAATTAAAATTAGATTATGTAACTATTCTAATGAACTTAAAAGTTGTTCTTGAATCTAACCAGGAAAATGAAAAAAAACAAAAAAATAATTCTAAACAAATTTCAAACAATAAAAAAATGGGAAGAAATGAACCATGTTTTTGTGGATCTGGAAAAAAATTCAAGCATTGTCACGGTGCTTTATAAATTTAAATATATATAAGAATTAAAGAAATTAAAATTAATCCACCAACAATAACTGATAATACTTTTTTTGATTTTAAAATTTTATCAAAGTTATATTTCTTAACAGTTAATGTGCTTAGATCTTCAGTACTAGTCATAAAACCATCGTTTCTTCCAATTTTAAGAAATTTATTTTTTCTCTCATTCATTATTTCTTCTAAGGATAATTCATCAAAATAATTTAAATTTTTTGTTAAAGTTTGTCTGACATTGTTTAATATTAAATCTCTATCTCTGTGCGCACCACCTAAAGGTTCTTCAATTATTTCATCAATAACTTTTAACTTTAGTAAATCTTTAGCTGAAAGCTTCATAGCTTTTGCAGCATCAAGCATTTTTTTTGGATCTCTCCATAGAATAGTTGCACATCCCTCTGGCGATATTACTGAGTAAATTGCATTTTCTAGCATTAGGACTTTATTTGATGAAGCTAATGCTATTGCTCCACCAGAACCACCCTCACCTATAATTATTGAAATTGTTGGAACTTTAAGCTCCATACAGCACTCAATTGACTTTGCAATTGCCTCTGCCTGTCCTCGTTCTTCAGCGCCTACGCCTGGGTATGCTCCTGGAGTATCAATAAAAGAGATTATTGGAATATTAAATTTATTTGCTAAGTTCATTAATCTTATTGTTTTTCTATAACCTTCGGGCCTCATCATTCCAAAATTTCTCTCGATTCTACTATCTAAATCTTCTCCTTTTTCTTGGCCTATAACTAAAACAGATTTTCCATTAAATTTTGCAAATCCTGTTAAAACAGATTTGTCTTCTCCATAATGTCTATCTCCAGATAGTGTGATGAAGTCATCAAACAAATTATCAATAAAAAATTTTGCTTTTGGCCTGTCTTCGTGACGAGCAACCATAGTAGTCTGCCAAGGATCTAAATTAGAATAAATATTTTTTAATTTGTCATCTATTTCGTTTTGAGTACTTGAAATTTTTTGTGTATCCACTTCTGATAATCCCTCTTGATTGTAGGGATCTTTTAGTTTTTCCAGTTCATTTTCTAGATCTTTAATTTCAGTTTCAAAATTCAAATAATTTTTCATATTTTATTTATAGCGGATGGTTAAAATACAAAAAAGGCAATAAAATGATATTAAATAAGGCGTAATTCTTATTAATTGACTTAATTCTTTTAACGGATACAAATTAATCATCGGGAGAGACTATTTATAGCGCCGAAGGAGCAACCACCCCGGAAACTCTCAGGCAAAAGGACCGATTAAAGCATAACACTCTGGAAAGAGATTGATTTCCGCCGAAGGAGTAAAGCTCTCAGGCAAAAATACAGATGGGGTACGAATTAAGGTGCTATGCAAGAAAAATACGTAAAAATTAACAATCTACAAGTATCAGAAAAACTATCAAAATTCGTGGATGATGAATTATTAAAAAATACAAATATATCCTCAGAAAACTTTTGGCTGGGTCTTGAAAAAACTTTGGATGAACTTACTCCAAAAAATAAAGAATTAATTAAATTTAGAGAAGATTTACAGAATAAAATAGATGATTGGCATATTAAAAATAAAGGTAAAGAATTTAATTCAGATGAGTATAAAAAATTTTTAATAGAAATTGGTTATTTAAAAAAAGAGGGACCTGATTTTAAAATTGAAACTGAAAATGTTGATGAAGAAATTAGTAGTATAGCTGGACCTCAATTAGTTGTGCCAGTAATGAACGCGAGGTATGCGTTAAATGCTGCAAACGCGAGATGGATGAGTTTATATGATAGTTTATATGGAACCGATGTTATAGATCAATCTGAAGATAGCGTCTCTGAAAGATATGATCCACTTAGGGGTGAAATGGTTATAAAATATGGTAGAGATTTTTTAGATAAATACTTTCCATTAGCAGGATTAAGTTGGAATAAAATTACAAGTTTTGCAATAAAATATGGAAAATTAAAAGTTTTAAAAGGTGCTGATATTTTTGATTTAGAAGATGAAAATAAATTTGTAGGACACAGAGGTGAAAGCGATAATCCGTCTGCAATAATTTTAAAAAATAATAATCTACATATTGAAATTCTAAAAGACTCAAGAGCCTTTGCTGCTCAACAAGATCATGCCGGTATAAGTGATATAATATTAGAGTCCGCAGTCTCAACAATTTGTGATAACGAAGATAGTGTGGCTGCAGTAGATTCAGAAGACAAAATTATTTGTTATCGAAATTGGCTAGGCCTTATGAAGGGAGACCTTAAATCAAAATTTGAAAAAGAAGGTAAATTATTTGAGAGAAAATTAAATCCACACAGAAGCTACATCTCAAAAGATGGCAAAGGTTTAAAGTTACATGGTAGAAGCCTTTTACTTGTAAGAAACGTTGGTCATTTAATGACTAACCCTTCAATTTTATTAAGTGATGGAAGTGAAATACCTGAGGGTATTATGGATGCATTTATAACTACCGCAGCTGCGCTGCATGATATTAAAAACAAAAATAATTCAAGAACTGGTTCTGTGTATATTGTAAAGCCTAAAATGCATGGGCCAGATGAAACAGCGTTTACAGATTTAATTTTTTCAAAAGTAGAGAAAGTATTAAATTTACCTAAGTACACTTGTAAGATTGGTATTATGGATGAGGAAAGGAGAACATCAGCAAATTTAAAAGAATGTATTAGAAGTCTTAAGAATAGAGTTTTTTTTATAAATACTGGTTTCTTAGATAGAACTGGTGATGAAATGCATACATCAATGGAGGCAGGTCCAATGATAAAAAAAGGTGACATGAAATCATCTAAATGGATTAATGCTTATGAAAACAATAATGTTGATATTGGTCTAAGTTGTGGATTTTCTGGTAAAGCACAGATAGGAAAAGGAATGTGGGCAATGCCAGATAAAATGAGAGATATGATGGAACAAAAAACAGGTCACCTTAGAGCAGGTGCAAATTGTGCTTGGGTACCATCTCCAACTGCAGCTGCTTTGCATGCTTTACATTATCATGAAATAAATATTTTTAATGAACAAAAAAAATTAATAAATAGAGAGTCAGCCAAGCTTGATGATCTATTAACGATACCGATAGCAAATAGACCTAATTGGTCTGTAGAAGATATAAATAAAGAAATTTCTAATTCTGCACAAACCCTATTAGGTTATGTAGTAAGATGGATAGACCAAGGTGTTGGTTGTTCAAAAGTACCAGATATTAATAATATAGGCTTAATGGAGGACAGGGCAACACTTAGAATTTCATCTCAACATATAGCAAATTGGATTCATCATGGTATTACTACAAAGATACAAGTAACTGAAATAATGAAAGATATGGCTAAAATAGTAGACGAACAAAATAAAAATGATCCGCAATATGTTAAAATGAGTAAAGACTACGAAAACTCTATAGCGTTTCAAACTGCGTGTGATTTAGTATTTAAAGGTAAAGAGCAACCTTCAGGTTATACTGAACCATTGCTTCATTTAAATAGGTTGAAACAAAAATCTAATCTGAGTTCGAAACCAAATTAGACCTATTTTTAAAAGCAGAAAATAAAGTTCCATCATCTAAACTTTCGATTTCTCCTCCTACAGGTAATCCTTGTGCTAATTTAGTAATTTTAACATGTAAATTTTTTAGACTATCTTGTATATAATACGCAGTTGTTTGACCCTCAACCGTTGCACTGGTTGCAAGAATTACCTCTTCAATTTTATCTCTATTCACCCTATCAACTAAAGAGTTTATTAATAAATCTTCTTTTCTTTGACCAACTGAAGAAATTGTTCCACCTAAAATATGAAAGTACCCCTGAAAGATATTTGAGTTTTCAATCGACCATTGGTCTGCAATATCCTCTACTACACAAATTTTATTATATTTTCCTTTTGTATTCTCGCAATTTAAACAGCCATATGAATTTGACTTTAATGCACCACATGAATTGCATCGAACTACATTTTTATAAACTTGCGCTAATGTATTTGCCATAGGTTTTATAAGTTCGTCACGATTATTTATTAATTTTAAAACAATTCTTTTTGCTGATTTAGGACCTAAACCAGGAAGTTTAGAAATTAATTTAATTAATTCTTCTATCTCACTGATGTTTTGCATCTATTATAAAGGCCATTTAAAACCAGGAATTCCAAAGCCTCCAGTTGCTTTTGAAATTTCCTCAGTTGTTTTTGATTTAAGTTGAGATTTAGCATTATTATGTGCTGCAACAATTAAATCTTCAATAATAGTTTTGTCCTCTTTCATAATTTCATCAGATAACTTTATTGTTTGCATCTCTCCCTCTCCATCCAAAGTTATCTTTACAGAATTTGAGCCCGAAATTCCTTCAACTCTAATTTCCTTAATCTTTTGCTGGCTTTCTTTCATTTTTGCCTCGAGTTCTTTTGCTTTATCTAAGATTTTAGTAAAATCAGTCATTATCAACTCCATCTTTGTTTGAATTTACATCTATTAATTCGGCATCAGGAAATTTATCCATCACACTTTTAAATATTTTTGAATTTTTCATTTCATCCATTAATTGTTTTTTTAAATTTTTTTCTTTATCCTTTAATGACATTTGCCCTTTTAATTTACTAAATGTAATAATCCATCTTTCACCAGTCCATTCAAAAAGTTTTGATGATAAATCTTTTACAAAATCTTTGTCTAAACTTTCATTAAAAGATATTTCAATTCTATTTTTTTCAAATTTTACAAGGTTAACATTTTTTTCTAACTCGTATTTAAGTTTGATCTCTTTTTTTTTTGAACAAATCTCAATTAAATCCTCAAATGCATTTATATTAATTTTGTGTTCTGCTTTAATTTCTGTTTGAGCTTCTGGTTTAATTTTTTCTTCTTGAGCAACATTCTTAATTTGATTTATTGTTTTAGAAGTTAATTCATTTTCTGTATTCTTTACAAAATTTTCACTCTTCAATTGAGCCTCAACATTTTCAATTTTATTTTCAGATTTTATAGAACTTAAATGCATTAGTCTTATTAATAACATCTCAATTGATAGGTGCTGATTAGATACTATATCTATCTCTTCGAGGGAAGAGATGACAAATTGCCAAAATAATATTAATACCTCTGATTCTATTTGATTTGATAAATTTTTAATTTTAGAAAATTCTTCATCATTTAATGAAAAGTTTGTACTTTCTAAAGTTAAAGAATTAATATTTTTAAAGTAGTAAAGTAACTCTAAGAAATCATTAATAAAAACCTTTGGTTCAACACCTTGGTCATAAATTTTTCTATAAATACTTATCACTTTTTTTTCTTCACCTTTTAAAATTAACTCAAACAAATCAATTAATTGAGATTTATCAAAATACCCAAAAATTTTCTGAGCTGAATTTAAGTCTAATTCTTTTCCTTCATCCAAACTTAATAATGCTCTATCCAGCAAAGATAAGGCATCTCTAACAGAGCCTTCTGAAATTTTTACTATAAGCCTCAGAGCATCATCTGTTATTTTTCCATTTTCCTTGTCCTTAATTTTTTTAATAAATTCTAATAATTCTGATGATTTAATTCTGGATAAATCAAATCTTTGACATCTAGATACTACTGTAATTGGAATTTTTTTTATTTCTGTTGTTGCGAAAATAAATTTTAGGTATTCTGGAGGTTCTTCTAAAGTTTTTAATAAAGCATTAAATGCTGATTTACTTAACATATGTACTTCATCAATAATGAAGATTTTATATTTAGCCGAAGTCGGCCCATATCTTGAGAATTCGATTAAATCCCTAACATCATCTACACTTGTTTTGCTTGCGGCATCCATTTCAAGCACATCTATATGACTAGACTCACTTATAGATTTACAGCTTTCACAAAAATTTTCGTTACATAAATTATCAATACCATTTAAACAATTAAGTGCTTTTGCAACAATTCTTGCAGTAGTTGTTTTGCCAACACCACGTATACCGGTGAAAAGATAAGCGTTTGGTATTTTGTCAGCTTTGATAGAATTAGTAATAGTTTCAGCAACAACCTCTTGACCAATAAGGGAGTCAAAATTTTGTGGTCTATATTTTAATGCTAATACTTTTGAGTTATTATTCATATATCTAAAAGGAGACTAGAACCTGAATAACTGTCTCTACGACTGCTTCCGTTAAGATCTGGTCGGGTTCAAGCAGCATTCACCTCTAGCCTCCATAAACATTATAGCAGTTAAAATTTCTAATCTACAAGAAAAGATTCTTATTTTTTTTGTCTCAAACTATCTGCTTCAAAAACACCTAGAACGTGAAAATCCTCACAATGCAGGCCTAGCTCCTCAAGAGATTTCTGAACTTTTGGATCTTCTATATGTCCATCTAAATCACATAAGAAAAAATATGAGTCAAAACTATTTTTTACTGGATAACTTTGTAATTTAGTTAAATTTACACCATTCAAAGATGGGCCACTTAGTGCTTGATATAATGCAGCTGGTTTACTTTTCAATTTAAACAAAAAAGAAGTTATGTAGGTTTTATCTTTAAATTCTGGTTGAGAAATATTTTTTCCCATAACTAAGAATCTTGTTAAATTACCAGTCTCATTTTCTATATTTTTTTTAAGTATTTCTAATCCATAAATTTCTGCACTTAAGGTAGATGCTATTGCAGATTGTTTTATATTTTTTGTTTTTGAAATCATTTCAGCAGATCCTGCCGTATCAGCTCTAATTTGCTCAATTAAATTATTTTCTTTTATAAATTTTGAACACTGAGATAGACCCTGTGCATGCGAGTATACTTCTTTGATATCTTTTAATTTAGCACCAGGTTGTCCTAATAAGTTATGTTCAATTTTTTGAAAGTGCTCTTTATAAATATTGAGCCTATGTTTAAATATTAGATATTCAATACCAATGTTACCGGTAATTCTATTTGACTCTGGAATTATTATTCTACTCTCAGGTTCCTCAGATGCTTTATTAAAACAATCATCAAAAGTTTTACATGGCAATATTTCAGCTTTAGGATCAATTGAAAGAGCCGCTAAATGAGAATATGCACCAAAAGTTCCTTGAAAATAAATTTTACTCATCAATTCTTATATTCCATTATTTTTTTCAAGGCCAGATAATCTTCTTCAGTATCTACTCCTATTGGAGATGATTTGGAAAGTGAAACATTGATATCAATATTATTATCTAATGCTCTTAATTGCTCTAAACGATTTACTATTTCATTTTTTGATTGACTTAGTTGAACGAATTTTTCTAATGAATCCTTTGAATAACAATAAACTCCAATATGATGATAAATATTATCAATTCTCTCAGACTTTCTTAAAAAAGATATACCCTTTGGAAAATTATCCTCTGCTAAATTACTTTCAGTGATGACCTTAACAATATTTTCATTTTTTAGGCTTTTATCATCTTTTATTTTTGCGGCAAGAGTTCCTATATTTGAGAGATTTTTAACCATTTTTTCATTCAAGCTCAATATATCTTTAATATCGATTGCTGGTTCATCACCTTGTAAATTCATAATGAAATTAACATCTTTAATATTTGATTTTTTAAGTGCCTCATAAATTCTATCAGTTCCTGTCTTATGTTTATTGCTTGTTAGAATAGCATTGAAACCATTACTTTTAACATCGTCAATAATTTCTTGGTCCTCTGTAGCTACAATCACATCTCCAATATTGGCCTCTACTGCTTTTTTTGAAACATGCGAGATAATTGATAATCCTTTTATTTTTAACAAAGGTTTACCTGGTAGCCTAGTTGCGGACATTCTAGAAGGTATAATTATTAAAGTTTTCATTACATTTTCAAATTATTATACTCATTAAATTACTATAGAGGCAAATTTATACACTAAAATTTAGCTATTTTTTGTTTTATCATGCTATACGTTCCTAACATAATTTATAAAAATGGATTCATTTGAAATAAACAAAATAGTTGCTGCAGTTCTAATGGTTGCCCTAATTGTTATAGGCATTGGAAAATTGTCTGAAGTTATATTTCATGTAGACAAACCTGATAAGCCAGGCTATTCAGTTGAGGTAGAGTCATCCGCTGTATCTATCTCTACTACAAACAAAGATGAGGAAAAAATTGATATAGCAGCATTGTTGGCAATGGGAGATATAGCCCATGGTGAAAAAGTTTTTAAAAAATGTGCAGCTTGTCACTCAATTATTAAAGGTGGAAAGAATGCTATAGGCCCAGCTTTATATAATGTTGTGGGAAGAAAAATTGGTGCTATAGAGGATTATAAATATTCCAAAGCTTTATTGGAATACGAAAAAAATTGGACTTTTGAGGAATTAAACGGATTTTTAATAAAACCTGCTAAGTGGATTAAGGGAACAAAGATGGCTTATGCTGGTCTTAGAAAAGAAAAAGATAGAGCCTCAGTTATTAAATATTTAAATGAGAATGCAGACAGCCCTTTGCCACTACCTTAATTTTCCAAAACAATATAATAAAATACTTTTTTGTACATGAACTCTATTTAACGCTTGTTGCCACACATGGGATTTATTACTCAAAAAAACATTATCGGTTACCTCATCACCTCTGGGCAAACAGTGTAGAAAAATACAATTTTTTTTTGCAAAACTCATTAATTTTTTATCGATTTTAAAATTTTTAAATGATCGTATTTTTTTTTTCTTATTAACTTTATCATTTAAAGAAACAACCTTATCTGAGAAAATTACATCTGCCATAGACGCTGCCTTTTTGGCATCGTTATAAATAAAAATTTTTTTATTATTTCTTTTGACCCAACTTCTTACTTCTTTTCCAGGTTCAAATTTTTTTGGACAACCGACATTTAGTTTGAAAGAAAATTTAACCGATGCAGCTATTAAACTATCCAAAACATTATTTGAGTCACCTATCCAACAAATATTTAATTTTGAAATAGGTTTTTTCATTATTTCCTCAACTGTAAAAATATCAGACAAAACTTGTGTAGGGTGTGACGATGGACTTAGACCGTTTATAATTGGAATTGATAAATATTTTTTAAAGTCCTCTATTTTTTTGTCACTATCAGTTCTAATCATAAAACCATCACCATATGTAGAGAGAATTTTAGCTGTATCAGCAATACTTTCTCCACCTTGACCTAAATGAAGTTCGTTGGAACGTAAAGTTAAAGTTCCACCGCCAAGTTGTTTGATAGCTAGATAAAAGCTTAATCTTGTTCGCAAACTAGATTTTTCAAACATTTGAATTAATAATTTTCCTTTTAAAGGTGCCCCCTTATCTATCTCCAGGGTACTTTGTTTTTTTCTTAATCTTTTTCTTTTCTTAGCATCAGTGATTATTTTTCTAAGATCTTTTGAGGGTATATCTTTTAAGTTAATAAAATGTTTCATAATTATTTTAATTCAGAGCAAACTTTTGTAATTATTTTTAAAGCTTTTCCTATCTCATTTTTTTTGACGTTTAAAGGAGGTAAAATTCTAATTACATTTTCAGCTGCACGAATGGTCAATAACTTATTATCCATTAATTTTTTTATAAAAATTGTTTGATCTTTAAAAACCTTTATTCCAATTAGTAAACCTCTTCCTCTAATTTCTTTAATAATTTTAGGATATTGATTTTTTATTTTATTGAGATTTGATAAAAAATATCTTGAAGATTTTTTAACGTTATTTAAAAAATTTTTATTTGAGACAATATCCATAACAGTATTTCCTACGGCCATTGCCAATGGATTTCCACCAAATGTAGATCCATGGGTACCCGCTGTCATTCCAACTGCAACCTTTTTGTTCATAAGAACTGCACCAATCGGAAATCCTCCTCCAATACCTTTCGCTATAGGCACTATGTCTGGTTTTACTTTTGACTGTTCAAATGCAAAAAAATCGCCACTTCGACCTATACCGCATTGAACTTCATCTAAAATTAATAGTATTTTTTTTTCATTACAAATCTTTCTTAAATATCTTAAACATTTATCAGGAATTATTTTGATACCCCCTTCACCTAATATAGTCTCGACCATTATAGCTGCTGTACTTCTTTTAATTCTACTTCTTATTTTAGGAAATCTAGGTTTTGAATCTTTAAAAATAATATGATCAAACCCTGGAATTTTAGGTCCAAAACCCTCTGTCATTTTTTTTGAACCACTAGCATAAATTGCAGCAAGTGTTCTTCCATGAAATGAATTTTTTATACATAAAATTCTATTTTTATAAGGTTTGCCAATAGAATAAAAATATCTTCTTGCCACTTTTATTGCTGCTTCAGTAGCCTCTGCACCACTATTTTGAAACATTACATAGTCAGCAAAAGTTTTTTTACATAAATTCTTAGCTAATTTTTCCCCCTCAGGAATTTGAAATGCATTAGAAACGTGCCATAATTTTTTTGATTGATCTTTTATAGCTTTAATAAGTCTTGGATGAGCATGTCCTAAAGAATTTACAGCTATTCCTTGGACAAAATCCAAATATTTTTTGTTATCAATAGAATACAAATAACTTCCTTTTCCATACTTAAAGGAAATTTTTTTTCTATTATAGTTTTTTGCTAAATAACTCATAAATAAAATTTGTTTTATAAAGTTTCATTATTAATACAAGTTAGGATTGAAAATATATAAAACTTAGCAGGTATATTATTGTTGATAAGTCCTATTTTTAAATTGTTTAAATTAATTTTTTAACTGTATATTGTTGTTATTTATAAATTGTATACAACATATTGATTATGAGCTGGACAGAAGAAAAAGTAGAAAAACTTAAAGAGCTTTGGGGCAAGGGAAACACGGCTAGTCAAATTGCAGAAATAATCGGTGGTATAAGTAGAAATGCTGTTATAGGTAAAGCTCATAGACTAAATTTATCTGCTAAAATTAAAACAAGATCAGCAACCTCAAATCAAAACTTTGAAAACGCTATAGGTGAAAAGAACACTAGATCTAGAAGAGGAAGAAAAAGTAAATTTAAATCTCTGATTATTGATAAAGATTTTGAACCTGAAAATCCTAAACAACTAGAGGAATTAGATGAGAATTCATGTAAATGGCCAATAGGTCATCCAAATGAAAAATCTTTTTATTTCTGTGGAAGATCATCACTAAAAGATTTTTCATACTGTAAATTACATCTTTTATATGCTTATCAGCCCAAAGGTAAAAAAGAAGATTTAACAGATAAAGAAGAAGTTCCAGAGTTTATAAATAAAAAAATTAAATCAGCTTAAATTTTAGCTAACTCTAGTATCTAAATCATTGTCAGAATTATATTTTTCAGTTGAAAATTGTCCACCTTCTCTCCACATATAACAATACTTTTTTACTTCTTGATCAAAATATTTCAAACTAGTTATTCCAATTTCTGAATTAGTTTTATACTTTCCTGTTGGAATATTGTCGTACTTTAAAAGTTTCAATTGATCTCTTGTCAGCAAAGGTTTTGGCATAATTTCAAAAAATCTTGCAGAAAATTCTGCTAACGGCAAAGGGAAAGGTAATAACAGCCTTTTTTTTCCAATCAGATTTAATAATTTTTTAATAATTTCTTTAAAAGTAATAATTTCAGGACCTACACATTCAATAATTTTAGAATAAACATTATTTGAAATTACATGATGAATTGTATGTGTTAAATCTGAGCAATGAATAGGTGCAAATTTTGTTGCTCCATTATAGTAAAGTGGGAATACGGGAAGTCTATTTAATAATGTCATTAAATTAGTTGTAAAGTTATCATCCACAGAATATACAATAGAAGGCCTCAGTATAGTAACTAAAGGAAAATTTTTTAAAACTTTATTCTCTCCCTCTAGCTTACTTAAAGCATACTTAGAATCTTTAGCTTCATTAATACCTAATGCAGATAGATGTATAAAATGTTTTAAATTATATTCTTTACAAAGTTTTGCTAACAATGAAGGAAAAACTGTATGAATATTTGAAAATGTATTACCTTTTTTTTGCTCATATAAAATTCCAACTAAATTGATACAAATGTCAGCTTTTTCAAAAAGGACTCTTATTTTTTTTTCATCAAAAATATTTGCTTCAACAATATCAATATATCCTGCATTTGCTTGCGTTTTTATAATATAGCTCTTTTGATGACTGTTTCTTGTCACAACAGTTACTCTATAATTGTTGCTGGTAAGTTTTCTTATTAAGTTTCTGCCAATTTGACCGCTACCACCAAAAATTAGACAATTTTTTGCTTTCATATATATATGTTTAAAATGAGTAATAATATTCAATTACATAAAAACGATCTACCAGATCATTTGAAATTAGGCAATATAATAGCAGTAGATGGAGAGTTTATGGGTCTAAATGTAAGAAGAGATCCTTTGTGTTTAATTCAAATTTCTACAGGAAATTCAGATGCTCATATAATTCAATTTGATCGAGATAATTATAACGCTCCTAATTTAGTAAAAATTCTTAATGATGAAAAAATTACAAAAATTTTTCACTATGGACGTGCAGATATTGCTCATATTAAATATTATTTAAAAACTGAAACTAATAATATCTTAGACACCAAAATTGCATCAAAATTAGCAAGATCTTATTCTGACAATCATTCATTAAAAACATTAATAAAAGAATTTGTTAACGTAGATATAAGTAAACAATTTCAAAATTCTGATTTTGGAGGAGAACTTACTCCAGCACAACTTAAATATTGTGCAAATGATGTAATTTATCTACATAAAATTCATAATGAGCTAAAAAAAATACTGGAGAGAGAGAATAGAATTGAGTTATACTTTGAGTGCCTAAATTTTTTAAAAACGAGAGTAAATCTTGATCTAGCTTTATTTAAAGATGATATCTGGTCACATTAATGGTTAAAAAAGAGTTTATAACATCTGCTAAAAACGTAATTAATTTAGAAATTAAAGCTCTTCAAAATCTTAAAAAAAATCTTAACAATGCTTTCAATCAAGCTGTAATTCAAATTTCAAAGTGTCAATCAAAAGTAATCCTATGCGGTGTTGGAAAAAGTGGACTTATCGCATCAAAGATTGCTGCTACACTTGCTTCTGTTGGAACTCCTTCATTTAGTATTTCAGCTAGTGAGGCTTCTCATGGTGACCTTGGGATGATTTCAAAAAAGGACATTTTAATACTTATTAGTAATTCAGGAGAAACCAATGAATTAAAAAATATTATTCAGTATGCAAAAAGAAATAAAATTTTACTAATAGGAATAGTTTCAAGAACAGAGTCTATTTTGTATAAAGCATCAGATATTAAACTTAAAACTCCAAAAGTTACTGAAGCAGGTGGAATTGTACCAACATCAAGCACGACAGCACAACTTGCTCTTGGTGATGCGATAGCAATAGCAACCATGAATTATAAAAAATTTGATAAAATGGATTTTAAAAAACTACACCCTGCAGGGAGTTTAGGTGCGCAATTAAAAACTGTTGAGGACATTATGGTTACAGGTAAAAAAATACCTTTTGTTAATGAAAATTTGCAAATGAAAAAAGCTTTAAAAATATTAAGTAAAAAAAAATTAGGTATTTTAATAGTTCAAAATTTAAAAAAAAAAACTATTGGAATTATAACAGATGGTCAGATAAGAAGATTTAGTGAGAAAAATACAAATTTTCAAAATTTGCCAGTAAAAAAAATAATGACTAAAAAACCAATATTTGTTGATAAAAACGAATTAGCTGCAAAAGCCTTATCAATAATGAATAGTAAAAAAGTTACTTCACTTATTGTAAATAATAAACAAAAACCTTTAACTACAATAGGTGTTATCCACGTACATACTATACTTCAATCTAATATCTCTTAAATGAGTTTAAAAAAAAAAATTATTATTTTTTTTATAGTATTATTTTTATCAGTAATTTTTGTTATTTTTATTGTTAAAAACGATAAGACAAATGAAAAAATAGAAATAATAAAAGATCAAGAAAAAATAGAAAATTTACAAACTAACTCAAACATTATTAAAGATGTAAATTACACAACAAAAGATACTGATGGCAATGAATACATAATCAATGCTTTACAGGGCGAAATTGATTACAAGAAACCAAATATAATATATTTAACTAATGTAAGCGCTTTAATTAAATTGAAAAATTCAGAAATTGTTACAATTACTTCTAATTTTGGCAAATATAATTCGGAGAATTATGATACTATTTTTTCTAAAAATGTAATAATCAATTATCTAGATAACAAAATTTTAGGTGAATATCTCGACTTTTCTCTAATAAGAAATACTATGATTATTTCTAAAGATGTAATCTATACAAATATTAATAATATTCTTAAAGCTGATGTTATAGAAATGGATATAAAAACAAAAGATACTAAAATATATATGTATGAAAATAAAAAAAAAGTAAATATTAAAAGCAAGAGTTAGTATGGCAATTATAAAAAAATTTAGAATAAAGTCATTTAAAAATGTTAATACGATTGTGGATTTTGAAAATGTTTCTCTCTCTTATGGAAATAGACAAATATTAGAAAATATAAGTTTCAAAATTAATGAGGGACAGATTTTTGGAATGTTAGGCCCAAATGGAGTTGGAAAATCTACAATTTTTAATCTTATAACGGGGTTAATAGTTCCAAGAAACGGTAAAATAAAAATAGCTGGAGAGGATGTAACAAGATATCCAATATATCTTAGAACAAAAAAATTTAAAGTTGGATATGTTCCACAATATGGTGGTTTTTTTAATGACCTAACATTACATGATAATTTAAAAGCAATAAGTGAAATTGTAATAGATAATAAAAATTATAGATCTGAAAGAATAAATTACTTAATTTCTAAATTTGAACTAGAAAATTTGAAAAATATAAAAGCAAAATTTTTATCTGGTGGACAAAAAAAAAAGTTAGTAATCGCTTTATCGTTATTAAGTGAGCCAAAAGTCCTACTTTTAGATGAATGTTTTGCAGCTTTAGATGTACTAACAATTAAAATGTTACAAGAAATAATTGTTAATTTACAAAACGAAAGCAAAATTACAATATGCATATGTGATCACCAAGCCAGAGATTTACTTGCTTGTGTTGATGTAGCTATGATTCTTAGTAATGGTAAAATTATAGCCCAAGACACTCCATCAAATTTAGTGAAAAATATTAATGCTAAAAATGCATATTTTGGTGATAATTTTAAATTCAATTAATTTTCGATGTCAAACACTGTAACAATTAAAAATAAAATAAGAAAATTTAAAAAAAAAATTTATATTAGTGGTGATAAAAGTATAAGTATTAGATGGATTTTGTTTGCATCTCTAGCAAATGGTATATCAAAAGCCAAAAACTTATTAATTTCTGAAGATGTCTTAGCTGCAATAAATGCAATTAATAAATTAGGAATAAAAACTATTTTAAAAAAAAATGTGTGTGTTGTATACGGCAAAGGTATAGACGGATACAAATATAAAAAAAATATAAAAATTAATGCTCAAAATTCTGGAACTCTTGGAAGACTTATATTGGGATTATTAATCAATACTACTCACCCTATAAAACTCACTGGAGATAAAAGTCTATCGCGAAGAGACTTTAAAAGGATTTCCGATCCTTTAACTAAATTTGGCGCAAAATTTAAATTAAAAAATAATAAAAATTTACCTTTAGAGGTATCAGGATCTTCAAATATTAAATCAATTAAATATTTTGAAAGAAGAGGTTCAGCTCAATGTAAAAGTGCAGTAATTCTTGGAGCCTTACGTGCAAATGGTACAACATTAATAAAAGCAAAGAAAAGTAGAAATCATACAGAAGAAATGATGAAGAATTTAAACTTACCTATTAAAGTTAAAAGCATAAAAAATTTTGATTTTATAAAAGTTAAAAAAGTGAATAAAATTAAAAAGTTAAATTACAATATTCCCTCGGATATAAGTTCTAGCGCTTTTTTTATGGTCCTTACTGCCCTTTCAAATGATTCTGAATTAGTAATAAAAAATGTGAACATCAATCCCTCGAGAATTGGTATTATCACTATTTTAAAAAAAATGGGAATAAAGATAATTTTTCAAAACAAAAAAATTTATAAAGGTGAAAAAATTTCTGATATTAAAATTAAAAATTCAAAATTAATCAAACCGATTAACTGTCCAACTAAGTTAAATGCAAGTGCGATAGATGAATTTTTAGTAATTTTCCTAATAGCTGCCAGGGCAAATGGAATTTCTTATTTTAAAAATTTAGAAGAATTAAATCAAAAAGAAAGTCCTAGACTAAAATGGGGATCAAAAATTTTAAATAAAATGGGTGTTAAAAATGAAGTAACAAAAAATTCTATTAAAATTTTTGGTAATCCAAAATTAAAAATTAATAAAAAAATTATAATTAAAAATTATTTAAAAGATCACAGAGTATTTATGACTAGCGTTATTGCAGCATTATCATTTGGGGGTCATTGGAAAATATATAATAGAGATTCAATAAAGTCATCTTTTCCTAATTTCTTGAAAATTATTAATGATTTAAAAAAATAATGTTAAAACGAAAGAATATTTTAAAAATATCAATCGACTCTCCTGCGGCAGCTGGTGCAGGGACACAAGCAAAACTTATTTCTAAACATTATAATCTTTTACATCTTGATACAGGACGTATTTATAGATATGTCGCAAATATAAAAATTACTGAATATAAAAAATTTAATTATAAATTTATTAAGAAAAAAATTAATAAATTAAGAATTAAAGACCTACAAAATAAAAATTTGCTAACAGATAATGTTGCTACTGTTGCATCAATAATTGCTAAAGATAAAAAAATAAGAAAATTAGTTCATACTTTTCAATTAAAATGTGCTTATAACCCTCCAAAAAAATATTCTGGATCATGTTTAGACGGTCGAGATATCGGATCTGTGGTGGTAAAAGATGCAGATGTAAAAATATTTATAACTGCCAATGCTAAAGTAAGAGCTATGAGGAGATATAAAGAACTTAAGGTAAAAAATAATAAAATATCCTTTGATGAGGTTCTAAAAAGCATCAAAAATAGAGATAAAAGCGACAAAAATAGGAAAATTTCACCACTAAAAATAACAAAAGATATGTACTTGATAAATTCATCTTCTGAATCTATAAGCTCCTGTTTCATGAAAATAAAAAAAATAATAGATAGGAAAATTAAAAATTAATGGAAATATATAAAGATCTAACAAGTCCAGCCTCACAAGAATTTGAAAAATTATTAAATAGCCAACTTTCGAAAGTCCAAATTGAAGAAGGTAAAATCATTGATGGAAAGATTAACAAAGTTACAGAAAAGTTTGTTTTTCTATTTGTAGAAGGTTTAAAATCTGAACCAGTACTTGATATTAATGAATTGAAAAGTATGGGTTTATCAGAAAAAATTAAAGTTGGAGAAACTATACCTGTTTTACTGGAAAAAATAGAAGATAAAAATGGTGAAGTTTTGGTTTCAGCTAGTAAGGCTCAAAAAATTAAAGGATGGGATAAATTAGTTGAAGCATACGAGAAGAACCAACCAATTATGGGAAAAATTACATCTAAATGCAAAGGAGGATGCATAGTAGAACATATTGATACAGGTTCTTTAATGTTTTTGCCTGGATCACAAATTAGTGACAAACCACTAAAAGATATTAGCCATTTAATGAACGAACCACAAAAATTTGCATTAATTAAGTTAGATAAAGTAAGAGGAAATGCTTGTGTATCTAGAAGAGAAATTATTTCTTCATTTAAAAAAGAGGATAAAGCTAAAATAATTGAAAAATATAAAATTGGAGATGTAATTAAGGATGCAGAGGTTAAAGGCTATAGTTCATTTGGTTGCTTCTTTAATGTTAATGGTGAATTAGACGTATTAGTTCACTTACAAGAAATTTCGTATTCAAGAGTAAATCATCCTGACGAAGTATTTAATATTGGTGAGAAGCATGACTTAAAGGTCATTAGTGTTGATAAAGAAAAATTACAGGTTGGATGTTCTGTCAAACAATTATCCCCAGACCCTTTTGAGCATATTGAAAATTATGAATTAAATAAAATCTATAAAGTTAAGGTAGTTAAAATCATGGATTTTGGAGCATTCTGTGAATTAGAACCAGGCCTAACAACACTACTTCACTCAAGTGAGCTTAGTTGGAATAAAAAAAATATTTCAGCAAAAAAAATGTTTAGAGTTGGAGATGAAATTAATTGTGTTATTACGGAAATTGATAAGGAAAAAAGACGTGTTGCTATTTCACACAGACTTACTCAAGAAAATCCTTATGAAATTTTTGAGAAAAAATATCCCGTTGATACAGTTGTAGATGGTGAAATTGTAAATAAAAATGAATATTCTTTATTTGTTAAAATTGAAAATTTAGATGTTGATGCTTTTCTTCATTGTAATGATTTAACGTATTTAAATAATGGAGAAGATGAATTATTAAAATACAAAAAAGGCGACAAAATTAAAGTTAAAGTGTTAGAAATTAAACCATCAGAGCAGAAAATTCGTGTTGGGATGAGACAAACGCAACCAGATCCATTTGATTGGTTTAAAGATAAATCCAAAAACCAAACTATAACGGTCAAAGTTATTTCTACGGATAACAAGGGTTTAACTGTAAGACCTGAGGGATGTGAAATGGACTTCATAATAAAAAAATCGGCGATAGCAATAAATTCAGCAGATGCCCGTCCTAGTAGATGGACAGGTGGGGAAAAATTGGATTGTGCAATAGCTGAAATAGATTTAAAAAAAAGAAAAGTTACATTAAGTATTAAATTATTAGAGGAAATTGAAAAAAAAGAGGCTTTAGAAAAATATGGGTCTGAAGGATCTGGTAAAAATCTTCCTTTTTCATCATTATCTGAAGACTTAAAAAAAAAAGAAGAGGATAAAGAATAATTTAAAGAAGATTTAATTTGGCCATTGTAAAATCTAAGCTTTTAAAACAACTCTCACAGAACTATCCGAATTTTTTAAAAAAAGACTTGGATAAGTTTACAGAAATAATCCTTAATGAAATCAAAAGAGCACTCAGGAGAGGAGACAGGGTTGAGCTCAGAGGTTTTGGAGTTTTTTCAACAAAAATTCAAAAAGCAAGAATATCTAGAAATCCAAAAACAGGTGAAAAGGTAAATACTCCTCAAAAAAAAACTATTAACTTTAAAATGTCTAAAGAGTTGTTTAAAAAATTAAATTATGAAGAATAAAACTATTTTTGTTGCTTGTGATACTTCAAATTTAGATGAAATAAAAAAAATTATAAATAAAACTTACTCAAGAAAACTAAAAATAATTCCAAAATTTGGTCTTCAATTTTTTTACTCAAAAAATGGCAGAAAATTTTTAGAAAAATTTAAAAAAGATTTTTGGTTAGATTTAAAAATAAATGATATCCCTCAAACTGCAGTGTCAGCTATAAATAGTTTAAAAGATTTAAAAAAATGCAAATATATTACAGTACATGCCAACGGTGGTTTAGAAATGCTTAAGAGTGTAAAAATAAACGCAAAAAAAATAAATAAAAATTTAAAAATATTAGTCGTTACAATTTTAACAAGTCTAAATGACAAATCTCTTAAAGAAATAGGTTATAATACAAAAGTAAAACAGTTAGTTTTAAAACAAGCTTCATTAGTTAAGAAATCAGGTTGCGATGGAATGATTTGCTCAGCTCATGAGGCAAAAATGATAAGAAATAAATACAAAAATTTATTAATCATAGCTCCAGGAATAAGATTACCAGGTGATAGTTCCAATGATCAAAAAAGAATAATGACTCCTAAACAAGCTTTTAGAAATAAGGTTTCTGGTATTGTTATGGGGAGATCTTTAACAAAAGGTAACATAAAAAACAACATTAAAAAACTTGCTGATCATTTAAACAGATGATCATAGGTTGTAAGATTTGTGGTATTAAAGATTCTGATACTTTAAATTACATAATAAATCATCCCTATCCTCCAAAATTTATCGGCTTCATTTGCAATTACCCAAAGAGTTCAAGATATGTTGAACTTAGCTCTTTAAAAAAATTATTAAATGTTAAAAAAAACAAAAGTAAATTTGTTGCTGTTTTAGTAAAACCTAACAACGAGATTTTAGAAGAAATAAAAAATTTACCTTTTGATTATTATCAATTGTATGACTGCACTCCTGATACAATTAAAAATATAAAACAAAAATATCAAAAGAAGATTATTACAGCTTTAACAATTAAAGATGGGTCTGATGTTCACGGATATAAATCCTTTTTTGACGTAACAGATATTTATTTATTTGATAGTAAAGGTTATGAGAAAAGTCAGAGCTTTGATCATAATTTGATTAAAAATATCAAATTAAATAAGGAATTAATGCTAGCTGGTAATATAAAATTTGACGATAATCTAAAAAATTATGAGAAAATTGCTAATTATTTAGATTTATCTGGAGGCTTAGAAACTTCTGGATTAAAAGATACATCCAAAATAGATTTTTTTTTAAACAACTTTAATAAATTGAAAAATGAAACTTAAAAAAAAAATTCCTCTAATTGACCAGCATGATCATAACGGTTTTTGGGGTGGTAGGTTTGGAGGAAGTTTTATTCCAGAGACTTTAAAAAAACCTGTAGAGGACCTAACACGGGAGTTTTCAAAATTAAGAAATAATAAGAAATTTTTAAAAAAGAGAGATTATTACATTAAGAATTATATAGGATCACCCACATCATTTGTAAAATTGGAAAATTTATCTAATCATTTGTGCGGTGCTCAAATATGGGCCAAAGTTGTATCGGAAGCTAATGGTGGTGCCCACAAAATATACAATGCAACTGTCCATGCCTTAATTTGCAAGGCTATGGGGAAAAAATATATAGTTGGTGATACTGGTGCTGGTTATGCTGGTAAAATGTTAAGTATGGCTGCAAAAAAATTTGGTCTCAAATGTAAGATTTTCATGGGTGCAAAAGATATAAAAAGACAAAAACCAAATTGTGATGCTATAAGAAAAAATGGTGCTGAAATAGTTCCCGTATATTCAGGCAGTCAAACTTTGGTTGATGCAGTCAGTGAGTGTATGAGATATTGGGTATCAAATTGTGATACTACACATATGTGTGTTGGAAGCACAGTTGGTCCAAATATATTTGTAAAAATTTGTGGATGGAGTACAGCACAAATTTCAAGAGAATTAAAAATACAAATTAAACAAGAATTTAAAAAAATTCCTAAAAAAATTAAATTAATTAACTGTGTGGGTGGTGGAAGTTCAGCATATGGCTTTTGGAGTGAATTTATAGATTTTAACAAATCGCAAATAGAGTTAGTTGGTGTAGAGGCAGGAGGTCCAAAAAAATCAAAACTGCATGCCGCTCCTTTAAGTAGAAATGCTAAAATTGGAATTTTACATGGTGCAGCTTCTTATGTTTGTCAAAACAATGAAGGTCAAATTAATAACACTGAGTCAATTAGTGCTGGATTGGATTACCCAGGCGTAAGTCCAATACATTGTTTTTTAAAAGATACAAAACGAGCTAGATACACTTATGCAACTGATGAAGAAGCATTAAAAGCACATGCCATGGTAACTAAATTTGAAAAACTTAATCCAAGTTTAGAACCAAGTCATGCATTTGCTGAGGCAATAAAAATCGCGCCAAAATTAAGCAAAGATACAATTATAATCGTTAACTCTTGTGGTGATGCTAAAAAAGATAGAGATATCTTAAGAGAAAGGTTGGGTAAAAATTAATGAATTCATTAATCAGCAAA
>CACOMI010000005.1 GCA_902628275.1 uncultured Pelagibacteraceae bacterium | reverse complement strand
TTTAAAAAAAAATCAGAAAAAAAAAAGATAATAAAAAATATTGGGAATGTAATTATTAAAGATATATTTCTATTTTGTGTAAAAATTTTTTTTTGTTTAATTTTATTATTTTTATCTGAATTTATAGCAAAATTTGGAGCGTAAATTGAATTAAGAATTAAAGGAAAAAAAAGTAATGAGTAAGCAAACCAATATGCAGAACTAAACGAACCAATTATCTCTGGTTTATAAAAAAATGTACAAATAAAAATAGATCCCCATACCAATGTATAATTAACAAAATCAATAGTAAAATAATCCGGTAATGTTTTTAATAAATTTTTTTTTAAATCAATGGTTGATTTACTAGTAACATTTACTAAATTTGTTTTTGAGGACTGAAATAAAATCAAATTATTCAAAATAAAAATTAAGATGCATGACAATAAAAAAAATAATGAAATCTTATAGAGAGTAATATGTAAATTAATATAATTAGAAATCAGAACTAATAAACTGCAAAAAAATAATATTGAACCTATGTCAGAAAAATTAGATAGAGCTGGTAATTTAAATGATTTAAATAAAGACTTTTGTATTTGTATAAAAGTATAAAATGGCAACGAAACTGCAAAAATTTTTAAAATTTCAAGAAGTTTTATGTTGTTATAAAGTTCTGAAGCAATATATTTTTCAAAGATAAAAATAATTAAAGTAAAAATTATACTCATGATTCCAGAAACAAAAATCACATATAAGATTAATTCTATAATTGCTTTTTTATCTTTCTTTTCGAAATAAATGCTTGCCAATCGAAGGGAAGCGTGATTTAGCCCAAATTTTGAAAATATACTTAAGAATGCTATTAATGATATTGCCATCATTAAAATACCTAGTGTATCTTTATTTGAAAAATTAATTATTATAAAATTAAAGAAAATTATTCCAATGCCTGCAAATAATTTACTTAATGTAGTTGAAATGAAATCAATTAAAAACCTATCTTGGTACATATTTTTTAACTAAATTAACGAATACAAATTAAATATATTTTCCTTATTAAGTTAATAAATAAACTATATATATTTAAGTTCATAGTTTAATGAGATTTAACTAATTTTGATCGATTATTAATATTTTTAAAAAGTGATCATAAAAAGTTATTTTACGCTTTTTCTTATGTTAATCTTTTGATGAAGGATAATATACTCAAATTTGGTTATAATTTTTGGCTCAGTATTAGAGAAATTTGTTAAATTTATGTAGACAATTGTTAGTATCCTTTACTATCTACCAAAAATGACATAAGTTGGGGGAGGGGATATTTCAGTTGGCTCTATAGATGGCATTTCATGTGATAGGTCGAGTTTCCGAGTACCTTAACTCCCACTAATTATTCGATTCTTTGGTAAAATATTAAATTGTTGAAATTGTTGAGTTTTTTAGCCTACTGCATGTAAGTAATTGAATTTGTTATCTTTTTTTTTATTTAAAATGTGACGTATCTACACTTCAACAACAAATAAAACCTGATATATAGGCATTCATGTTATCTGATTTTCTAAAAGATTACTTACCCATAATAATATTCCTTATCATAGCTTTAGGACTAAGCTGTGCGTTTGTGGTAATTAATTTTATTCTATCGCCAAAAAAACCTGATCCAGAAAAGCTATCTGCTTATGAATGTGGATTTGAACCATTCGAAGATTCTAGACTTGAGTTTGATGTTAGATTTTATTTAGTTGCAATCTTATTCATCATATTTGATTTGGAAATAGCCTTTCTATTTCCATGGGCAATTTCTCTTGGCAATATCGGATTACTTGGTTTTTCATCAATGATGATTTTTTTATTCATTCTTACAATTGGTTTTATATATGAATGGAAAAAAGGCGCTTTAGACTGGGAATAAAATTACAAATTTAATGAACAATAAAATAGATCAAGTTCCAGAGGAGTTTAAACAACTTGCAGACGATTTTAGTAAAAATGGATTTATAACTACATCACTTGATAATCTAATTAATTGGTCAAGATCTGGATCACTTCATTGGATGACATTTGGACTAGCTTGTTGTGCAGTTGAAATGATGCAAACATCCATGCCAAGATATGATCTTGAGAGATTTGGGGCGGCACCAAGAGCTTCACCAAGACAGTCTGATGTAATGATTGTAGCAGGTACCTTAACTAATAAAATGGCGCCTGCACTTAGAAAGGTATATGATCAAATGCCAGAACCTAGATATGTAATTTCGATGGGAAGTTGTGCGAATGGTGGTGGTTATTATCATTATTCTTATTCGGTAGTAAGAGGTTGTGATCGAATTGTACCAGTAGATGTTTATGTACCAGGGTGTCCTCCATCAGCAGAGGCTTTATTGTATGGAATATTACAATTGCAAAAAAAAATTAGAGATAAAGGTTCTTTTATTAGATAATTATGAAAAATTTAGAAGATTTAGAAAAAAAAATTAATTCGGAACTTACTACAAAGATTAATAAATCAGAAATTAAGCATAACCAAATCTATCTTGAGATAGATAAAGATGATTTAGTTAACATATGTCTATTTTTAAAAACAAATAATGATACTAAATTTAAACAGCTAATTGATATAACAGTAGTTGACTATCCTGAAAGGAATCAAAGATTTGAGGTAGTATACTTGTTTTTAAGCCATGAATTTAATCAAAGATTAGTTTTAAAGTATACTATTTCAGAGCATGAAGTAATACCCTCTTTAACTAGCGTGTTTCCGTCATCTAATTGGATGGAAAGAGAGGTATTTGATATGTATGGTGTATCTTTTAAAGACCATCCCGATCTAAGAAGAATATTGACAGATTATGGTTTTGAAGGACATCCACTAAGAAAAGATTTTCCACTTACAGGTCATTCAGAAGTCAGGTACAGCGAAGATAAAAAAAAAGTGATTAGTGAACCAGTGAAATTAGAACAAAACTTTAGAAACTTTGATTATGAAAGTCCTTGGGAAGGAACAAAATATATTAAAGATGAAATAGATAATAATGACAAAAAAAATTAAAAATTTAAATTTAAATTTTGGACCACAGCATCCAGCTGCTCACGGTGTTTTAAGATTGATTTTAGAACTAGATGGTGAAGTTGTTGAAAAAGCTGACCCTCATATTGGTTTATTACATAGAGGTACAGAAAAATTAATTGAAAATAAAACTTATATGCAGGCCGTACCTTATTTTGATCGATTAGATTATGTAGCACCAATGAATCAAGAACATGCATTCGCACTGGCAGTGGAGAAAATTCTTAAAATTGACGTTCCTATTAGAGCTCAATTCATAAGAGTTATATTTTGTGAAATAGGAAGAATTTTAAGCCATATATTGAATGTTACAACGCAAGCAATGGATGTTGGAGCATTAACACCAACTTTATGGGGATTTGAGGAAAGAGAAAAGTTAATGGGTTTTTATGAAAGAGTATCTGGTTCTAGGCTTCATGCAAATTATTTTAGAGCTGGTGGAGTTCATCAGGACCTACCACAAGGACTTGAGGAAGATATTGCTAATTTTTGTGAAAGCTTTCCAAAAATAATTAATGATTTAGAAAGTTTACTGACAGATAATAGAATATTTAAACAGCGTAATGTTGATATTGGAGTAGTTACTAAACAAGATGCTCTAGATTATTCATTTTCAGGGGTAATGATCAGAGGATCAGGAGTACCGTGGGATTTAAGAAAATCTCAACCTTATGATTGTTATGAAAATTTAGATTTTAAAATACCAGTTGGAAAAAATGGAGATTGCTATGACAGATATTTGTGTCGAATAGAGGAAATGAAAGAGAGTGTGTTTATAATTAAACAATGTTTATCAAAAATAGAAAAAGGACCAATTAAATCTTTAGATGGAAAAATTAGTCCACCACCTAAAAAAGAGATAAAACAATCTATGGAAGCACTTATTCACCATTTTAAACTTTTTACAGAAGGTTATAGAGTTCCAAAAGATGAAATATACACAGCTGTTGAGGCACCAAAAGGAGAGTTTGGTGTGTATCTAATATCTGATGGATCAAGTAAACCTTATAAATGCAAAATAAGAGCCCCAGGATTTTCACACTTACAATCCATGGATTATTTAATTAAAGGACACATGTTGGCTGATGTTCCTGCGGTATTAGGTTCTCTTGATATTGTATTTGGTGAGGTAGATAGATGAGTTTAAGGAGACCAGCAAAAAATCAACCAGAAAATTTTGAATTTAGTAGTTCATCATTAGATGCTGCTAAAAAAATTGTATCAAAATATCCCAAGGGTAAACAACAAAGTGCTGTTATGGCATTACTTTATATTGCTCAAAGACAGAATGCAAATTGGATACCTTTAGCTGCAATGAAATATATAGCAAAATTTTTAAATATGCCTTACATAAAAGTTTATGAGGTAGCAACTTTTTATACAATGTATAATCTATCTCCTGTTGGAAAACATTTTATACAAGTATGTACAACAACTCCTTGCATGATAAGAGGAGCCAGTAAATTAGTCGAAGCGTGTAAAGAAAAAATATCTGAAAATGAATTTGAATTATCAAGTGATAAAAGTTGTTCATGGATGGAAGTGGAATGCCTAGGAGCATGTGTCAATGCACCTATGATGCAAATTAACGATGAGTATTATGAAGATTTAGATAAAGAAAAAACACTGAAAATTTTAGATAAGATTTTAAAAGGAGAAACACCAAAACCAGGTTCTTATAGAGGAAGAATAAATAATGAACCTGAAAATAACAGGAAAACATTAATGGATTATAAAAATGCTTAAAGACCAAGATAGAATATTTAAAAATTTATATAACGATATGGGTTCTGATGTTGTTTCTTCTCAAAGTAGAGGTGATTGGGTTAACACTAAAGAAATTACAGACAAAGGTAGAGACTGGATTATTAATGAAATTAAAGATTCTCAACTTAGAGGAAGGGGTGGCGCTGGATTTCCAACAGGTTTAAAATGGTCATTTGCCCCTAAAGAAGTAGGTTCTAGACCACATTACTTAGTTATAAACGGAGATGAGTCAGAACCAGGAACGTGCAAAGATAGAGACATTTTAAGATTTGAGCCACATAAATTAATAGAAGGTTGTTTAATAGCATCATACGCAGTTCAAGCACATGTTTGTTATATTTATATCAGAGGTGAATACTTTGTTGATGGTCAAAAACTTCAAACAGCTATTGATGAAGCTTATGAAAAAAAATTATTAGGTAAAAATGCAGCAGGCACTGGTTGGGATTTAGATATATATATTCACTATGGCGCCGGTGCGTATATTTGTGGAGAGGAAACTGCTTTATTAGAAAGTATAGAGGGTAAGAAAGGACAACCTAGATTAAAACCACCATTTCCAGCTCTGGTTGGTCTTTACGGATGTCCAACAATTATCAACAATGTAGAAACTATAGCTGTAGTCCCAACAATTCTTAGAAGAGGTGGAAAATGGTTTGCTTCTCTTGGAAGAGAAAAAAATACAGGGACAAAAATATTTTGTATATCTGGAAATGTAAATACCCCGTGTAACGTAGAGGAAGAAATGAACATTCCTTTAAAAGAATTAATCGAAGTTCATGCAGGTGGTGTTATCGGAGGTTGGGATAATCTTCAAGCAGTAATTCCAGGTGGCTCATCAATGCCACTAATACCAAAAGAAAAATGTGAAACATTAACTATGGATTTTGACTCACTTATGGCTGAAAAAAGCGGGTTAGGAACTGCAGGAATTGTAGTCATTAATAAAGACCAGGACATAATTAAATGCATGGCAAGAATAGCAAGATTTTATAAACATGAAAGTTGTGGGCAATGTACACCTTGTAGAGAAGGTTCTGGTTGGATGTGGAGAATGCTGGAGAGAATGGCAAAAGGTGACGCAACAAAAGATGAAGTAGACATGTTAGGTGATGTAACTAATCAAATAGCAGGTCATACAATTTGTGCATTTGGAGAAGGATCTTCATGGCCAGTTCAGGGTCTTTTAAGACACTTTAAAAAAGAAATTATAATGAGAAATAATTTAGATCCTATTGTTCAGAAAAAAAATAATATTCCTTACTTAGTTGATCAACACTTATTGGATAAAAAAAATGCTTAAACTAAAAGTAAATGATATTGATATTGAAGTAGAAGAGGGATTAACCGTTCTTCAGGCATGTGAAAAAGCTGGAGTAGAAATTCCAAGATTTTGTTATCATGAAAAATTATCAATAGCTGGAAATTGTAGAATGTGTTTAGTTGAAATGGAAAAATCTCCTAAACCTATTGCTTCGTGCGCTATGCCAGCTGCTGAAGGAATGAATATAAAAACAAATACAGAATTTGTTGAAAAGGCTCGTAAAGGTGTTATGGAATTCCTCTTAGCTAACCACCCTTTAGACTGCCCTGTATGTGATCAAGGTGGTGAATGTGATTTACAAGATCAATCTATGTATTATGGAGTAGATAAATCAAGATTCAAAGAAAATAAAAGATTAGTTCCTGAAAAAAATATGGGACCATTAATAAAGACACAAATGACAAGATGCATACATTGTACAAGATGTGTTAGATTTGCAACTGAAGTTGCAGGTGTACCAGAACTAGGAGCTATTGGTAGAGGTGAGGATATGCAAATTACTACTTATCTAGAACAATCTATGCAATCAGAACTATCAGCTAACGTAGTAGACCTTTGCCCTGTTGGAGCTTTAACTTCAAAACCTTATGTATTTGAGGCAAGACCTTGGGAATTAAAAAAAACAGAAACAATTGACGTAATGGACGCGATTGGGTCAAATATAAGAGTTGATACTTATGATTGGGAAGTAAAGAGAGTGTTGCCAATCATTAATGAGGATATTAATGAAGAATGGATTTCTGATAAAACAAGATATGCATGTGATGGTCTTCTCCATCAACGCTTAGATACTCCATTTATTAAATATAACAAAAAATTTGAGAGAGCATCCTGGGGGGAAGTATATAAAATAATAAAATCTAAATTTGAAAACACAAAGAAGGAAAAAATTTGTGGATTTGTTGGAGATTTAACCAATATGGAAACCAGTTATATTTTTAAAGAATTTTTTGAAAGAACCCTTAATAATAACAATTATGAGTCAAGAACAGATGATAGATTTATTAACATTTCTAAAAGAGAAAATTATATTTTTAACTCATCTATAAATGGAATTGAAGAGGCTGATTTAATATTTTTAATTGGTACTAATCCAAGATATGAAGCAACTATATTAAACGCAAGAATTAGAAAATCTTACATAAATAATAATACTAAAATTTTATCTTTAAACGAAAATGGTGATCTAACTTATCCTTATCAGAGTTTAGATGGACAAACTCAAACTTTAAAAAATATTTTTGAAGGTACACATGATTTATCTAAAAATATTGTAGATTCGAAAAAACCAATGATTATTCTTGGAGAGTCATTTTTAAGATTAAACTCAGCAGAATTTTTGTATAATAAAATAATAGATTATTTAAAACTTAATAAAAAATTTTCTGAAGATTGGAATCCGTTAAATATTCTTTCTTGCGATGCTTCGTCAGTTGGAAATTTTGATCTTGGTTTAATTAATAATGAAAATAATTTAATAAATGATTTAAAATCTCACAAATTTGAAATTATTTATTTGGCAGGTCAGGACAATTTAGATTTCGTAAAACAAGATGAATTCGTTATTTATCAAGGTAGTCATGGTGATAAAGGCGCTGAGATTGCTGATATTATATTGCCAGGATCAGCTTATACTGAACAAGATGGATACTATACTAATTTAGAGGGAAAAGTTCAGAAAGCATTCAAAGCATCTTATCCACCAGGAGAAGCTAAAGAGGATTGGCAAATAATTAACGAGATTGCCGAATTTATCAATAATAGAAAATTATTTAAAGACAAAGACGAACTAGAAAGCAGCATGTTTAATTATTTAAATCTTCAAACAGAAAAACAAATAAAAGAGACAAAAAAAGTGAAAGCAGAAGATTTTGTAAATGAAAAATTAATAATAGATCTAAAACCATATTATTTTTCAAATATTATAGCAAGATGCTCAAAGACTATGATTGAGTGCAATAATTCAAAATTAAATTTAAAATCTACAGGTACAGAGGGTTAATATGGATTATTTAAGTATTATTTTTGAACAAACATATAAAATTTTATTTTTATTGGTTCCAGTTTTAGTTTCTGTAGCGATGATTGTTTGGCTCGATAGGAGAGTTTGGGCTTTTGTTCAAAAACGACAAGGACCAAATGTTGTCGGACCTTTTGGGTTACTACAATCTTTAGCTGACGCTTTAAAATATATATTTAAGGAAATGATTATCCCTTCAAGTTCAAATAAAGTAATATTTATATTGGCTCCAATAGTAACAATGACATTAGCTTTAATTGCTTGGGCGGTTATTCCTTTTGGGGCTACTCAAGTATTAGCAGATATAAATGTTGGAATTCTTTACTTATTTGCAGTTTCATCTTTAGGTGTATATGGAATTATTATGGGTGGTTGGGCTTCAAATTCCAAATATCCCTTTTTGGGAGCAATTAGGTCTGCAGCACAGATGGTATCCTATGAAGTATCCATAGGTGTTATTATTATAAATGTATTGCTTTGTGTTGGCTCCTTAAATTTAAATGACATTGTTATAGCTCAAAAAAATTTATGGTTTGTAATTCCATTATTTCCAATGTTTGTAATATTTTTTATTTCAGCTTTAGCTGAAACTAATAGACCTCCTTTCGATTTACCGGAAGCAGAGGCAGAATTAGTTGCTGGCTATCAAACTGAATATTCTGGCATGATGTATGCAATGTTTTGGTTAGGTGAGTATGCAAATATTTTATTAATGTGTGCTATGGGAGCAGTTCTATTTTTAGGTGGCTGGTTATCACCTTTAGAAATTTATCCATTCACATTAATCCCTGGAGCAATATGGCTAATTTTAAAAATATTATTTTTATTTTTCTTATTTGCTTTAGTTAAAGCTATTGTGCCTAGATATAGATATGACCAACTTATGAGACTAGGCTGGAAGATATTTCTTCCTTTTTCTTTAGTATGGGTAGTACTTACAGCAAGTTTCCTATTTTATTTTAATCTTTTACCTGTGAACTAATCATGAATATTTCAAGATTTTTTAAAACTATATTAATGACAGATTTCCTTGGTGGCTTATTCATGGCTATTAAAGAATTTTTTAAACCTAAAAAAACAATAAATTATCCATTTGAAAAAGGAAAAATTAGTCCAAGATTTAGAGGAGAACATGCTTTGAGAAGATATCCTAATGGTGAAGAAAGGTGTATAGCTTGTAAATTATGTGAAGCTGTTTGTCCTGCACAAGCAATAACAATAGAATCTGCCCAGAGAGAGGACGGTAGTAGAAAAACTACCCGTTACGACATAGATATGATGAAGTGTATTTATTGTGGTTTATGTGAAGAGTCTTGCCCAGTAGATGCTATAGTTCAAGGACCTAATTTTGAATTCTCAACAGAGACTAGAGAAGAACTTTATTATACAAAAGAAAAATTATTAGATAATGGAGATCGTTGGGAGAATATATTAGACGCAAATATTAAAGCAGATAATATCCATAGATAATTCATGATTGCACATTCAATTTTTTTTTATGCATTTTCTTTAATCGCGATTATCTCAGCTATAATGGTAACAGCTTCAAAAAATACGGTGCACTCGGTATTTTTTTTAATTCTTGATTTTATTAGTATCTCTTGCTTGTTCATAATGATAGGAGCAGAATTTTTAGGAATGATAATGTTGATTGTTTATGTTGGAGCAGTAGCAGTTTTATTTTTATTTGTAGTAATGATGTTGAATGTTGCTCAGCAAAAAAATCAATGGTTTGCTGCAAAAGATAGCTCTAAACATATCCCAATTGGTTTAATTATAAGTACTCTTATTTTTGTTGAAATTATTATTGTTATTGGTGGATGGAAATACAAACCAGAAATTTTTGATATAAACAATTCACTTACTCAATTCAGTGTAAGTAACACTCATTCTTTAGGTAAGATTTTGTACACTGATTATATTCACGTATTTCAAATAAGCGGTATGATACTGCTTGTTGCTATGATAGGGGCTATTGTATTAACTTTTAGGCAAAGAGCTGGTGTTAAAAGACAAAGCTATATCAAGCAAATATCCCGTGAGAGAGTAGAGGGTGTTGAGGTATTAGAAGTTGAGACTAACAAAGGAGTTAGAATAGATGACTGAAATTGGTCTAGGGCACTATTTAACCCTTGGTGCAATTATTTTTTCAATTGGTGTAATTGGTATTTTTCTTAATAGAAAAAATATTATTGTTATATTAATGAGTATTGAATTGATCTTATTAGCTGTGAATATTAACTTAGTTTCTTTTTCAATATTTTTAGGTGATTTAGCTGGACAGGTTTTTACTTTATTCATTCTAACTGTTGCTGCTGCAGAAGCAGCAATAGGATTAGCTATTATAGTAGTATATTTTAGAAATTCTGGAACAATTCGGGTTGAAGAAATAGATAGATTGAAAGGTTAATAATGGAAATTTCAATCTTATTTCTTCCTCTTATTGCATCAATTATTTCAGGTTTTTTTGGAAGATATATCGGGGATAGAAATTGTGAAATAGTTACCAGTGCTCTTGTCTCAATTTCTGCGTTTTTATCAATATACGTTCTTTATAAAGTAATAGTAACTCAGTACGAAGAAAATATTGTAATAGCAACCTGGATAAACTCTGGATCTTTAGACGTTAATTGGTCTATGTTAATTGATCCACTGTCTGCTGTTATGTTGGTTGTAGTCACATCTGTGTCTTCTTTGGTTCATATATATTCTATAGGTTACATGTCTCATGATCCGCATAAACCAAGATTTATGGCTTATTTATCTTTGTTCACTTTTGCGATGTTAATGCTTGTTACCTCAGATAATTTTATTCAACTATTTTTTGGATGGGAAGGTGTTGGCCTATGTTCATATTTTTTAATTGGCTTTTGGTTTAAAAAAGAAACTGCAAATGCTGCAGCTATTAAAGCTTTTGTAGTAAATAGAGTAGGTGATTTTGGTTTTGCATTAGGAATTTTTTTAGTTTTTTATTTATTTGGAACTGTAAATTATTCAGAAGTGTTTCAACAAATACCAACAATTGTTGATAAAGATTTATCATTTTTAGGATTACAAGTTAAAGCAATAGATTTAATTTGTTTGCTTTTATTTATTGGTGCCATGGGTAAATCAGCACAGATTTTACTTCATACTTGGTTACCTGATGCTATGGAAGGTCCTACGCCAGTATCTGCATTAATTCATGCAGCAACAATGGTTACAGCAGGTGTTTTTTTAGTAGTGAGATGTTCGCCTATTTATGAATATTCACCATTAATATTAAACTTAATAACTATTATAGGAATGACCACAGCATTCTTTGCTGCAACAGTAGCATTAGTTCAAACAGATATAAAAAAAATAATTGCTTATTCTACATGTAGTCAACTTGGTTACATGTTTTTTGCTGCGGGAGTAGGAGCTTATAATGTAGCCATGTTTCACTTATTTACACATGCATTTTTTAAAGCATTATTATTTTTAGGATCTGGCTCGGTAATTCATGCATTTAAAGATGAGCAAAATATAAATAAAATGGGTGGTGTATGGAAAAAATTACCATTTACCTATGCCTTAATGATCACAGGAACGCTAGCTTTAACAGGTTTTCCTTTTCTTTCAGGGTTTTATTCTAAGGATGCAATTATAGAATTTGCATATTTAAAAGGAAACACCACGGGTTATTATGCTGCTGGAATTGGTATAATTACAGCATTTTTAACTTCGATTTATTCATGGAGGTTAATTTTTAAAACATTCCATGGAGATTATAATAATAAAGAGATCAAGATTGAAGAAACTCATGAGTCCCCAATGATTATGCTTCTTCCTCTATTTGTTCTTTCAATAGGAGCGGTATTTGCTGGATTTTTATTTAAAGATCTTTTTATTGGACATGGTGATAATTTGTTTTGGGCAGAGTCTATCAAGTTTTTAGAACCTTTAAGTACAGATCACCCACCAACATGGTTTTTACTTCTTACACCTTGTTTAGTTTTATTATCAATTCCTATTGCATATTATTTATTTGTTAAAAATAAAGATTTACCTAATGCAATCGTAATATTAAATAAGCCATTATATAACTTTTTAGTAAATAAGTGGTATTTTGACGAGTTGTATGAAGTATTATTCATTAAATCTTCAAAGAAAATTGGTTTATTTTTATGGAAATTTTGCGATGGAACTATAATTGATGGTTTTGGCCCTGATGGAATTTCTTCTTTAATTAAAAAATGCTCAATTAAAGCAACTAAATTTCAGAGCGGTTTCATCTATCAATATGCATTTGTAATGTTGTTAGGTTTCTCTGCATTTCTAACATTTTTAATCGTTAAATAATGAACTTTCCTATTCTTTCATCTTTAATATTATTGCCAACGGTTGGGGCATTATTTTTATTTTTTATTAAAGAAAAAGAGGGAAATAATGCAACAATTAAGTATGTAGCTTTATTCACTACAGTAGTTAACTTTTTAATTTCTATTTATTTATGGGTAGTTTTTGATCAATCTACCTCTAATTTTCAATTTATAGAGGATAGAATATGGATAAAAGGTTTCATTAATTATAAAGTTGGTATAGATGGAATTTCAATTCTATTTATAATATTAACAACTTTTATCACGCCCTTATGTATTATATCTGTAAATAATTCTGTCAAAAACAGATTACGAGATTTTTTAATTGCAATATTGATAATGGAAAGTTTTATGATTGGTGTTTTCTCTGCACTAGATTTAGTTGTATTTTATTTATTTTTTGAGGCAGGATTAATTCCAATGTTTTTAATTATTGGAATTTGGGGAGGTGCCAGAAGAGTTTATTCTGCATTCAAATTTTTTTTATATACACTCCTAGGCTCCGTATTAATGCTAGTAGCAATAATATCGATTTATTGGATTACAGGAACAACCGATGTTGTTAAACTCTATGAAGTTGGTATTGATGTTAAATATCAAAATCTTTTATGGTTAGCATTTTTTAGTTCATTTGCTGTTAAAACACCTATGTGGCCAGTACATACCTGGTTACCTGATGCTCACGTTGAGGCGCCCACAGCAGGTTCTGTATTATTAGCCGCAATATTGTTGAAGATGGCTGGTTATGGATTTATAAGATTTTCATTAGGTCTTTTCCCAGAAGCATCAGAGATCTTTACTCCTTTGATTTATGTTTTGAGTGTAATAGCAATTATATTCACTTCACTCATAGCACTAATGCAAGAAGATATGAAAAAACTAATTGCTTATTCATCTGTTGCTCATATGGGGTTTGTAACATTAGGTATTTTCACTTTAAAACAACAGGGAATCGAAGGCAGTATAATTCAAATGATTAGTCATGGGTTGGTTTCAGCAGCTTTATTTTTAACAGTAGGAGTAGTTTACGATAGAATGCATTCTAGATTAATAAGTACCTATGGTGGATTAGTCTCAGTAATTCCAAAATATTCAATTCTATTCATGGTTTTTGCTTTAGCATCACTAGGTTTACCAGGAACAAGTGGCTTTATTGGAGAGTTTTTAATATTAATGGGTGCTTTTAAAGATAATTTTTTAGTAGCAGTTGTTGCCAGTCTAGGGGTGATTTTAGGCGCTGCATACATGTTATGGCTTTATAAAAGAGTAGTTTTTGGAAAACTTATAAATGAAGATCTTAAAAAAATTGTTGATTTAAATAGATCTGAATATTTTATTTTAAGCTGTTTAGCAGGTCCAATCTTGTTTTATGGTTTTTATCCTGACCCATTAATTAACACTATAGAAGTTTCAGTGACAGATTTAATTAATATGTATGAAACAAGTTTAGCTAGTAAATAATATGGAAAATTTAAATTTAATATTACCAGAAATTTTTATTTCGCTTTCAATTATGTTTCTTCTTACTTTGGGTGTATTTAAAAAAGATAGCTCAAAAATAACTTTTAACTTATCCTTATTTGTAATTCTAATTACAGGAATAATAACAATTAACGAAACTTTCTCTGTAACTAGAGAAACTTTATTTAATGAGAGTATTATAATTGATCATATGTCTTCTTTAATGAAAATCATTACTTTAATAGGAGGCTTTCTAGTATTAGTTATTTCATCATCATATTTAAAAATATTTAAGATATATAATATAGAATACCCAATTCTTATCTTGAGCTCTATTCTTGGTATGATGATTATGATTAGCTCAAATGATTTAATTGTTTTTTATATGGGCTTAGAATTACAGTCATTAGCTCTATACGTGTTAGCTACTTATAACAGAGATCAATTAAAATCATCTGAGGCTGGTTTGAAATATTTTGTTTTAAGTGCATTATCATCTGGGTTATTGTTATATGGATGTTCTTTGGTTTATGGTTTTTCTGGTTCGACAAATTTTGATATAATATCAAATCAACTAAGTTCAAATGAGTATGTCCTAACATTTGGTATTGTATTTATTTTAGTTGGTTTAGCTTTTAAAATTTCTGCAGTTCCATTTCATATGTGGGCACCTGATGTTTATGAAGGATCTCCAACAACTGTGACTTTATTTTTTACTATAGTGCCAAAAGTAGCTGCTTTGACTGTGTTTATAAGATTTTTATACGTACCTTTTTTAAATTTAATAGATCAATGGCAAATGATAGTAGTGTTCTTATCAATAGCCTCTATGGTTTTTGGAGCAGTTGCAGCAATTGGTCAAACTAATCTTAAAAGATTAGTAGCCTATAGTTCAATTGGACACATTGGTTATACATTGGCAGGATTAGCTACGGCATCAAATGAAGGAATTCAAAGTTCAATAACATACATATCTATATATGTAGTTATGAATTTAGCTCTTTTCTCTTGCTTATTAATGTTAAGAAGAAAAGATCAATATTATGAGGATATTGACGATCTTTCTGGGCTATCAAAAAATCACCCTTTATTGTCTCTATGTTTGTTATTAATTTTATTCTCTTTAGCAGGAATACCGCCCCTCGCCGGCTTCTTTGCAAAATTTTATGTTTTTAAAGCTGTATTAGAACAATCAATGTATTTTTTAGCTATAGTGGGATTATTATCAACCGTAGTTGCAGCTTTTTATTATTTAAGAATTATAAAAATAATTTATTTTGATAAAGAAAAAGATAAATATGATACTGATCATAGCCTATGGTTAAAATTTTCACTTACGTTTTCGACAATTTTAATTCTTTTTTATTTTATATTTCCAAGCCAGTTAGTAGAAGTTGTTTCAAGAATTAATATAATTTAATGGGACTCAAAAAGTTTAAATTTAAAAGAGTAAAAAGCACCAATAATACTGCTATAAGAATTATTAAAAAAAACAAATACAATATGGGTATGATTATTGCTGAAACACAGTCAAATGGTAGAGGACAGTATGGAAGAAAATGGGTTTCATCAAAAGGAAATTTATTTGTCTCTTTTTTTAATGAATTAGATAAAACAAATTTATCAATAAATAATATAACTAAAATTAATTGCCTTTTAGTAAAAAAATTACTCTCTACATTTACAAAAAAAAAAATAATATTTAAAAAACCAAATGATCTTTTAGTTGGTAAAAAAAAAATAAGTGGAATTTTACAAGAAATTATTTTTTTTAATAAAAAAAAGTTTTTAATCACTGGTATTGGTATAAATATAATAAAAAATCCGTATATCAAAAATTATCCTGCTACAAACTTGCAAGAAGTAACTAAAATAAGTATTAGTAAATTAAGTGTTGAAAATAAACTTAAAGATCTTTTTGAAAAAAGTTTATCTAAATTATATAAAATTATATAATGTATATTCTAGGTGATATTGGTAATACCGAAACAAAAGTTTATATTGTTTCTAAAAGAAACAAAATTTTAAAAAAATTTACCTTTTTGTCAAAATCTATAAATAATAAAAAACTTAATAATCTCTTTAAAAAAAAAAAAATTAGATTAAATAAAATAAAAAAAGTTTTATTTTGTAGTGTTGTACCCGATACATTTAACTTAATTAAAAAATTTTTATCAAAAAAAGTTACATCAAAATGTTTAGAAGTAAAAAACCTAAATTTAAAATCACTTATAAAAATTAAAGTAGACTATAAACAAGTAGGCTCAGATAGAATTACCAATGCCATCGGTCTTATGAATAATAAAAATAATTTTATTATTTTAGATTTTGGAACGGCAACAACTTTTGATGTTCTTATTAAAGATACTTATTATGGAGGTATAATTGCCCCTGGTGTGAGGTTATCTCTCAATACATTATCCTATAAAGCATCTTTAATTCCAAAAATAGATTTAAAAAAAGTAAATAAAGTCATCGGCAAAAATACAATAAGTGCTGTAAGATCAGGCTTTTTTTGGGGTTATGCAGGTTTAATTGACAATATTATTAATTTAATTAAGAAAGAAACTAGAAGATCTTTTAAGGTAATTATTACTGGTGGATTTTCAAATTTATTTAAAAATTCAATTAAAACGAAAGCAAGTCAAAATCAAGATATTACAATTAAAGGTCTAATAAAGATTTCAAAATTAATAAAATAACATGAAAGACGAACTATTATTTTGTCCCTTAGGAGGATCAGGTGAAATAGGCATGAACATGAATTTGTTTGGTTATGGACAACCTAGTGATCATAAATGGATTATGGTTGATATAGGTGTAACATTTGCAGATGATACTATTCCCGGAGTTGATTTGATATATCCAGATCCAGGATTTATTGTAGAAAGAAAAGATAATTTATTGGGGATTGTTGTAACTCATGCGCACGAAGATCATATTGGTGCAATTACACATTTATGGCCAAAGCTTAAATGTAAAATATTTGCAACACCATTTACAGCACTATTAATTAGAGAAAAGTTTAAAGAGAAACAAATTGATATCACTAATGATTTAAAAATTGTAGAGCTAAATGGTAAAGTTTCATTAGATCCATTTGAAATTGAATATATAACTTTAACTCATTCTATACTTGAGCCTAATGGTTTAAGAATTCAAACTCCAGTTGGTTCTATCTTGCATACAGGTGATTGGAAAGTTGATCCAGACCCATTGGTTGGTGATAAAACAAATGAAAAAAGATTAAAAGAGATAGGTGATGAAGGTGTTTTAGCAATGATCTGTGACTCTACAAACGTAATGAGCGCAGGTAAAGCAGGATCTGAACTAGATGTTAGGAAAAGTATGTTAAACATAATGTCTAGATTAAAAAAAAGAATAATCATAACTTCTTTTGCATCAAATGTAGCAAGAATGGAAACAGCATTTTATTGTGCAGAGCAAACCGGTAGACAAATTTCATTAGTTGGAAGATCAATGCATCGAATTTATAAGGCTGCAAGACAATGTGGGTATTTAAAAAATACCATTGAACCGATTGATGCTCGTGAAGCAAAAAATTTCTCTAGAGAGAAGATTGTATATTTGTGTACAGGTAGTCAGGGTGAACCAATGGGTGCAATGATGAGAATTTCTAGCTATATACATCCTGATGTTTTTATTGAACAAGGTGATGCTGTAATATTCTCATCTAAAATTATTCCAGGTAATGAGAAAAAACTTTACAAACTTCATAATCAACTAGTTAAAGACGGTATAGAAGTAATTTCCGAAGAGAATGAATTTGTCCATGTGTCTGGTCATCCTAACAGAGAAGACTTAAAAGAGATGTATCAATGGGTTAAACCAAAATGTGTAATACCAGTTCATGGTGAACACAGACATATGATTGAGCACATAAGCTTTGCTAGAGAAATGCAAGTTCCCCACCCAGTTCAAGTTGAAAATGGTGATATAGTTAAACTTTTTCCAGGAGATAAACCTGAAGTATACGATAAAGCTCCATGTGGAAGGCTTTATTTAGATGGAAATGTAAGTGTCGATCCCGACTCACAATCAATTAAAGATAGAAAAAACTTAAGCGCCAACGGTTATTTGGAAGTTACGATTATGATCACTCCTAAAGGCAATATCCACAATGAGCCAATACTTTCATTTAGAGGTCTACCAATTGAAGATCAAGAGGAGTTCACTTATGGTTTGGTAGAGGAGATCGAAATAATATCAAGAACTTTTAAAGTTGGAAGTAAGCAACAAGAACACAATTTAATTGATGCATTAAAAATTGCTTGTAGAAAATTTTCTAAAGAGAGAACAGGAAAAAAACCTTTTACCAATATAAATTTAGTAAGAATTTAATGAGTGTAACAGGGTTAGCTATCATCTATATAATTATATGGTGGATAGTGTTCTTTGCTATTTTACCAATTGACGTAAATCGGACAAAGATTGTAAAAATTGATGGTGAGGATCCCGGATCACCTGAAAATCCAAAAATGTTGAAAAAATTCTTATATTGTACTGGAATTACTACTGTCATTTTTATTATAATTTACCTATTAATTAAATTTGAATATTTAAATTTAAGAAATATGATCAATTAAGATGCTTTTATCAAATTCATTTATACCAATATTAAAAAATAATCCTTCAGAAGCAAAAATTAAATCTCATCAATTAATGTTGAGAGTAGGAATGATAAAACAAGCTTCTGCAGGTATTTACTCATGGTTACCCTTAGGTTTTAAGGTGATGAAAAAAATAGAAGATATTGTTAGACAAGAACAAAATAAAATTGGAGCTCAAGAAATATTAATGCCAACAATTCAATCCAGTGAAATTTGGAAAGAAAGTGGGCGTTATGAAGATTATGGTGAGGAAATGCTTAGAATAACTGATCGTCAAAATAGAGAAATGTTATATGGCCCAACTAATGAGGAGCAAGTTACAGAAATTTTTAGGTCATCAATAAAATCTTACAAATCATTACCTCAGCTGATGTATCATATACAATGGAAGTTTAGAGATGAAATAAGACCAAGATTTGGAATTATGCGTGGTCGAGAATTCTATATGAAAGATGCTTATTCATTTGATATTTCAGATGAAGAAGCGTTTTATTCATATAATAAATTTTTTCTTTCATATTTAAGAACATTTAAAAGATTATCTTTAACAGCAATACCAATGGCTGCTGATACAGGACCTATTGGTGGAAATTTATCTCATGAATTTATTATTCTTGCTGATACAGGAGAAAGTAAAATTTTCACTGATAAAAGAATTTTTGATCTTGATAGCGCTGATACTAAACTAGAAAAAAAATCATTAGAGAATATGAGAAAAAAATATGAACAGTTTTATGCTGTAACTGATGAAAAGTTCAATAAAGATGAGTTTGAAAAAATTGTTTCTAAGGAAAATCAATTGATTACAAAAGGTATAGAAGTTGGCCATATATTTTATTTCGGTGACAAGTATTCAAAACCAATGGGAGCATCTGTTGATTTACCGGGAGGAAAAAAAGATTTTGTTAAAATGGGTTCTTATGGAATTGGCGTATCAAGGCTAGTAGGGGCTATAATTGAGGCTAAATATGATGACAAAAATGAAATCATGAAATGGCCATTGTCTGTTGCTCCTTATGATATTGCTTTGATGCCTATGATAAATAAAAATGACACCTCTGCTTTAGATAAAGCAAATAATATTAATATAGAATTTCTCAAAAATAATATTGATGCAATCATTGATGATACAGACGAGAATTTCTCATCAAAAATTAAAAAAATGAATTTAATTGGTGCTCCGTATCAAATTATTATTGGTAAGAAAAGTGAGGGTGATTTATTAGAGTTCAAGGAAACTGGTGGTGAAACTCAAAATTTACCATTAAATAAAATTATAGAAATTATAACTAAACAAAAAAATTCAATTTGATTTCTACTTTAGAAAAAGAAATTACTTTTAGATTTTTAAAAGCCAGAAAAAAAGATGGTTTTTTGAATGTTATATCAATTTTTTCTTTTATTGGCATAAGCCTTGGTGTTGCAGTTCTTATTATTGTGATGTCTGTCATGAATGGATTTAGAACAGAATTAATTGATAAGATAGTTGGCTTTAATGCTCATGCGGTTGTCAAACCTTACGATAAACCACTTGTTTTTATGACAGAAAAAGATTTTGCTAAAGTTATATTATCAAATGACGGAGAAGCAGTTATTTTTCATAAAAATGGTACCAAAGGAATTCTACTGAAAGGTTATTTAGAAAATGATTTTAAAGATCTAGAAATTTCTAATAATGACAGTTTTTTTGGTTCTAAAAATTTAAATGAAAATACAATTTCTATTGGTCGAGATTTAAGTAATATTTTAGGACTAGATATTGGAGATGAGGTTTCGATTACCTCACCCTCAGGCGTTCAAACGTTAGTTGGATCTTTACCAAAACAAAAATTATTTCTCATAAGCTCAATATTTGATAGTGGATTATCTGAATATGATGAAAATATTGCGTATATAAATTTAAATACTTTAGAAGATTTTTTTGATAAAAATATAGATGATAGATTTACCGAGTATTATTTTAAAGATCCAAAAAATATTGAATATCATAAAGAAAATTTGACGAAATTATATCCTGATGCATTCGTATATACATGGGCTGACATGAATAGCTCGTTATTTTCAGCACTTAAAGTTGAGAGAAATGTAATGTTTATTATTTTATCTTTAATAATTATTGTTGCTGCCTTTAATATTATTTCAGGATTAACAATTTTAGTTAAAAATAAAACTCGAGATATTGCAATTTTAAAATCTATTGGAGTTTTAAATAAATCAATTGTTAAAATATTTTTCCTAGTTGGTGTTTCAATTGGAACTTCAGCAACAATTTTTGGAATTTTTTTAGGTGTAACATTCTCAATTTATATAGAAAACATTAGACAATTTTTAAGCTCTACTTTTAATATTAGTTTATTTCCTGAGGAAATATATTTTTTAAGCAAGATGCCCTCAGAAATAAATATTAATTCTATAATAATTATAACAATATGTTCAATATTAATAACAATAGTAGTTTCTATATTTCCAGCGCTTAAAGCTGCAAATATGGATCCTATTAAATCACTGAAGTATGAATAATTTTTTAGAATTAATTAATATACAAAAAAGTTTTACTACAGAAAAAAAAATTAATGTATTAAGAGGTCTATCTAGAAAATTTAGGTTAGGTAAAACTTACTCAATAATGGGACCCTCTGGATCTGGAAAATCAACTTTACTTAATTTAATTTCATTAATTGATAAACCAACATCTGGTACTATTAAGTTTGATAATCATGAGATAAATTTCAGTCAAAATGAAAAAAATGATTTATTTAGATCTAAAAGAATAGGTATTGTTTACCAAGAAAATAATCTCCTATCTGATTTTACAGCATTAGAAAACGTTTATTTTGCTTCTTTATCTCTTAGTAATGACAAAAAATTAGCATTATCTAAAGCTGAAAAATTATTAAAAAAAATTGGACTTTCAAACAGATTAAATCATTTTCCCTCGCAACTTTCTGGAGGTGAAGCTCAAAGAGTTGCAATAGCAAGAGCAATTATTAATGATCCTCAAATTATTTTAGCTGATGAACCAACTGGAAGTTTAGATATGAATACGGCTAAAGATATTTTTAAACTTTTAAACAATCAAAAAAGATCAGACAGAATAATTATTTTTGCAACTCATAATAGATTTTTTGCAAAAAAAGCAGATTATCTATTGGAGATGAGAGATGGTAGTATAAAATCATCTAATGTCTGAATCTGTTTCACAAAATTTTAATCATTTAAAAATCCATACTCAATATTCAATTTGCGAAGGAGCTGCTAGAATTGATGATTTGCAAGAATATTCTAAGAAAAATAAAATTAAATCCTTAGGTTTATGTGATACCTCAAATTTATGCGGTGCACTAGAATTTGCTGATAAGATCTCAAAATCTGGTACTCAACCAATAATCGGAACTCAAATAAATTTTAAAATGGGAGAAACAATAGGTTTACTGCCTTTGTTTGCTCTTAATGAATCAGGATATAAAAATATAATAGAACTTTCATCATTATCGTATTTGGAAAACGACGAATTTTCAGATCCACATGTAGATTTTGAATTATTATTAAGGAGTTCCAAAGGTGTTGCCGTATTTTCAGGAACTGTTTTTGGTTTATTTGGTAAATTATTTGATAAAGGAAAGTTTAGTGAAATTGATGAGCTTTATAATAAAATTAAAAATACTTTTGATGACAGATTTTACTTAGAGATTCAAAGACATAATGATCAAAATGAAATTGGATTTGAAAAATTTAATTTAAAAAAATCTTTAGATTTAGAAATACCTATTATTGCAACTAATGAAGTTTTTTATTTAGATAAAGAAATGCATGAAGCTCATGATGCTTTAATTTGTATCGGTAACAAGACATATGTAAACGAAAAAAACAGATTAAGATTTACTGACCAACATTATTTAAAAACCAACTCAGAGATGTCGGAGTTATTTGCTGATTTACCTGAAGCTTTAAAAAATAATTATAATTTTCCATTAAGATGTAGTTATAGACCTTTATTTTCTAACCCTATATTGCCTAATATTAGCAGTGATAAAGAGGGAAATGCAGATGAAATTTTAAAAAAAGATTCCATAGATGGATTAAAAGTCAAATTTAATAAGATCTTTAATTTAAGCGATGAAGATTTAGAAAATAACAATTCTTATAAAGAATATAAAAACAGACTTAATCATGAACTTTCTATTATTGTAGAAATGAAATATTCTAGTTATTTTCTTATAGTTGCCGACTATATTAAATGGGCTAAAAATAATGATATCCCTGTAGGTCCCGGAAGAGGCTCAGGCGCTGGCTCATTAGTAGCTTGGTGTTTATCAATTACAGACGTCGATCCAATAAAATTTAATCTTATTTTTGAAAGATTTTTAAATCCAGATAGAATTTCAATGCCAGACTTTGATATAGATTTTTGCGAGGATAAAAGAGATCAAGTTTTTGAGTATCTAACTACAAAATATAAAGACAGTGTAGCTCACATTATAACATTTGGTAAATTAAAAGCACGAATGGTAATTAGAGACGTTGGAAGAGTATTGGGATTAGCATATGGATTTGTTGATAGCATATCTAAGATGATACCTTTTGATCCATCTAGACCACAAAATTTAACTCAGTGCATTGCTGGGGAACCACGATTACAAAAACTCATAAATGATGATCCAAGGGTAAAGAAACTTACTGATCTCTCATTAAAATTAGAAGGTCTAAATAGAAATGTTGCAACACATGCGGCTGGAGTAGTAATAGCAGATAAAAAACTCATTGAAGTTGTTCCATTATACAAAGATGTTACTGCAGATTTGTTGTTACCATCTACTCAGTTCGACATGTACTCAGCAGAAAATGCAGGTTTAATAAAATTTGATTTTTTGGGCTTAAAAACACTTACAGTAATTAATAATACGCAAAAACTTGTAAGAAAAAAAATTAAAGATTTTGATATAGAAAAAATTAGTTACGAAGATCAAAAAGTCTTTGATCTAATGTCAACTGGTAAAACAGTTGGTTTATTCCAAATTGAAAGCGCTGGTATGAGAGAAGCCTTAATTCAAATGAAGCCTAATCATATTGAAGATATTATTGCCTTAGTTGCTTTGTACAGACCAGGACCAATGAGCAATATTCCAATATATAATGATTGTAAACATGGAAAACAAAAACCAGATTATTTACACCCACTTCTAGAAGATATTTTAAAACCAACTTATGGTGTAATTATTTACCAAGAACAGGTAATGGAGATTGCACAAAAATTATCAGGATTTACTGCAGGACAAGCTGATCTTTTGAGAAGAGCAATGGGTAAAAAGAAAAGAGCAGAACTTGAAAAACAGAAACAAGGTTTTATTGCTGGAGCTGTTAAAAATGGAATAGCAAAAGATATTGCTGCAGGAATTTTTTTAAAAATTGAACCATTTGCGGAATATGGCTTTAATAAAAGTCATGCTGCTGCGTATGCAATTATTTCTTACCAAACTGCATTTTTAAAAACATATTATCCAAAAGAGTTCATTGCAGCATCAATGACTATGGATATATCTAATCAAAATAAGTTAAGTGAGTTTTACGAAGAATTAAAAAGATTAAATATTGAAGTTGTACGTCCAGATATAAACAATTGTTTTGCTGATTTTAGAACAATTGATGATAAATTTTATTATGCATTAGGAGGAATTAAAGCTGTAGGTTACGAGGCAATATCAAATATAGTTGAGGAAAGAATTTTAAATGGAAAATTTGAGTCAATTCATGATTTTATAAACAGAGTAAATCCCAAAGATATAAACAAGCTTCAATTAGAAGGTTTAGTCAAAGCAGGCGTATTTGATAATTTAAACCCAAATAGACAAGCTTTGTATAATTCTATCCCCGCAATTATAGCTAAAAGTAAAAATATATTTGATAATAAATCTGCTAATCAGATTGATTTATTCTCAGAGGATGAAAGTGCACAGGATGATATTTTAATCAAGATCGAAGATTGGAAATTTGAAGAAAGATTATCAAAAGAATTTGAGTCAGTAGGATTCTTTATTTCAGACCATCCATTAAATCAATTTACGGAAATTTTTAATGATTATAAAATAACAAATTATTCAAATTTTATTTCAAAAGATGATTTAAAAGACTCAAATATAGCCGCAACATTATTAAAAGTTCAAGAAAGAAAAACTGTAAAAGGAAATTCTTACGCTGTTTTAAAATTAACTGACTTATCAAGTGTATTTGAACTATTTATTTTTTCTGATGTTTTAGAATTAAATAGAGAAATTTTAAAAGAGGGTAGTTCTCTTATTTTAACTTTATTTAAAAATACTTCTAATGATGATAATCGATTAACCAGAATAAATGTTCAAAAAATAGCCTCACTAAAAGATTTATTTAACAGTCCTATAAGTGAGGTTTCATTCAAGCTAAATTCTGAAGTGCAAATGCAAAAAATATCCACAATTTTAAAAGACGATGGTAAAACAATTGTAAATATTAATCTTAATTCTGGAGATAATATTCTTAAATTTAGATTAAAAAATACTCGTAAATTAGACAGAAAAACTCTAAATCTCTTAAGAAATCAAGAAATTCATGCAATAATTAACTAAATAATTGCTTGTTAATTATAGTAAAAATTTGTAAATAATCCCTAAATTAAATTAACACGCACACAGTTATTGGTTTTAAACCTCCGGTCCTTAATTGGAAATTACTGTGGTGGCTTAACCGGGAATAAATATGAAAATACCTAACTTAACAATACAACAATTATTAGAAGCTGGCGTCCATCTTGGACATAAGACTTTGAGATGGAACCCAAAAATGAAGAAATATATTTTTGGGAAAAGAGATTCAATTCATATAATTGATCTTACCCAAACTCTTGAATTAACAAAATTAGCTCTAGAGAAAGTTTATGAAACAATAGCAAATAATGGAAAAATATTATTTGTATCAACTAAAAAACAAGCTTCAGAGGCTATAGCTGAAGTTGCAAAGGAAACTGATCAATATTTTGTAAATTATAGATGGTTGGGTGGTATGCTAACTAATTGGGGAACAATTTCAAATTCTATTAAAAAATTAAAAAAACTAGAAGCTGATCTAATAGCAGAGAACAGAGGATTTACAAAGAAAGAGCTTCTTAAAATGAGTGTTAAAAAAGATAAACTACAAAGATCATTAGGTGGGATAGCTGAAATGAAAAAAGTTCCTGATTTAGTATTTGTTATAGATACAAATTATGAGTCTCTAGCAATTGCAGAGTCTTCAAAACTAGGAATACCGATCATTGCAATCTTAGATAGTAATTCAAATCCAGATAATATCGATTTCCCAATTCCTGGTAATGATGATGCAAGAAGAGCAATTGATCTTTATTGCAATTTAATAAAAGAGACAATTAATAGTGCAAAAAGTTCTGTTCCTTTATCAGAACCAAAAAAAGATAAAGTTCAAAATATTAAAGATAATAATACAAAGACTATTCAGGAAATCGACAGAGAAAAATTAGATAAAAAATTTTCTAAAGTAGAAAAGGAGAAATTAAATTAATGAGCGATATTGGAAAGATAAAAAAACTTAGAGAAGCTACAGGAGCTGGTTTTAAAGATTGCAATTTAGCTATAAAAGAATCTGATGGTGACTTAGATAAGGCTATTGAAATACTAAGAGTAAAAGGCATTTCAAAAGCTTCTAAAAAAATGTCTAGAGATGCAAAAGAAGGTGTTGTGGTCGTCAGTGGAGATGATAATAAAAAATCAGTTATTGAAGTAAACTGTGAAACAGACTTTGTTGCTAAAAATGATAATTTTATAAACTTTGTAAAAGAGTTAAGTGAGCTTAATAATCAGAATAATTCAAATATTGAAGAATTAAAATCTGTAAAAATGAAAAATGGGCAAAGTGTAGATGAAAACTTGGTTGCATTAATCGCAAAAATTGGAGAAAAAATTACTATAGGAAAAGCAAAAACAATTGAAAATGCACAAGGAATAAACAATCATTATTTACACACGGTTGTAAAGGACAACGTAGCAAAATTAGCAGTGATGGTTTCATTAGATACTAAGGATAATTCAGATACTGTAAAAATATTTAGTAAACAACTGTCTATGCATATTGCAGCATCAAACCCTTTGGCTTTAGAATCTAGTTCGATAGATCAAGCAATAATTGAAAAAGAGCAACAATTAGTTACTGAAGAGTTAAAAAATTCTGGTAAGCCTGATGACATTGCAAAAAAAATTAGCTTAGGTAAAATGAACAAATTTAAAGAAGAAAATGCTCTTTTAACTCAGGCTTGGGTAATGGAACCTAAGAAAAAAGTTCAGGATATATTAAAAGAACTTTCCATAGCAGATCTAAAGATTAAAGAGTTTTATAGAATTAAGATCGGAGAATAAATGTTTGATGAAAAATCATACAACCTTAAAATGGATAAAGCCATTGAGGTATTCTCAAAAGAGCTCTCGTCATTAAGAACGGGTAGAGCAAATGCATCAATGTTAGACTTAATTAAAGTCGATGTTTATGGTCAACAAATGCCAATAAATCAGATTGGAAGTATTACTACCCCTGAACCAAGAATGATAAATATTCAGGTTTGGGATGCTAGTAATGTTACATTAGTTGATGCTGCTATACAAAAATCAGACTTAGGTTTAAACCCACAAATAGATGGACAATTAATTAGGTTACCGGTGCCTGAGCTTAATGAGGAAAGAAGAACTGAGCTGAAAAAGTTAATTAAGTCAATCGGTGAAAAATGTAAGGTATCAATAAGAAATATAAGAAGAGAAGCAAATGAAGAATTAAAAAAACTTTTAAAGTCTAAAGAAATTAGCGAAGATGAGGAAAAATCCAATGAAAAAAAAATTCAAACTATTACAGATGATCATATTAAATCAGTAGATGGTAAAGTTTCTTTAAAAGAAAAAGAAATAATGACAATATGAACCCATTAAAACATGTCGCCATTATAATGGATGGCAATGGTAGATGGGGATTAAAATATAAAAAATCAAGAAATGAAGGTCATAGAGCTGGATTAAATACAGTAGAGAAAATAATAAAACAATCAATAAAAAGCAATATAAAGTTCTTAACCTTATATGCATTTTCAACCGAAAATTGGAAAAGACCAAAGAGTGAAGTATCTTTTTTATTTAAACTATTAGAAAATTTTTTGCAAAATAAAATAGATGATTTACATAATCAGAATATAAAATTAAAAATAATTGGAATAAAAAATTTTTCAAAAAAAATTAATAGACTTCTAAATTATTCTGAAAAAAAAACATTTAGAAACAATGGGTTACAGGTTAATCTTGCTTTAAATTATGGATCAAAATCTGAAATAATAAGTGCATTTAAATCAATCTATAAAAAGAATGAAAAAATAAGCGAAAAAACTATATCTAGTCATTTACAAACTAAAAATATTCCAGATCCAGATATTTTAATAAGAACCGGAAATACAAAAAGATTAAGCAATTTTTTATTATGGCAGGTTGCATACACAGAAATTTTTTTTGAAAAAAAATTATGGCCTTCTTTTTCTAAAGCTGACTATAATAAAATTATTAATAAATACAAAAAAATTAAAAGAAATTATGGAAATATTTAATGAATGTGAATTTAATAAATAGAATTTTTACATCGATAATATTATTTATTATTTTATACCTTGCTTTAGTTTTAAACCAATTTTTTTTAATTTGTTTGCTATTTATAACTGCAATAATTTCATTAAAAGAATTTAATAACTTAACTAAAAAAATTTTTAAAAAAGAAATCAAAAAAATTTATTTAACTAATATGATTTGTTTTATATATTTAACTTTTTTCGTATTATTAAGTTATAATTTATTTATTTCAGATCTACTCAATTTTATTTTTGTTTTATTGATTTGTATATTTTCAGACACAGGTGGATATATTGTGGGTAAATTTCTAGGTGGTAAAAAATTGACTAAATTGAGTCCTAAAAAAACAATATCTGGTAGTATTGGATCATTTATATTTTCATTAATACCAATAATTATTTTTTGGTTTTTTTATAATAATTATTATGAGTCAAGAGATATATCTTTGCTTGTTTTTACATGTTTGTTTTTGTCGTTAATATGCCAAGCTGGTGATTTATTTATTTCTTTTTTCAAAAGACAAGCAAAAGTAAAAGATACAGGTTCTTTATTGCCTGGTCATGGTGGTTTATTAGATAGAATTGATGGTATAATCTTTGTTTTACCGATAGCATTTATTTTTGAAAAATTATTCTAATAATTATGAAAAAAAAAATTGCTATATTGGGATCGACTGGTTCTATTGGAAAATCCTTACTTAAAATTATTTCAAGAGATAAAAATAACTTTACAATAACTCTACTTTCAGCAAAAAAAAACTATAAACAAATATTAAAACAAGCCGATTACTTTAATGTTAAAAATATTATAATAACTGATAATAAATATTACAAAATTGCAAAGAGAAAAATTAAAAATAGGAATTTAAAAATTTTCAATAATTTTGATTGTTTTGATAAAATTTTTAAAAATAAAATTGAATATACTATGAGTTCAATTGTTGGTCTTGATGGTTTAAAACCAACAATGAACATTATTAAATACACAAAAAAAATAGCTATTGCTAATAAAGAGTCAATTATTTGTGCATGGAATCTAATCTATAAAGAATTAAAAAAAAACAAAACTCAATTTGTACCCGTTGATTCTGAACATTTTTCTATATGGTATGGTCTAAAAAATATAAATTCAAATAATGTAGATAAGATTTACATTACAGCTTCAGGGGGATCGTTGCTTAATGTGTCTAAAAAAAAATTTGCCAATTTAAGCTTAAAAAAAATTCTAAAACATCCAAATTGGAAAATGGGAAAAAAAATAACTTTAGACTCTTCAACACTTATGAACAAAGTATTTGAGGTAATAGAGGCTAAAAATATTTTTAACTTAAAATATAATCAAATAGAAATAATTATTCATCCAAGCTCATATGTGCATGCAATTATAAAATATAATAATGGTATGATTAATATAATTGCACATGACACAACTATGGAAATACCTATTTTTAACTCTATTTATGATACAAATTTAAGCAATATAAATACAAATAGAGTAAATTTTAAAAAACTTAATAATTTAAATTTTAAAAATGTTAATGAAAAAAAATTTAAACTTGTTAAAATACTAAAAAAACTTCCAATTAAAAATTCATTATATGAAACTCTAATAGTATCAGCAAATGATACTCTCGTTGGACTTTTTTTAAAAAAAAAAATAAATTATGTTGATATATCAGTAAAATTGATGAAATTTATTAATAGACCTGAATTTAAAAAACTAAAAAAAATTCTTCCAAGAAATATCTTAGAGGTTATAAAGTTAAGTGAATATGTTCGTAATAAAATAATTCATGATGTATACAAAATTTAATTTTACAGCCTTAAAATTATCTTTTTATTTAATTTTATTTTTGCTTGCTTTATTATCCAATATTAAAGCAGAAATTATTAAAAAAATAACTGTTACAGGTAATGATAGAATTTCTGTAGAAACTATTTTACTTTTTTCTGAAGCAAAAATTGATCAAAATATCAACAATGATAGTTTAAATTCTATCTTAAAAAATTTATATGAGACAAATTTTTTTAGAAATGTTTCAGTTAATTTAAATGGTAATAACTTAATTATTGATGTCGAAGAGTCACCAATAATTGACAAAATTCAATTCGAAGGAATTAAATCAGACCGAATGAAAGACGATTTGAATAAAATTATTAAATTAAAATCAAGATCTTCCTATAACGATTTCCTAATATCAAATGATAGAAATTTAATAAAAGATTATCTAAAGAATATAGGTTATTATTTTGCTGAAATTGATACTTCTGTCGAGAATCTTGAAAATAATTTAGTCAATGTAAAATATGAAATTAATTTAGGTAATAAAGCAAAAATCAAAAAAATATCTTTTTTAGGAGATAAAATTTATAAAGATAGTAAACTTAGAAGTATAATAGTTAGTGAGGAATATAAATTTTGGAAATTTATTTCTGGTAGAAAATATCTTAATGAACAAACCATAAAACTTGATGAACGACTCCTCAAAAATTTTTATCTTAACAAGGGTTTTTATAATACCGAAGTAAATACATCTTTTGCTAAATTAATTAATGTAGAAGAATTTGAGTTAATTTTTAATATAGATCCAAAAAATAAAATATTTTTTAATAATTTAGTTATAAATGCTCCTGATGATTTTGATTTAGATAATTTTACAAATTTAAATAAATTATTTAATGAAATTAAAGGCGAGCCTTATTCAATTAATACTGTAAATAAAATTCTTAATCAAATTGATTTCGTTACATTAAATGAAGAGTATAAATCTATAAAGGCAACAGTAGAAGAATCCATCAACAATGATAAACTTGATATTATTTTCAGAATTGAAGAAAGCGAAAAACTTTATGTTGAAAGAATAAATATATTTGGGAATGATATTACAAGAGAAAGTGTAATTAGAAATAATTTAGAAATTGATGAGGGAGATCCTTATAACGAAATTTTGCAAAAGAAATCTGAAAATAATATTAAAAGTCTAAATTTTTTTAAAAATGTTAATTCTGAAGTAGTAGACGGAAGTAGTGAGAATACAAAAATCATAAATATAAAAGTTGAAGAAAAACCTACAGGTGAAATAATGGCAGGTGCTGGTGTGGGGACTTCAGGTGGGACTTTTTTAATTGGATTAAAAGAGAATAACTATTTAGGAAAAGGTTTGTCAGTTGATGCAAATGCCACTATTACCTCAGAAACGTTTAAAGGCTCAATAGGTGTTACTAATCCAAATTTTAACAATTCAGATAAATCCTTATTTACAAGTATCGAAGCGATTGAAATTGATAGAATGACCACTAATGGATATAAGACTAATAAAACTGGTTTTGATATAGGAACAAAATTTGAATATTATGAAGATTTTAATTTAGGATTTTCCACAAGATCTTTTTATGAGAAAATAGAAACAGATAGTACGGCATCGGCAAGACAACAAAAACAAGAAGGTAATTATTGGGATACTTTCATCAAAGGAACTTTTGATTTTGATAAACGAAATCAAAGATTTAAAACAAGTGATGGTTTTAGATCTATTTATAGTCTAGATTTACCAATTATAAGTGATACGTATACTTTGACAAATTCGTATAGTTTTAAAAAATATTCATCGCTTTACGAAAATAATATTTCTACATTTTCATTCTTTTTCGAGAGTGCTAATTCAATTAGTGGTGATGACGTAAAGTTGACCGAGCGACTTTTCATTCCTTCAAGTAAATTGAGAGGCTTTGAAAGAGGTAAAGTTGGCCCAAAAGATGGAAATGATTTTATAGGCGGTAATTTTGCTACTGCAGTTAACGTAAGCTCCACACTACCTATATTATTTCAAAATGTGCAAAATTTAGATGCAAGAATTTTTATGGATGCTGCAAATATATGGGGAGTAGATTACGATTCCTCTATTGATGATAGTGATAAAATTAGAAGTTCTATTGGTATTGGAATAGATTGGTTTACAATAGTTGGACCAGTAAATTTTTCTTTTTCAGAAAGTATAACAAAAGCAGATACCGACATTTCAGAGTCATTTAGATTTAATATTGGCACCACCTTTTAATGAATTTTATCAAAATATTTTTTTTTTTAATAATTAATTTTTTTATAATTTTTAATTACGTTCACGCCGATCAATTATTAAAATTCGCAAATATTGATGAAATTTTGCAAAAAACTGAAATTGGAAAGAAAACGTTAAATAAAATTAATGAAATAGATCAATCAAATATAAAAAAACTAAATAGCTATGAAAAAGAACTTAAAAATCAAGAAAAACAGCTCGAATTAAAAAAAAATATTATTTCTGAAAAAGAATTTAATAAAGAAGTAAACGAGTTGAAAAAAAAAATAGTTGATTTTAATAAAAAAAAAAATTTAATGGTAAAAGAATTCTCAGATATAAAAAAAAAAGAATTAAAAATATTATTTGATAAGATTAATCCTATAATTCAAAGCTATATGAATGAAAATTCTATTGAAATTCTTCTGAATACAAAAAATATCTTTATTGGGAGTAAAAAATCTGATTTAACAGAAGTTTTAATTAATGAAATAAACATTAAAATTAAATAATAATGGAAAGATTGAATAAAAATCAAATAATTGAATTACTACCTCATAGAGAACCCATGCTTTTGATCGATGAGTTATATGATATTAAGAAGTTGTTTTCTGCAACAGCACTCGTAAATGTAAAAAAAGATAGTTTTTTTGTACAAGGTCATTTTCCACAAAATCCAGTAATGCCTGGTGTACTTATTGTAGAATCATTTGGTCAAGCTGCTGCAGCATTAACAGCTCATGGTTTAGATAAGAGTACTTATGAAGATAAACTAGTCTTTCTTATGGGTGTCGAAAAAGCAAGGTTTAGAAATCCAGTAATACCAGATTGTGAGCTAATTTTAAAAATTGAAGCTATTAGATCTCATGGAAGAGTATGGAAATATAAAGGTGAGGCCTTTGTTGATGATAAAAAAATGGCAGATGCTATATGGTCAGCTACGATAGTTGATAAGAAATAAACAGCAATAATTATTGATAACTTAAATTTAATTGCTTTGGTAAAAGCAAGAATGTCAAATCCTTTTTATAAAAACAATGGTCCATTTAAACTTTCAGATGTTTTAAATATTCTCAATATTAAAGATAGCAATCTCAACAGTGATAAAGAAATTAAAGATATTAAAGATCTAAATACATCAACAGAGACAGATATTACTTTTTTTCATTCAAAAAAATATAAAGATATTGCAAAAAATACAAAAGCTTCTTTTTGTATTACCAATCAATCTCTTAAAACTGAACTACCAAATAATTGCATTCCTTTAGTTGTTGAAAATGTTTTAATCGCTGTATCAAAATTAACTGCTGAATTTTACCCAGATGCAATAAATGACAAATTTGATGAGTCTGCATCAAATATAGAGAAAACTACACATGAAGGAAAAGTAAAACATGGTAAGAATGTTTTAGTAGGTGAAAACATAACAATTGGATTAAATTGTTCGATTGGTCATAATACAATTATTGAAAAAAATGTTTTCATAGGAAATAATTGCTCAATTGGTTCAAATACAGTTATACGAAACACAATAATTAAAAATAATGTAAATATTTTAGATAATTGTGTGATTGGTAAGCATGGTTTTGGTTTTTTTCCAAAAAATAATCAAAATTTAAGATACCCTCACATTGGCATTGTTCTAATAGAAGAAAATTGTGAGATAGGTTGTGGCTCAACTATAGATAGAGGATCTATGTCAAACACATTAATTGGAAGAAATACTTATTTGGATAATCAAATTCATATTGCTCATAATGTTAAAATAGGTGAAAATTCAATAATAGCAGGTCAAGTAGGTATCGCTGGAAGTTCAACAATTGGTAAGAATGTAAAAATTGGAGGGCAGGCAGGTATTTCAGGTCATCTCAAAATAGGAAATAATGTAGAAATTGGAGGAGGCTCAGGAGTAATTAAAGATATCCCAGATAACACAAAAGTTATGGGATACCCCGCAAAAAAAATAAGAGATTTTTTGAGAGAAAATAAATGATACACAAAACTGCTATAATTGATTCAAATGCTAAAATATCAAACAATGTTAAAATTGGTCCCTATACTGTCATTGGTCCTAATGTTGAAATTGGCGAAGGTACTATCGTTCATGCGCATGTAAATATAGCTGGAATTACAAAAATTGGATCTAATAATAACATTTATCCATTCGCATCTATTGGTAATGATCCTCAGGATTTAAAATTTAAAGGTGAAGAAACAAAGTTAGAAATAGGTGATGATAACAAAATTAGAGAGTACGTTACAATTAATCCAGGCACAGAAGGTGGCGGTGGATTAACAAAAGTGGGTAATAATTGTTTATTTATGGTTTCAGCTCATATAGCGCATGATTGCTTGGTAGGAAATAATGTAATATTAGCGAACAATGTTCCTTTAGGAGGACATGCCCATGTTGATGATAATGCAATTATTGGAGGAAATTCAGCTGTACAACAGTTTACTAGAGTAGGTAAATCAGCAATGATTGGTGGAATGTGTGGAGTAGTAAGAGATGTAATTCCTTATGGTATAGCACATGGAAACAGAAGTATTTTACAAGGATTAAATTTAATTGGTTTGAGAAGAAAAAACATATCAAATAAAGAAATAATAAATTTAAGTGATGCTTATAAAGAAATTTTTAAAAACGAAAACTTAACAGAAAATTTAGAAAATTTATCAAATGAATTTAGGAACAATAAATTGGTTGCAGATGTTGTTGAATTTATAGAAAAAGATAAAAAAAGGCCAATTTGTACTCCATTTTCAAAATAAAATGATAGGTTTGTTTTTAGGTGATACTAATTTTTCAGAAATAGTTTTAAAAAAAATAAAAAAACAAAAAATTAGATATTTCATTATAGATTTTTCAAAAAAAAATAAATTCAAAGGAGATAATAATTCTTTTAGAATAAGTATTGGAAAATTTGGAGCAATAATAAACCTAATTAAACAAAAAAAATGTAAAAAAGTTTTGTTTGCAGGCAAAATTTCAAAACCAAATTTTTCTTCTATAAGGTTAGATTTTAAAGGAATTTATTATATGCCAAGTGTAATAAGAGCAGCTAAAATTGGTGATGCTGCCATAATTAAATCAATTATAAAAATTTTAAATAACGAGGGAATTAAAGTTATTAGCTCTATATTTTTTAATCCAGAACTATCTTTAAAAAAAGGAAATTACAGCAAATTAAAACCAAATAAACAAGATATTAATTCAATAAAAAAAGGGAAAGTTTTTTTTAATAAAACTAAAAGTTTAGACCATATTCAAGCATTAGTAGTTAAAGGAGATAAAATTTTAGCTAAAGAAGGAAAAGAGGGAACAAGAAAAATGTTATCAAAATTAAAGAAAAATTCAGATGGTATTTTAATTAAATTACCAAAAAAGAAACAAGATTTAAGAATGGACTTACCAACAATTGGTTTGCAGACATTTGTAGACATTAAAAAATATGGATTACGAGGAGTGGTTTTGGAATCTAAAAAAAATATTTTTCTAGATAAAATTGAATGTATTAAATTTGCAAATAAAAATAAGATTTTTATTAATATTATATGAAGAAAATATTCATACTTACAGGTGAGCCTTCTGGAGATAAATTGGCTTCAACAGTCATTTCAAAATTAAAATCCCAAAATCCTGATATTGAATACTTATCAGTTGGAGGAAATCATCTGAGAAAATTAGGAATTAATTCTATTTTTAATTTAAATGAAATTACTTATCTAGGTTTTACAAGTATTTTATTAAATATATTTCAAATCAGAAATAAAATTAACCAAACAGTTAATGAAATAATAAAATTTAATCCTGATATATTATTTTCTGTTGATAGTCCTGATTTTACTATGAGAGTTGCAGAAAGAGTAAAAAAAATAAATAACAATATTAAAACTATTCACTATGTAGCCCCTCAAGTTTGGATATGGAGAAAAAATAGGGTTAAAAAAATTAAAAAATATATTGACCATATTCTTTTATTATTTGACTTTGAAAAAAAATATTTTGATAGAGAAAATATAAAAAATACTTTTGTTGGACATCCTTTAATAGAGAGTAATGAAGATAATAAAAAAATTATTGAAAACATGATTCCTAAAGATAAAAAAATTATATCAATTTTTCCTGGAAGTAGAAAATCTGAAACCGACTCATTATTAAATATTTTAATTGATTTTATAAAGCTAATGAATAAAAGGCATAATGATTTTTATTTTTACTTTCATGCAACTGATGAAAATAAAAATATAATATTTTCAGAAATTAAAAAATTTAATATTGAAAATGTGGATGTTGTATCAGAAGAAAGTATTAAATCTAAAATTTTATCTAATTCGGTTTTTGCTGTGTCTAAATCTGGGACAGTTTCATTACAAATTTCTAGCTCAAATATACCATCAATAATTATTTATAAATTAAGTTTTATCAATTTTATGATATTTAAAATGTTAGTTAATGTTAAATTTGCAAACATAATTAATATAATCAATAATCGAGAAGTTATTCCAGAATTGTTACAAAAAGAATGTAATGCTGAAGAAATCTATAGATCTGTGATTTATCTTTTAAAAAAACCTGACCTTTTAAAAAAACAATTACTAGATTGTTCAAAAACATTAGAAGGAATTAGATCTAAAACTTCTTCTTCTGAAGAAGCTTGTTTGGTTTTAAGAAATTATCTTAGCTAGTCTATTTAAAACTTCTTCTTTACCAAGCGCCATAACTATATCATATAATCCAGGACCAAATTTTGATCCTGTTAAACCAATCCGTATAGGCTGACCGACTCCTTTAAAATTTGTATCATTTGTTTTTATTAAATTATTTACTAAAGGCTCTAAATTCTCCTTATTTATATTTGATATAGATGATAATTCTTTAATAAATTCTGAAATAATTTTTTTAGCTTTATCATCAATCAATTTAAAATCATTCTCATTGTATTTAACTTCATCATTTATGATAAATTTTGCATTATTATAAATGTCCTCTAAGGTTTTTGCCTTATTTTTTAAAAATGATAACGATGATTTAACTTTTGGCTTTCTTTCATCTTGAATTTTTTCTTTATAGATTTTGCAATATTCATCTAGACATTGATAAAGTTTGCTCTCATCGATTGTTTTTATATAGTGCTCATTCATCGATAATATTCTGCTAATATCTAGTTTTGATGGCGATTTACCAATACCTTTTAAATTAAAGTGTTTAATGCTCTCGTCTAGAGTAAATATTTCTTTATCTTGATATGACCATCCCAGTCTAAGTAAATAATTTCTTAATGCATCAGGCATTATACCTATTTTTGAGTAATCATCCAATGTTGAGGCATTATCTCTTTTTGAAAGTTTTTTACCTTCAATGGTATGAATTAATGGAATATGTGCAAATTCAGGAACATCCCATTCCATTGCTTGGTATATTTGTATTTGTTTAAAAGTATTTATCTTATGATCATCTCCTCTAATTATGTGAGTCATTCCCATTTTATGATCGTCAACAGTTGCAGACAAGTTGTAAGTTGGTGTTCCATCATTTCTTAAAATTACAAAGTCTTCTATTGTATTATTTTCAATTTCTACATCTCCTTGAACTAAATCTTTAAGTTTAGAATTTCCTTCTATTTTACTTTTAAATCTAATTACGGGTTTAATACCTTTAGGAGCATCTTTTTCATCAGCATCTCTCCATTTTCTATTATAAATATATGGCAACTTTTTTTGCCTAGCTCTTTTTTTTTGTTCCTCTATCTCTTCAGCAGAGCAGTAGCATTTATATGCGCTACCTTTTTTTAATAATTCATTAGCAATTTTAATGTGATCTTCTACTTTTTGTGACTGAATATATTCTTCACCGTCATGCTCAATCCCTATCCACTTTAATGATTTAATAATTTGTATTTTGTGTTCCTCTTTGGATCTCTCTTTATCAGTATCTTCAATTCTTAGATGAAAAGTTCCTTTTTGATTTTTAGAGAACAACCAATTAAATAATGCAGTTCTAATTCCCCCAATATGAAGAGCTCCAGTTGGGGATGGAGCAAAACGTGTTGCTACTTTTGACATCAATGTTTTTTAGACTATTTCTTTAGAAGTTTCTATATAAAGATACCAAAACCCCCTGAACTTTTACTCTATCAGGTCCAAAAATCTTAGTTTCATAGTTTCTATTAGCACTTTCAAGGGCTACAACTTTACCTTTTTTTCGAATTCTCTTTAACATTGCTTCATGCTCATCAATTAAAGCAACAACAATTTTACCATTATCAGCAGTGTCAGTTCTTTTTATGATAACTGTATCGCCTTCATGAATACCTGCCTCTATCATAGAGTCACCTTGAACTTTTAATCCAAAGTAATCTCCATTTTTTTCTAAATTATTTGGTAAGGGAATTCTAGAAACTTCATTTTGTATTGCTTCAACTGGTGTTCCTGCAGCAATCTTTCCAAGAACAGGCACTTCAATTTCATCAGGGTTAGTTTGTTCTTCATCTAATCCACCTTTAATTACACTTGGTGAAAAACTATTGTAAATATCGTTTGCTGAAGCTGTCTCTGGTAATTTAACAACCTCTAAAGCTCTTGCTTTGTGAGCTAATCTTTTTATAAAGCCTCTTTCTTCTAAAGCGCTAATTAATCTGTGTATTCCTGATTTAGATTTTAAATTAAGAGATTGCTTCATCTCTTCGTATGAAGGAGAAACACCTGAACTTCTCAACTTTTTATTGATAAATAAAAGCAGGTTTTTTTGTTTTTTTGTAAGCATAAGAACAAATATCGTACAAACAATGTTCTATAAAAGTTCTTTTAAATTAACAATAGTAAAAAAAACAAGTAAAATAGGGCTTTATTTGACTATAAAACAGAAAAAATAGAACTTTTATCTAAATTTTTCAAAAGTGATTCACCAATTAAAAAAGTATTGATTGAAGTTTTATTATTTAACTCTAACAATTCTTCTTTGGTCCTAATTCCACTTTCAGATATTAAAGGACCTTTGTGACTTTTTACAATATCATAAATATCATAGGTTGTATTTATATCAGTTTTAAGTGTTTTCAAATTTCTATTGTTTATTCCAATTAATGCATTTTTAAAATTTAAAGCTTTTTTTGCTTCTTCTATTGTATGAACCTCAACAATAACCGACATATTATATTTCATAGATTCATCATATAATTCAAAAGCAAGATCATCCGAAACTCCAGCAAGAATAATTAAAATAGCATCTGCACCATAACTTTTTGCTAAAGGTATTTGAAATTTATCGATAAAAAAATCTTTACACAATATAGGTAAATTTATTTTATCTTTTATTTTACTGATATGAATTAAATTTCCTAAAAAATAATCCTCTTCAGTTAAAACTGAAAGACAAGTTGCTTTATTATTTAAATAAATTTGAGCAATATCTACTGGGTTATAATCTTCAATTATTATACCTGCTGAAGGGCTTGCTTTTTTAATTTCAGCAATAATTGAAGTTTTATTATTATTTAAATTTTTTTCTATTTTTTCTTTAAAATTAATAAAGTTATTGTTTTTATCAATTAGTTCATTCAAAGCTTTAACGTCTAAAGTTTTTTTTAATTTATCAACTTTTTTAATTTTTTTTTTAATAATATTTTGAAGTATATTTTCAGACATTTTGAATTTTTTCTATATGTGAAAAAGTTTTTCCAGAAAGGATAAATTCGCGTGTGTAATTATAAGCCTCAGAAAATTCAGAAAATTTTTCTTCAACAATTAAACCTGCTGCAGCATTTAAACAAACTGCTTTTGAAAAATCATTATCTTCACCTTTAAATATATCAATCATTTTATCAGAATTGAATTTTGCATCATCGCCTATTAAATTTTTAAAACTATCTGCATTAACACCTATAGCATTTGGATCTATTATAATTTCAGATATTTGACCATCTTTTAACTGAATAACATTAGTGTTTGCATATGGAGATATTTCATCTAATCCATCTTCACTATTAACTATCCAAGCAAATTTTAAATCTAAATTTTTAAGTCCTTCTGCAAATATTTTTAATAATTTTTTGTCAAAAACACCAACAACTTGTCTTTTTACAAGAGCTGGATTACTTAATGGACCGATCATATTAAAAATTGTTCTTTTTCCAATTTTCTTTCTCACAGGTCCAACAAATCTCATTGCACTATGATAATTTGGTGCAAACATAAAACCAAAATTATTGGTATTAATTTCTTTCTCAATATCTTTAGGCTCTAGATCAATTTTAATTTTTAAAGCCTCTAAAACATCACCTGATCCACATTTTGAAGAAACAGCTTTATTGCCATGTTTAGCAACTTTTGTACCCATACTGGCTAACAGTAGGGCAGAGGCAGTTGAAATATTAAGAGTATTCATACCATCACCGCCAGTACCACAAGTATCAATACAATCACTTACATTCACTCGTTTTGACTTTTCTCTTAGTACAAAAACTCCACCAGCTATTTCATCAGAAACTTCACCTTTTTCAGATAGCAAAGTTAAAAAACTAAAAATTTGATCATCACTGGCTTTTCCTGTCATCAATATATCAAAAGCTGTTTTACTTTCTTCAAAAGTTAAATTTTGTTTATTTTTAAGTTTTTCTAAAATTTGATCCATAAATTTAATTGTTAATAAAGTTTTTAAGAATTTTTATACCAAATTTAGTTTTAATACTTTCTGGATGGAATTGTACACCATGAATATTAAATTTTTTATGTTGAACACCCATTATTACACCATCCTCTGTCTCTGCTGTAATCTCTAACTCTTTAGATAATGTTTTTTTATCAATTATCAAACTATGATATCTGGTAGCTTCAAAAGTGCTCGGAAGATTTTGAAGGATACCATTTTTTTTAGATTTTATTTTGCTTGTTTTTCCATGCATTAATTTCCTAGCTTGGATAATCTTTGAACCAAAAACTTGTCCAATGATTTGATGGCCGAGACAAACTCCTAAAAAAGGTAATTCCTTGTGTAAAGATTTTAAAATATTAATACAGTTTCCAGATTGATTTGGATTACCTGGGCCAGGTGAAATTACTATTTTATCATATTTCTTTTTTTTAATTTCTTTTGAATTGATTTTGTCGTTTCTAACTACATCAACTTTTGCATTTAATGAGGAGATATAGTGATACAAATTAAAAGTAAAACTATCATAATTATCTATTAATAATATTTTCATTATCTTAAAGCATTAATTAAAGCTTTAGCTTTATTAACTGTTTCCTCATATTCATTTTTTGGTTTGCTGTCTGCAACAATACCTGCACCTGCTTGAACATAAAATTTTTTATTTTTTACAACAGCAGTCCTTAAAGCTATACAAGTATCAAATTCACCATTTGCAGAAAAATATCCAATTCCACCAGCGTAAACTTTTCTTTTAGAATTTTCTAATTCATCTATAATTTCCATAGCTCTAATTTTTGGAGCTCCAGAAACAGTTCCAGCAGGAAAGCCCGCCAATAAAGATTTAAATTTTGAGAATTTCTTATTATAATCTCCTATTACATTTGAAACTATATGCATGACATGAGAATATCTTTCAATTATAAAGCTCTCTGTCACTTTTACAGAATTAATCTTCGATACTTTACCAGCATCATTTCTGCCTAAATCAAGAAGCATCAAATGCTCTGAAAGTTCTTTTTTATCTTTAAGAAGATCTTTTTCATAAAACAGATCTTCTTTTTTAGTTTTGCCACGTGGTCTTGTTCCAGCAATGGGCCTTACAGTAATTTTATTACCCCTAAGCCTCACTAAAATTTCAGGGCTTGCACCAATTATTTGAAAATCATTAAAATTAAAGAAAAACATAAAAGGAGAGGGGTTAGTCACTCGAAGTTTTTTATAAATATCTAAAGGATTTTTTGTTAACTTAGCTTCAAATCTCTGGCTTAAAACAACTTGAAAAATATCACCTAATTTAATGTATTTCTTGGCCTTATTAACCATTTTAAGAAATCTATTTTTTGAAGTGTTTGATTTAACTTTTATATTATTTAATTTTTGAGTTGTTTTTTTTTCAATGTTTTTAATTGATGATTGAATTTGTAATTTAAATAACTCTGATCGTATTTTATCAAACTTATTTTTATAATTTATAATTTTTTCATCTTTAAAAACATTTGAAATAAAAAATATTTCTTTTTTTAAATTGTCGTGAATTACCAGTATTCTTGGACGTAAAAGTCTAACGTCAGGTAGATTAAGATCATCTTTACAATTGTTTGGAATTTTTTCTATATACCTAATAGAGTCGTATGAAAAATAACCAGAAATTAATGAACAAATTTTAGGTAAATTTTTTGGTGTATCAAATTTGAAATCTTCTATAATTTTTTCAATTAAATTTTCAGGCTTATCCTTTAACTTAATTTTTTTATTTTTTTGAATTAAATAAGAGTTATTGTTATTAAATTCCCAAATCTTATCAGGATTTTTACCAAAAATTGTATATCTACCTTTGATTTTACCTTTTTCTACAGACTCAAATATAAAACTATTTTTTTCGTCTAGGAAATTATCTATTAAATTCAACACTTCTTCATCATTTTTCACTTTTTTTGAAGTGTATATAATTTGATTTTTTTTGCTTCTATGTCGAAACTTAAAATCTTTGAAGTTTCGATTAATTATCATTTGAAATAATTTTTAACTCTATCAATAGTTTTCTGATTTAACTGTACTTGATATTTACTAGTAAGCAATTGATCATAAGCAGCTAAAATACTTTTTCTTGTATTGGTAAATTCGTTATTTGCAAAATTTTTATAATCCTCATCTTCTTTGTTAAATATATTTTTATTAGAACTTGTTATTTTAACTAAAAAGATTTTATTTTCACTGTTATTAACCAAAGCAAATGAGTTTATTGGCAAAGCAAAAAGCATTTTTACAGAGTTTACTTCAAAAAGTTTATTGTCATTAACTGAATTTATAGAACCATATTCTTTATCGGAACCAACTAGTTCATTAAATTTAGCATTATCAAATTTTTTGTTCTGTATTTCTTCAATAATTTTTCTATTAAAATCAAACTTTCCTTTTTGGTAAACTAATTCCCTAACTTCAGACTCTATTTTTTTATCACTCAAATCGGGAGCTCTATCGTATTCTTTTTCAATATTATAAAGTAAAAAATTATCTCCACTCTCAATTAAATCCATCTTTGACGATCTTTTTGAAAAAATTAAATTCTCATTTTCCTGTTCATTACCATCAGGACTAAATTCACTTACTTCAATAATATCGATCTCTAAATTTTCTACTAGAGAATTAAAACTATTACCCTGAGAGATGTTATTTTCAATTTTATCTATTTCATTAAAGAAATCTTGATTAAATTCCTCCACACCTATTAAATTTTTTGGATTTAAGATTACATATTTAAAGTCAATATATTCTCTTTTTAATTGATTTTTATTTTCTTCTATAAATTTTTGTATATCATCTTGAGTATAATCCTCTTTAAATTTATATAGATTTTCCATATCAAAATATTCAACCTCTAAAGTTTTATTATTTTCCTCAAATTTTTTATCTATTAAAAAGTTCGGCGTTATTGTTCCAGCTCCAATAAAATCAAATAAATGTTTCTGTAATTCTCTATTCTTTAATTTTATTTCAAACATCTGAGCAGATATATTGTTTGAAAGCAAAAACTTTTCGTATTTAATTCTCTGGAAAACACCACTTTCATCTTGAAAGTTTTTATTTTCTTTAATTGTTTTTAAAATTGTTTTTTCATTAATTGAAATATTAAAATCTTTAACTTCTAAATCAATTAGTGTTGTTGATATTAAACCTGATAAAAGTTCTTCTATAATATTATTGTCCAGGTTATTTCTAATTGCATCTGCTGAAATCCCACTTTGATTTACATAATCCATAAAATCTTGTGTTGTTACATTAGTCTTATTTATTTTTGCTATATTATTTTGATTGTTGGTGCTAAATCCTCCTCCAAAACCTCCAAAGCCAAACGCAACAATAATTATTACAATTAAAACTAAACCCCCTAATTGTTTCCAGCCTAAGTTTTTAAGTTTTTCAATCATAGCATTATAAATTTATTGAACTGTAAAAAACAAATCTATAGATTAAAAAGTCAAATATGACAAATAAATATATGTATTTTGTTGCTAATTGGAAAATGTTTGGTGATTTAAGATCTCTTAATTCTCTTGATAAAGTTATTAAGTTTTCAAAAACTAATAGAAAAAATAAGTTTAAAATAATTTATTGTCCACCCAGCACGCTAATTCGACCTTTTTCAAAAATCCTAAAAACAACTCAAATAGGTGTAGGTGCTCAGAATTGTCACCATAGCTATGACTTTGGAGCTAACACAGGTCAAGTAAATTCTAGAATGCTTAAAAGTGTAGGAGCAAAATTTGTTATAATTGGTCACTCAGAAAATAGACAATTAGGAGAAGATGATAAATTAATAAATTTAAAAATTAAAAGTGCATTAAAAACTGGTTTAAAAATTATTTTTTGTATTGGTGAGACTTTAAGAGAAAAAAGAAATAATAAAACTTATAAAGTTTTAGCAAAACAAATAAAAAATGGACTAACTTCAATAAATAATAAATCAAATATAATTGTAGCTTATGAACCTGTATGGTCAATAGGATCTGGTTTAATTCCAAAATCTGAAGACTTAAAAAAAACAATTGCCTTCATAAAAAGCAAATTTGGTAAAAAATCCCCAAAAATTTTATATGGTGGATCAGTAAATAGTAACAATGTTGATAAATTAAAAATTATAACTGGGATAGACGGATTTTTAGTAGGTGGTGCCTCACAAGATTCAAAGAAATTTATTGATATAATTAAAAAAACCATTAATTAGACCCCCATGGAAACATTATTACTTGTTATTAACATTATACTTGCAGTTGTTTTGGTTTTGTTAGTTTTGTTCCAAAAATCAGAAGGTGGAGCACTTGGCATTGGTGTTTCTCAAGAAAATTTTATGTTATCTAGATCAGCAGGCAGCTTTATGACAAAAGCCACTGCAATTGTAGCTACACTTTTTATTATTTGTAGTTTAGCTTTAACAATTATTTCTAGAGCAGAACTTACCCCTACAGGCTCAGTACTAGATACTGTTGAGGAAAAAACTGAAGATACGCCCTCAATACCAGAAAATAATTAATTAATCCTTTTCATTTCTTTTTTTATTCGCTATAAGATACTTCCATGGCGCGATATATATTCGTTACTGGCGGCGTGGTTTCTTCTTTAGGCAAAGGTCTCTCCTCAGCATCCCTTGCATATTTATTACAGTCAAGAGGTTACAAAGTACGTTTAAGAAAATTAGACCCATATTTAAATGTTGATCCAGGAACAATGAGTCCATTCCAGCATGGAGAAGTATATGTAACTGATGATGGAGCTGAAACAGATTTAGATCTTGGTCATTATGAGAGATTTTCAGGGGTATCAGCTAAAAATTCAGACAATATTACTACAGGTAAAATTTATAATGATGTTCTTAAAAAAGAACGTAAAGGGGAGTATCTAGGTAAAACAGTACAAGTTATCCCTCATATCACTGACAGGATAAAACAGTTTATAAAAAATGATTCATCTAAAGAAGATTTTGTAATTTGTGAAATTGGGGGCATAGTAGGGGATATTGAGAGCTTACCATTTGTAGAGGCAATCAGACAATTTGCAAACGATGTTGGTAAAAAGAATTCATTATTTATTCACTTAACATTAGTACCATACTTAAAAGCATCTGATGAAATAAAAACAAAACCAACTCAACACTCTGTTAAAGAATTAAGAAGTATTGGAATACAACCAGATATAATAATTTGTAGATCTGAAAGACCTATACCTTTAGACCATAGAAAGAAAATTTCGTTGTTTTGTAATGTAGATATTAAAAATGTGATTGAAACAATAGATGTTAAAACTATTTATGAAGCACCAATTAGTTTTTTTAATCAAAAATTAGATATTCAAGTTTTAAATTATTTTAAATTAAAATCAAAAAAACCTGCAAACTTGAAACCTTGGAAAAAAATTACAAAAATTATATTACAAAATAAAAAACAAGTTAATATTGCAATAATTGGTAAATATGTTGAGCTTAAGGATGCATACAAGTCTTTGGATGAAGCGCTTACTCATGGAGGTATTGATAATAAAATTAAAGTTAACTTAGTAAGAATTGACTCAGAAAAATTAAAAACATCTGAAATTAAGAAAAAACTTAATAATATTTCAGGAATTTTAATTCCAGGAGGATTCGGAAAAAGAGGAACTAATGGAAAAATAATGTCAATAAAACATGCTAGAGAGAATAAAATTCCTTTTTTAGGAATTTGTTACGGAATGCAAATGGCAATAATTGAATTTGCTAGAAACCAATTAAATTTAAAAAAAGCAACGTCAAGTGAATTTGATAAGAAAGGTTTACCTATCATAGGTCTTATCGATGAGTGGACAAAAGACGGTAAAAAAATAAAAGGTACTGATAAAGATCTAGGTGGCACTATGAGACTAGGTTCTTATGATGCTAAATTAATAGAAAATTCAAAGGTAAGAAAAATATATAAATCTAAATTAATAAAGGAAAGACATCGACATAGATACGAAGTTAACATTGAATTTAAAGATAAATTTGAGAAGAAAGGGATGATTTTTTCAGGTTTATCACCTGATAATAAGCTTCCAGAAATTGTTGAATTAAAAAATCACCCTTGGTTTATTGGCGTTCAATTTCATCCAGAATTTAAATCTAGACCTTTGGCACCTCATCCTTTATTCTCATCCTTTATCAGAGCAGCAAAAAATCATAAATGAATAGCATACAAGTAAATTGTGGAAATATAGAAATCTCAAATGATAATAGAATTTGTATTATCGCTGGACCTTGCCAACTAGAAACAGAGCAACACGCAATAGATATGGCCAGTCAAATTCAAGAAATTACAAAAAAATTTGGACTTGGATTTATTTATAAAACCTCATTTGATAAGGCGAATAGAACAAGCTTAAAAGGAAAAAGAGGTGCGGGCCTAGAAGCATCATTACCAATTTTTGACAAAATTAAAAAGGAATTAAATATACCAATTTTGACTGATATTCATAATGTTGAACAGTGTTCTTTAGTAGCTAATCACGTTGACATTATTCAAATACCTGCATTCTTATGTAGACAAACGGATTTATTAATAGCTGCGGCGAAAACAAATAAAATTATCAATGTTAAAAAGGGACAGTTTCTAGCACCTTGGGATATGATTAATGTTACTAAAAAAATTTCAGATTCTGGAAATAAAAAAATTTTAGTTACAGAAAGAGGCGCTAGTTTTGGTTATAATACTTTGGTTTCAGATATGAGATCATTACCAATAATGGCTAAGAACGGATACCCGGTTATTTTTGATGCAACTCATTCAGTTCAACAACCAGGTGGACAAGGCGAGTCTTCTGGTGGTCAAAGGGAATTTGTAGAATATTTATCCAGAGCAGCAGTAGCTGTAGGTGTTGCTGGAGTATTTATTGAAACACATCAAGATCCTGACAATGCGCCTTCAGACGGACCTAACATGATGCCTTTGAACAAATTAGAGAATTTATTGAAACAATTAAACGATATAGATAACCTAATTAAAAAATAGTGAGTAAAATTTTAAAAGTAAAAGCTCGTCAAGTATTTGACAGTAGAGGAAATCCAACTATTGAAGCAGAAGTTTATATTAATAACAATTCTGCATCTGCTATTTGTCCCTCTGGTGCATCCACAGGTACTTTTGAGGCATTTGAAAAAAGAGACAAAAAAAATAAGAGGTATTTAGGAAAAAGTGTCTTGAATGCTGTTTATTTAGTTAACACAAAAATTTCTAAAAAATTAAAAGGGCAAAGTATTCATAACCAACAAAGAATTGATGCATTGTTAATAAACCTAGATGGTACTAGACAAAAAACTAATTTAGGAGCCAATGCAATGTTGGCAGTCTCTATGGCAGTTAAAAAACTTTCTGCAAAAGCAAAAAAAGTACCTTTATATAAAACTTTTTCTCAAAAAAATAATTTTCAGTTACCATATCCATTAATGAATATTATTAATGGTGGAGCTCATGCAAATAATGGTCTTAGAATTCAAGAATTTATGATCAGACCTGACCGAGCAAAAAGCTTTTCTGAAGCTATGAGGATTTGTTATGTTGTAATTAAAAATCTAAGTAAATTGATAAAAGATAAGGGTTTATCAACATCTGTGGGAGATGAGGGTGGTTTTGCACCCATGATTAGTAGTAATAATCAAGCACTTGATCTAATTGTAACCGCAATAAGAAAATCAGGATTTATTAACGGTAAAGATGTTTCTATTTGTCTAGATGTGGCTGCTAATGAATTGTTTAAAAAAAATAAATACTCAATTCATTCAAAAAATTATATCTCAGTAGACAAATCCATTAAAGAATATCAAAAGATTATTAAAAAATATAAAATTAAATCTATTGAAGACCCATTTGCAGAAAATGATTGGATAGCGTGGAGCAAATTAATGAAATCAGTTAAAAATCTTCAGATAGTAGGTGATGATTTGTATGTTACAAATCTTGAAAGATTAAAGAAAGGTTTCTTAAATATTTCTTCAAATTCAATTTTGATTAAGCTAAATCAAATTGGTACAGTTTCAGAAACCCTTGATGTAATAAAATTTGCACAAACAATTGGGTATAGAACAATTATTTCTCACAGATCAGGTGATAGCGAAGATACGTTTATTGCTGATTTAGCGGTTGGGACCAATTCTAATCAAATTAAAACTGGTTCATTAGCAAGATCTGAAAGGGTAGCAAAATATAATCAATTGATACGTATTGAAGAAGAACTTGGAAAAAAAGCAAGGATGAATAAAATCAATTAATGCTTCGATTAATAAAAAAAAAATATTTTTTATTAATATCAGTTTTTCTTATCTTTTATTTTGGTTTTAATTTAGTTTCTGGCGAAAGAGGTCTTTTTTCATATATTGATAAAAAAGAAATTTTGTCCGAATTGAAAAATGAAGAATTATCTTTAATTAAGAGTATCGAAGATATGGATCATAAAAATTCATTATTAAGCGACAATTTAGATCTAGATTTTGTAGAAACTTTAATTAGAGAAAGATTCTTATTTGGAAAAGACAGTGAAACAATTTATATAATTAAAGAATGAAAATCAAAGTTAGACATCCAGAAAAAGTTAATAAACCTATAAATCCAATTAAAAAAAAACCTGATTGGATAAGATCAAAATTATCAAATAGTAGAGAGTTTTTTTTAACTAAAACTGTAGTCAATCAAAATAATTTAGTCACAGTGTGCCAGGAGGCTAATTGTCCAAACATAACTGAATGTTGGAGTAAGAGACATGCAACGTTTATGATTATGGGAGACACATGTACAAGAGCTTGTGCTTTTTGTGACGTTAAGACTGGTAAACCTGAAAAACTTGATCCATTTGAACCTTATAAAATTTCTAATGCTGTAAAAAAATTAAACTTAAAACACGTTGTTATTACCTCAGTAGATAGAGATGATCTTGCTGATGGGGGATCCAATCATTTTTATGAAGTAATTGAAGCTACACGTAAAAAAAATCCAGATACTTCTATTGAAGTATTAACACCAGATTTTCTCAGAAAAGGTGAAGCATATAAAAAACTTTTAGAAGCTGACTTAGATGTTTTCAATCATAACATAGAGACAGTTCCCCGTCTTTATCTTAAGGTAAGACCTGGTGCTAGATATTTTGGATCTTTAGAACTTTTAAAAAATGTTAAAATATTTAACAAAAAAGTTTTTACAAAATCTGGTTTAATGGTTGGTCTTGGTGAAGAAAAAGATGAGCTAATTCAAGTAATGGATGATTTAAGATCAGCAGAAGTTGATTTTTTAACTATTGGTCAATATTTACAACCATCACCTAAACATCATCCACTAAGTAGATATTATCACCCAGATGAATTCAAAGATTTAGAAAATATTGCAAAAACAAAAGGTTTCTTACTTGTTTCTTCATCGCCTTTAACGAGATCTTCTTATCATGCAGATGAGGATTTTGCGAAACTTAAAAAAAACAGAATACAAAATAATTAATGCCAAAAGCATCAGTTACGAGATTAATTGAATGTAAAAAAGAGCAACTGATTGATTTAGTTCTCAATATTGAAAAATATCCTGAGTTTGTTCCATTTTGTCTCGGATCACGAGTTTATGAAAGAAACACAGAAGCAAATCAAACCTTAATTATTGCTGATCTAACAATTGGTAAAGGACCATTTAAAGATACTTATAAAAGCGATGTGCAATTTAATAAAAAAACCAGCACAATTAAAGTAACAAATATTGGTGGACCTTTAAGATATCTTGAAAATAATTGGAAATTTACAGAATCTGACAACGGTACTGAAATTTTATTTGATATTGATTTTGAAATTGAGAATAAATTTCTAAATATAGTAATGACAAAATCATTTCAGTATGGATTAAATAAAATAGCAGATGCATTTCAAAAAAGAGCACACGATTTGTATCGAACAATCGAAAATTAAATAAAGGAGATTAATGAAAAAAGTAGATAAAAAAAGACATTTAGCAAAAACCATAACTTGGAGAATAATTGCTAGTGCAGACACATTTTTAATAGCATGGATAATTACAGGTAAGTTTGATTGGGCAGGGACTATTGCCGGCATTGAAGTGATAACAAAAATGTTTTTATATTATTTTCACGAAAGGGCATGGTATAAATTTAGTAAATTTGGAGTAGGTAATAATTAAATAAGATTTAATAAATTTTTTATCACTTTTTTAACAGTTAAAAATTGTATTTTATTACGAGCTTTTGATTTAAATTTATTCTCATAGGTTTTTAAATAACTTCCTTTTTTTATCCCTATATAAACCAAACCAACTGGCTTAGTTTTTGATCCTCCACCGGGTCCAGCAATTCCTGTTATTGAAACATTGATTTTACTCTTTGAAATTTTAGATAAATTTGAGACCATCGCTTTGCAACATTCTTCACTTACTGCGCCATATTTTTTAATAATGTTTTTATTTACATTTAATATCTTTATTTTTGCTTGATTAGAGTAAGTAATTAGACCCATTTGAAAATATTTAGATGAATTAGCTAATTTAGTAAAATTGTGTGCCAATAATCCACCCGTACAAGATTCAGCAACAGATATAGTTAATTTTTTTTTAATTAATTTTTTGTGAAGTAATTTAATACTCATTAGAATTTTAAACTTATTAAGTAAATTATTATTATCGAATACAATCCAGCCATTATATCATCCATAATTATTCCAAAATAGTTTTTAAATTTTTTATCAAAATAACTTACTGGAAAAGGTTTTAATATGTCAAAGAATCTAAAAAATAAAAAAGATAAAATATAATAAATTTCAATTGGTATATTTATTTGATTAGTTTGATTTAAATATAATAATAATATTAAAGGCATTGATTGCCCTAAAACCTCATCGATTACAATTTGTCTTGGATCTTTATTTTCAAATTCAGACTCCGAATTTTTAACTGCATATAATGAATAAAAAAACAAAAGAATAAAAAAAATAATTGAAAATTTAAGATCAGTATATCCAAGTATTTCATAAGCTAAATAAATAAAAATAGTTGTCACTGCTGAAGAAACTGTTCCAGGAATTTTGGTTAAATATCCAAAACCAAAGAAAGTAGATACCAATACATTTATTTTTTTCATTCTGATATTGAGCAAATGACTTCACATGCTATCGCTTTCTCCTTCCCGATTAATCCAAGTTTCTCTACGGTTTTTCCTTTTAAATTTATCAAATTTTTATCTATATCTAATAAATTTGATAAAGATTTAATTATTTTATCTCTATATTTCGAAACTTTAGGTTGTTCACAAATCAAATTGATATCCAAATTATTAATATAAAAGTTATTTTTATTTAATAATTCAACAATAGGTTTTAGCATTTTTGGTGATCTTATATTTTTGAATTTATTTTTATTATCAGGAAATAAAGTTCCTATATCTTTTTTTTTCATTGCCCCTAAGATAGAATCTATTATTGAGTGAATAATAACATCGCCATCAGAATGTCCTTTAAGCCCTGAGTGAAAAGGAATTTTTATCCCACCTAAATAAAGCTGTTTATTTTTTACTAATCTATGAATATCAAAGCCTATACCAAAATAAGTGTTATTTTTTTTGATATCTTCTTTATATGTAATTTTGTTATTTAAATTTTCTCCTTTAATAAATTTTATTTTAAAATTATTTTCAATAAATAATGTTGCTTCATCAGTAATTTTATTTTTTTGTTTAATAGATAAATTATACAAATCTTTAAACTTAAAAGCTTGTGGAGTTTGAGTTAAAAAAGAATTATCTCGATTTAAATTAAAAAGTTGATTTTTAATTTTGTATTTAATTGAATCGTTTGAATTAATAACAGGTATTACTGCTTTATTTTTTTTAAGTGCTATAATTAAATTATTTAAAAGTTTAACAGTGAAATCTGGTCTTGCTGCATCGTGAATAAAAACATTATTAGGCCTAAAACGTTTAATGTATTTAAGTGCTATTAAAGATGAGTCAGATCGTTCTTTTCCTCCTTTAATGACAAAAACATTATTGGGAAATTTTTCTTTAATTTGTTTTGTATTGTTAACAACCAATATAATTCTCTTAAAAAGTTTTGATTTAATGGCTTTTTCTAAAGAATGTTTAAAAAGAAGCTTGTTTTTATAAAAATGAAATTGTTTTGGTTTATTAGAATTAAATCTTTTGCTTTGTCCAGATGCTAGTATTATAAAATAATTATTCATTTATACTGGTAATTTTTATATTCAAATGTTCGAATTTATTAAAAAAAACATATATTTAATAATATTATTTATTATCACATTATCGATAGGTTTTTTAACATTTTTAACTTTCATTGATAAAGGCTTTATTGAGTTAACAGATAAAAATTTGCAGATTTTATTAGTTCTCAACATTATTCTTTTAGCGGCACTGTTTGTTTTCATATTTATAGAAATTAAAACTGCAATAAAAAATGATATAGATAAAGATGGTTTAACATCTAATAAAAAATATATAACATATTTTGGTTTATTTACTTTAATACCTTCAGTTCTTATTTCTATATTTTCATTATTTTTATTTTCTTTTGCTTTAGAAAAGTATTTTGATAAGAAAGTAACAACTGTTGTTAATAACTCTTATGAGCTTGCCAAAAATTACGTTGATGAGATAAGAAACAAAATACAATCTGATATTGTTCTTATAGCTTTCGACACAAATAAGAGTAAAAAGTTTTTAAATGATGACACAAATGAATACAGAAGATTTCTCAATACCCAAAAATTAATTAGGAACGTTGATGAAATTCATATTATTGATTTAAATAAAAAATTACTATTCACTACATTGCGAGATGATCAACCATATATACCTCCAGTAGATAAGGCTCTTAATTTAGTTCTAGATGATGATAGACCCTTAAAAATAATAAATGCCCCAGAAAATATTTCTGCTGCAATAATGAGATTACAAAATTTTGAAGATAGGTTTTTATATGTAGTAAAATATTTGGATAAAGATATTTCAAAATATTTAACTGAGTCAGAAGAGGCAATTAATTTTTATTATACTGTAGAGGAAAAAAGCACAGGAATTAAGATTTCTTTTGCAATAATTTATATTATTGTTGTAAGTGTTTTGCTTTTCGTGTCAATTTCTATAGCAATAAGATTTTCATCAAGATTTTTTAGATCAATAAATAATTTAATATTAGCATCCACATCAATTGGGGAAGGAAATTTAGATACTAAGGTCCCTGAAGTAAAAACTGACAAAGATTTAGAAAAATTAAATAAAAATTTTAATTTGATGATCGATAAATTAAAAAATCAACAAGAAAAATTAATTATAAATGAAAGACATGAAGCTTGGGGAAGTTTAGCAAGAAAATTAGCACATGAAATTAAAAATCCATTAACACCTATACAATTAACAATTGATAGATTAAAAAATAAGTATTCCTCTGAGTTAGACAAACAAAACTCAGAAAATTTTAGAGAAAATTTAAAAATAATTAATAATCAAATTAAGCAAATTGAAAAATTAGTAAATGAATTTTCTGATTTTGCTAGAATGCCTAAACCAATATTATTAAATAATAATTTGGTGACATTAATTGAAGAAAATATAAATTTATTAAATGAACTGGATAAGGATATAAGTATAAACTTTATACATAGTAATGAAAAAATTTTTTTAGAATGTGATAATGAGCAATTAAGCAGAGTGTTTCTAAATTTAATTAAAAATTCAATTGAAAGTATTCAACAAAAAGGCCAAAATTTAAGCAATTTTGATAAAAATATTACTATTGAACTAAATGATAATGATAGCCAAATATGTATGATAATAACAGATAATGGTATTGGATTTGGTAGCTTTAATAATAATATTAAGGATTTACTAAATCCATATATTACTACTAAAAAAAATGGAACAGGTTTAGGTTTATCAATTGTTAACAAGATCGTAAATGATCATAATGGAAAAATTGAATTTGTTCCAATTATTGATGGAGCTAAAATAAAAATTACTTTTATAAAATGAGTGAAGAAATATTAATTGTTGATGATAATGCTGATATTAGAAATATAATTAATGAGCTTATAACCGACTCAGGTTATAAAACACGTGTTGCAGCTAATTATAATCAAGCACTAACAGAAATAGATAAAAAATTACCTGATGTTGCAATTTTAGACGTTAAATTAGATAAAGGTGATAATGATGGTATTGAGCTACTTACACATATAAAATCCAAAAATAAAGATATTCCAGTAATAATTATTTCCGGTCATGCAAATATAGAAATGGCTGTAAAATCACTACAACATGGTGCATTCGAATTCATTGAAAAACCTTTTGATCAAGAAAGATTATTAAATTTTGTAAAAAGAGCTGTTGAAAACTTTAATTTAAAAAAACAAAATAAAGAATACGAAAGTAAATTATTTTCTTCATACGAATTAATAGGCAATAGTAAAAATATATTAAATATAATTGACCAAATCAAAAAAATTTCAATTACTGAAAGCAGAGTATTTATAAGTGGACCTTCAGGTTCAGGAAAAGAATTGGTTGCAAGAAAGATCCATAAATCATCAAAAAGAAACAAAAGTCCATTTATTGTACTCAATGGAGCTTTACTTGATTTTAAAAAGTATGAACTAGAATTATTTGGAGAAGAAAAGGAAAATGGTTCTATTTCTTACGGTGCTCTTGAAAAAGCAAATAAAGGAACTCTCCTAATTGAACAAGTGTCTGAAATTCCTCTAGATATACAATCTAAGATTTTAAGAGTGTTAATTGATCAAAAGTTTAAAAGAGTCAATGGAAGTAGTGATGTAAGTGTAGATGTAAGATTAATATGTTCATCTAGTAAAGATTTAAAAAAGGAGATTGAAATTGGTAATTTTAGAGAGGATTTATTTCATCGAATAAATGTTTTTGAAATCAACATTGATCCATTAAATCAAAGACTTGGTGATTTACCGCTTTTAATAAAATATTTTTCTAAAATAATATCAGAAAATTACAAAATTAAAGAATTAGATATTGATGAAAACAATAGCTATATTTTGAATCATAATTGGCATGGAAATGTTAGAGAGTTGAGAAATTTAATAGAAAGAATTGCAATATTACAACCAGATACAAAAGATAAAGTTTCTAATATTATTAAAGAATCGTTAAAAAATATAAATTTTGATAATAAGCTTGAAGAAAATAGCCTATCTGTGCCATTAAAAGAGGCTAGAGAAAAATTTGAAAAGGAGTATTTAACTATCCAATTAAAAAAATTTAATGGAAATATTTCAAAAACAGCAAATTTTGTTGGCATGGAAAGAAGTGCATTGCACAGAAAACTAAAAGGTCTTGGTATTAAAGAATTTAATTAGATGAATATAATCATTTGTGGTGCTGGTCGAGTTGGTTTCACTATAGCTAAACAGCTTAGTGATCAGGGACACTCGATAACTGTGATAGATCCTTCAAGTGAGGATATTCAAAAAATAGATGAAGCATTAGATGTTAAGGCAATAGTAGGAAAAGGCACTTATCCTTCTATACTTGAAAAAGCAAACGCTAATGACACTGATATGATTATTGCAGTTACAAGAAATGATGAAATTAATATGCTTATTTGTCAAATCGCTTTTTCTATTTTTAATATTCCAAAAAAAATAGCGAGAATAAGATCTCAAGATTATTTGAATCCAAAATTTACAAGAGTTTATAACAAAGAAAATTTACCAATAGATGTTATTATTTCACCCGAGATTGAAATTGCTAAATCAATTCAGAGAAAACTCGAGGCACCTGGAGCATTGGATAGTGTTCCTTTTGCTGATAATAAAATAAGATTATTAGAGATTTTAATTAATGAAAACTGTAAATTAATTAACATCAAACTTAACGATTTAACAAAAAAACATCCTAATTTAGATGCAAACATCATTGGAATAATTAGAGATGAAAAATTTTTAATACCAAAGAAAAATGATGATGTGAGAAAAAATGATAAAATTTATGTAATTATAAATTCTTCTCAAATGTCCGAAACCTTAGAAGTCTTTGGTCATGACGAAAAAATATCTAAAAATATTCTGATTGTTGGAGGAGGAAATATAGGTTTTAATTTAGCTAAAAATATTGAAGAAACTTTAGATGCTGCAAGGGTTAAAATTATTGAGAAAAATAAAGAAAGAGCAGAATTTCTTGCTAATGAATTAAATAATACTATTGTGATTAATGGAGATGCATTGGATGAGGAAGTTTTAGCTGAAGCAAATTTACAGGAAGCAGAAACAGTTCTTGCATTAACAAATGATGATGAAGATAATTTAATGGTAAGTGTTCTAGTTGAAAAATTTGCTAAAGATGAAAAAAATATAGATGATAAAAGAACTATGGCTTTAATTAATAAACCTAACTATTCTTTATTACAAAATTCATTAAAAATTGACGATTTAATTGATCCAAGAATGAATACTGTCTCAAGTATTTTAAAACATATCCACAAAGGAACCATTGAAACTGCATACACAATTCTTAATGGAGAATATGAAGTGATCGAGGCAGAAATTATTGAAACTTCAGAACTTATAAATAAGGAATTGAAAAATTCAAATTTACCAGATGAGATAAGAGTTGGTGCAGTCTTAAGAGAAAACAAAGTTATTATACCTCGTTCCAATTTTGTTTTTCAAAAAGATGATAAAGTTGTTTTTTTGGCTAAAAAAGACTCAATTTCAGTAGTAGAAAATATATTTAGAATTAGCTCTATTTAATTAAATGTCATCTTTTAGAGTAAAGTACTTAAGCTTTTTTTTTATATTAATATCTATCTTTTCTTTTTTTAATATTATTTATTCATATTATTTTAATTTGTATCTAAATCTAAATACATATTATTTTAGCTTAATTATTTCTGCAGGAATTGGAATATTTTTTTACAAATTTAAAACAGATTCAAGAAAACCTTCAATATTTGAAAAAATATTAACCGTATTATTGGGATATGTTTTAATGCCCTTGGTCTTATCTATACCTTTTTATTTAAGTATTTATAATTTAACTTTTTTAAATGCTTTATTTGAAGCTGTATCTGGATTTACTTCAACAGGTTTTACTATTTTTGCAAATATAAAACATATAGATCAAGGCTTAATTTTATGGAGGTCATCTATTCAGTGGATAGGCGGATTATATTTTTTATATTCTATAATTTTTTTAATTGATATCTATGATGAAAGTTTAAAAAAATCTTTAACTAATTTTTTATCTTTTAATTCTACTGAGGTATTAAGGCAATCAATTAAAATTTTTGTATTATACTCAGGATTAACAATATCAATTTTTATCATTTTAAATATTTTTGGTATAAGGTCATTCAATTCTCTAAATTTAGCAATGACAATAATCTCATCAGGTGGATTTTTACCTGTTAATGAACTTTCATCAATTCTAATTAATGATTTTCAAATAATTATATTTTCTTTTTTGATGTTAATTTCCTTTTTTAGTATTTTTTTTACATATAATTTAATTTTCCTTAGAAATAAAAATTTAAATTTTTTTTATGAAGACATCCATTTATTTTTATACTTTATTTTAGTAGTTAGTATTTTTTTTGTTTTCTTTAGTTATGATACTAGTTTCACACTAAGTTTTTTATCTTTAGTTAGTAGTATTTCAAACATAGGAATTTCTCTTGATGTTAATCAAACTAATTTAAATTTTATATATATATTGCTTGTAATTATTGGTGGATCCTTTTTTTCTACAAGTTCAGGTTTAAGATTTCTAAAAATATATTCTTTGACCAAATATTCTATTAATCAAATCCTTTCTTTTAGTAGACCAAAAAATGTATTTATGAATAAATTGGTTTTCTCTAAAATTAATTTTGATACGAAGGATATAAATAAATATTTTTTAACTATATTAATTTTTGTTATTTCTCTTTTTATATTAACTATTTTGTTATCATTATCTAATATTCAATTTGAATATTCATTTAAACTAGCAATATTAACCTTAATGAACACTGTTAATTCATCTGCTTATGGTGTGTCAGACTTTGATTTTCAAAATTTACACTTTTTAACTAAATATTTTCTTATATTTTTTATGATAATCGGAAGAGTTGAACTATTATCATTATTATTAATAGCTAAAAAATTCCTTTTTAAAAATTAATTTAGTATTATATATATCATTAAATTTTGCGCCCTTAGCTCAGCTGGATAGAGCATCGGTTTTCTAAACCGAGGGTCGTAGGTTCGAATCCTTCAGGGCGCGCCATAACATGATTTTTTCAGTATTTACTAAAATAATTGTACTTGACTAGAATTTCTTTAATTTATAATTCTGATTTATATTTTGCTTGAACAGTTTTTTCTTACATGCTTAAATTAAGAATATTCAAAAGCAATTTTGAATTATTTGTTAACAAATAAAATAACGTAAAGGAAGAATAATGTTTAAATACTTAAAACAATTAACTTCTTTAGTCGCTATGGTTGCAGTGTTGTTTACTTTTACAACAGAAACTATGGCTGCTAAAAAATCTAAAACACTTAAAAACACTCAAAAAAAGGGTTTTGTAAGATGTGGAGTATCTCAGGGTCTACCAGGATTTTCTAATGCTGATGCAGCAGGAAATTGGACTGGTATTGATGTTGATGTATGTAGAGCAGTAGCTGCTGCGGTACTAGGTGATGCAAACAAAGTTAAGTTTACACCACTAAGTGCTAAAGAAAGGTTTACAGCTTTAACTTCTGGTGAGATTGACATCTTATCAAGAAACACAACTTGGACTCTTTCTAGAGATGCTGATATCGGACTTACTTTCGTTGGAGTAAACTTCTACGATGGTCAAGGTTTCATGGTTAGAAAAAGTTCTGGTATTACTTCAACAAGCCAATTCAAAGATGGTATCTCAGCTTGTACAAACATTGGTACAACAACTGAGTTAAACATGAGAGACTTCTTTAACTCAAAAGGAATTTCTTATGAACCAGTTGCTTTTGAAAAAGCTGACGAAGTCGTAGCTGCTTATGATGCTGGTAGATGTGATACATACACTACTGATAAATCAGGTCTTGCTGCACAAAGAACTAAAATGTCTAACCCAGATGATCACATTGTATTACCTGAAACTGTTTCTAAAGAGCCTTTAGGACCAGTAGTAAGACAAGGTGACTCTGTATGGGAAGATATCGTTAGATGGTCTTTAAATGCTATGATCGAAGCAGAAGAATATGGAATTACTTCTGCAAACGCAGACTCAATGAAAACTTCAGATAACCCAGCTGTAAAAAGATTAGTTGGCGCTGAAGGTGAATTAGGTGCTGCTTTTGGTCTAGACAATGAGTGGAGCTTAAGAATTATTAAGCAAGTTGGTAACTATGGTGAAAGCTACAAAAGAAATATAGCTGACACTGGAATTTTACCTGACAGAGGTCCAAATGAATTATGGACTAAAGGTGGAATTCTTTATGTACCACCTGCAAGATAATTGCATTTTTAACTAATTAAAAAGGGCTAGATTTTTCTAGCCCTTTTTTTTATAAGCGTTCAAATGGACCTAAAATTACAAAAAATCATTCCCCAATTAATTACCGTTTTAGTTGTAGTGTTAGTTTTTGGATTTTTTACATACAATGCTCAAATCAATATGGAGAACAGAGGTATTGATTTTGGATATGGGTTTCTTTCTCAAGAGTCATCATTTGATGTCCAGTTTTCTCTTATTGAATATGACGGTTCCCATTCATACTTTAGAGCTTACCTGGTTGGTTTGCTTAACACTATTTTAGTTTCAGTAATAGGAATTATTTTTGCAACAATTTTAGGTGTTATAGTTGGTGTAGCAAGACTCTCACCTAATTATTTAATAAATCAGTTTGCTGCTTTCTATGTAGAATTTTTTAGAAACATCCCATTGCTTTTACAAATATTTTTTTGGTATTTTGCTGCTTTAAGAGCCTTACCTTTGCCACAAGATGCAGATGCAATGTTAGGTGTTTTTTTCTTAACAATAAAAGGTTTATATGTTCCAGCGTTCATCTGGGAAAATCTTAATGTTTTCTTATACTCAATAATTGCAGCAATAATCGCAATAGTAGTAATCAGAATTCATGCAAGAAAAGTTCAAGAAACACAAGGTAAACAGTTACCAGTTTTTTGGATATCAGTAGGTTTAATTTTTATTTTGCCTTTATTAAGTTTTTTAATAGGAGGGGTAAGTTTATCTTTTGAAATACCAAAACTAAAACAATTAGCAACAACATCATTTATTTATGAGGGGGGCTTAAGTTTACCTCCTGAATTAATAGCTTTAACTTTATCATTAGCTTTATATACAGCTACTTTCATTGCCGAATGCGTAAGAGCTGGTATTCAGGGAGTGGGGAAAGGACAAAAAGAAGCTGCTGCATCAATTGGGTTAAATCCTAATCAAGTTTTAAAATTAGTTGTAATGCCGCAAGCATTAAGAATTATTATTCCACCAACAACTAACCAATATTTAAATTTAACTAAGAATTCTTCGTTAGCTGCTGCTATTGCTTATCCTGATCTAGTACTAGTTTTTGCTGGAACAGCATTAATGCAAACTGGTAAAGCGATTGAAATAGTTTCAATAACAATGCTTACTTACTTGAGCTTAAGTATTTCAATTTCAATTCTTATGAATTGGTACAACAAAAAAATTGCTATTAAGGAAAAATAAATGTCAAAAATTAACTTTTTAAAACCAGATAAAGATAATTTGACTACCTTTTTATATATGGGTTTATTTTTATTTGTTATTAGTGTGATTGATGTTTTTTTTAATTCATTCTTTAGTTTAAACATCACTGGATTTTTACCGTCGTCATTAAGCTTTATAATCCCAATTATATTAGGATTTATAGGTTTACATTTTATAAGAATTGAACACAGTGGTTATAAGTTTTTAGATAGAGTAAATAAAAATATTAATACAAATAATTTTAATGCAATCTTGTCCTTATTAATTATTTTTATAATCATTAAGGCAACACCCCCAATTTTAAGCTGGTTTGTAATTGACGCAAGTTTTGCTGGAGATAGTAAAGATGTGTGCTCAGGTGGCGGAGCTTGTTGGACTTACATTAAAGTTTGGTTTAGAAGATTTATGTATGGAATGTACCCAAATGCTGAGCAATGGAGGATAAATCTTTCATTTGTAGCATTAACACTATTGGGTTCAGTTGGATATTTTGCTACTGAAAAGTTTAAAAAATATTTAACACTATACTACGTTGTAATTTATCCATTTATAGCTTTCTTATTTATTTTCTTTTTTATTTCTGGCGGTCCAGTATTCTTTGATTTTTCTTATGGAATAATTGCAGCCGTTATCTCAATTATTGTTGGTTTCTTTATTCCAAGTAAATTTAAATTTTATTATTTTATATTTGTTCCAATCACGATTTATATACTTTTAAAATATTTTGTTTTTTATGAAGAATTAATTGAACTAGGTAAGTTAGATGGACTAAATTGGGTTGAAACAGGAGCATGGGGAGGACTATCTCTTACATTTATAATTTCCTTTTTCTGTTTAATTTTCTGTTTTCCAATTGGAATGGCATTTGCTCTTGGTAGAAGATCTGATTTTCCGCTAATAAGATACATATCAATAGGGTTTATTGAATTTTGGAGAGGTGTTCCATTAATTACGGTCTTATTTATGTCGGCTGTGATGTTTCCAATGTTTTTACCAGCAGATTTCTTTATAGATAAATTAGTTAGATGCATAATAGCTATTTCATTATTTGAAGCTGCTTATGTTGCAGAAGTTATTAGAGGCGGTTTACAAGCTTTACCACGTGGTCAATACGAGGCTGCAAAATCACTTGGAATGGGTTATTGGCGAATGCATATATTTGTAATTTTACCTCAAGCCTTAAAACTTGTTATTCCCGGTATAGCCAATACTTTTTTGGCTTTAGTAAAAGATACACCTCTAATATTTGTGGTCGGTTTATTAGAAATAGTAGGAATGTTAAATTTAGCAAAAACTAATCCTAAATGGTTAGGATTTGCAATGGAAGGCTATGTCTTTGCTGCAATAATTTTCTGGATTATTTGTTATGCAATGAGTAAGTATAGCTATAATCTAGAACAGAAATATAAAACAGAGCGATAAATTATGTCTGACAGTATTATTCAAATTAAAAATATGAACAAATGGTTTGGTGATTTTCAAGTTTTAAAAGATATTAATCTAGAGGTTAAACCAAAAGAAAAAATTGTTGTTTGTGGTCCATCAGGATCAGGTAAATCCACATTAATAAGATGCATAAATAGACTAGAGGAACATCAGCAAGGAGATATTATCGTTGATGGAAATACTTTAACTGAAGATACAAAAAATATTGAGCAAATAAGAGCTGAAGTTGGAATGGTTTTTCAACAATTTAACCTATTTCCACATTTATCAATTGTTGACAATTGTACCCTTGCACCGATTTGGGTTAAAAAAATGCCAAAGAAAGATGCCGAAGAATTAGCATTAAAACATTTAGAAAGAGTTCAGATTCTTGATCAAGCAGAAAAATTTCCGGGTCAATTATCTGGCGGTCAACAACAAAGAGTTGCTATAGCTAGAGCCCTTTGTATGGAACCTAAAATAATGTTATTTGATGAGCCTACATCAGCTCTAGATCCAGAAATGATTAAAGAAGTTTTAGATGTAATGGTTGATTTAGCAAACCAAGGTATGACAATGATAGTTGTTACCCACGAGATGGGATTTGCTAAAGAGGTAGCTGATGAGGTTATTTTTATGGATGAAGGTATGATTGTTGAAAGAGCTGAAACTAAAGAGTTTTTTGCTAATCCAAAGAGCGATAGAACTAAGCTATTTTTAAGTCAAATATTATAAAAAATATATAATTTTTAAGGCATAATTTTAGTTTAATACAAACTAAATATGTGAATTTTGCATTCAACTAATGCTTGACAGTATTTTGATTATCTCAAATTTCTTACAAAAAAAAATAAATTTTTCTATTGCAGTAACATTAATAAATGAGTTCAATAGTGTTTTAAAATTAATTAAGAGGGGTCTTAATGGAAGATAATTTCAACAAACACTTAGGTAATAAACTTAAGCTAAGAAGATTAGCTTTAGGTTTAACACAAACTAAAGTAGCAAAAGCTATTAATGTAACATTTCAACAAATCCAAAAATATGAAAAAGGTACTAATGGAGTAAGTTCGATTAGATTGCTTCAGCTTTCAAATTATTTGAAAGTACCAATTAATTATTTTTTTGAAGATTTTTCAGAATATTTGATAAATTTAGAAAAATCTCAAGAAGGACATATGAATGTTAATTATAATTTTTTAGTAAAGTTGTATTCAGAGCTTAATCCTGATCAGAAACTAAAATTTAATAAATCTTTACAAATGTCAGGAGCAGGAATATCAAAAGCAGTTTAAGGTTAATTTATCTGACCCCAAATTAATCTAAACTATTTATTAATTTTTTGGCTCCTCGGGCAGGACTCGAACCTGCGACCAATTGATTAACAGTCAACTGCTCTACCAACTGAGCTACCGAGGAATGTAAAAAATCAACTTACTTTTTTTTGAAATTAAAACAAGATTTTTTTTGGAGGCAACGCCCGGAATCGAACCGGGATACAAGGATTTGCAATCCTCTGCGTAACCATTCCGCCACGTTGCCATCTTATTTTTAGCTAATAGCTACTGATGCCTTTTTATATTAAATTTTTTCTATTAGTCTATTAAATAACGATTCAAATTGATTATTGTTAATTTAGATTATTAAATTATAAACTTTAACATCAATGAGTACTGATAAATATATACATTCTGATGTAGAAAATAGAATTTATTCTTATTGGGAAAAAAATAGTCTTTTTAAGCCTAAAGAAAACTCGAAAAAATTCTCAATTGTAATTCCACCACCAAATGTAACAGGCAGTTTACATATGGGTCATGCGCTTAATAATTCTATTCAAGATTTACTAGTTCGTTATCATAGAATGAATAACTTTGAAACTTTATGGCAACCAGGAACAGATCATGCTGGAATAGCGACACAAGCTTTAGTAGAGAAAAAATTAAACTCCGAAAAAATTGATAAAAATGAAATTGGTAGAGAAAAATTTATTGAAAAAGTATGGGAGTGGAAAGAGCAGTATGGTGACATAATAATAAATCAATTGAAAAAACTTGGATGTTCATGTGATTGGTCAAGAAATGCCTTCACAATGGATGAAAATTTATCAAAATCAGTAATTAAGGTATTTGTTGATCTTTATAACAAAGGATTAATTTACAAAGATAAAAAATTAGTCAACTGGGATACAGTTTTAAAAACTGCTATTTCAGATCTTGAAGTAGATCAAAGAGAAGTGAATTCTAAAATTTATTACATAAAATATCCTATAGACGGAACAGAGGAGTTTATAACAATAGCAACTACTAGGCCTGAAACAATGCTTGGAGATACGGCGATAGCTGTAAATCCAAAAGATGAAAGATTTAAATCTTTAGTTGGAAAAACAGTTACTATTCCAATTGTTGAAAGAAAAATAAAAATTATAGAAGACAATTATGCAGATCCTGAACAGGGAACAGGAGCATTAAAAATAACTCCAGCGCATGACTTTAATGATTATGAAATTGGTCAAAGGAATAATCTTGAAATAATAAATATTTTTACTGAAACAGGTAAAGTAAATAACAATGCTCCAAAAGAGTATGTTGGCCTGGATAGGTTTGAAGCTAGAAAAAAAATTTTAAAAAAACTCAAAGATAAAGATTTTTTTGTAAAAGAGGAAAATATTAAAAATAAAGTTCCTTACGGAGATAGGTCAAATTCAATAATTGAACCTTTTTTAACAGAGCAATGGTTTGCCGATGCTAGCAAGTTATCTGTTAAAGCGAAAGAAGTTGTAAATTTAAAGAAAACAAATTTCTTTCCAGAAAATTGGTCAAAAACTTATTTCCAATGGATGAATAACATTGAACCGTGGTGTATTTCAAGACAGCTTTGGTGGGGACATCAAATACCTGCTTGGTATGGTCCTGATGAAAAAATTTTTGTTGCAGAAAATGAAGAAGATGCAAAACAACAAGCTAAAAAACATTATGGTAAAGATGTTATCTTAAATCGTGATCCAGATGTTTTAGATACTTGGTTCTCATCTGGATTATGGCCTTTTGCAACACTTGGATGGCCTGATGACAATAAATACGTTGATAAATTTTATCCAACATCAGTATTGGTTACAGGTTTTGATATTATATTTTTCTGGGTTGCAAGAATGATTATGTTTGGTACTGAATTTTTAAACAAAGAACCATTTAAAGACATTTATGTTCATGCATTAGTTAGAGATGAAAAGGGACAAAAGATGTCTAAATCAAAAGGCAATGTAATTGATCCTTTAGATTTAATTGAAAAATATAGCGCAGATGCTCTCAGATTTACTTTATTATCGATGGCATCACCAGGTACAGATGTTAAACTTTCTGAAGATAGAGTTAAAGGTTATAGAAATTTTTTAAATAAATTGTGGAATGCAAATAATTTTTTAATTACCAATAAATGTGATTTTAAAAATATAGATAAGGTTCCAAGCTTAAATATAAATATTAATAAGTGGATTTATTCAGAACTAATTGAAACTAAGAATAAAATAGAAAAAAACCTTGAAGATTATAGATTTGACGAGGCTGCTAAAAATGCATATCAATTTGCATGGCACTCTTATTGTGATTGGTATTTAGAATTGTCAAAAACAATACTTTTTTCAAATGATGAAAAAGCTAAAGCAGAGGTAAAAAAAGTATCATCTTTTGTTTTTAAGCAAATTTTGATTTTGTTACATCCTTTTATTCCTTTTGTTACTGAAGAAATTTGGCTTAAGAATGAATTTGACAATGATGGCAGTGATTATTTAATGCTGAAAAATTGGTTATCAGGTGAAATAAATAAGGATAGTAGTACCGAGCAAGTTGAAAATATCATTAATATTATTTCAGAGATTAGATCATTTAAAAATGAGCTTAATGTAAGCCCGGGCTCATTTATTGATGTATCAATAAGCAATATTAACAAAAATCAGAAAGAATTTATTAATACAAACGAAATTATTCTTAAGAAACTGGGTAGAATTAATACTATACTAGATAAAGACTTAGATAAGCCAGCTGCCACTATGGTTGTTTCTGGTGATTTGTTTAAGATTTATTTTGATAAAGATGTTGATTTAAAATTAATAAAAGAAAATTTAACAAATAAACAGAGTAGATTAGAACAAGAGATGAATAAAATTTCTCAAAGATTAGAAAATAAAAGTTTTATAGACCGTGCTCCAAAAGAGATTGTTGAACAAGAAAAAAATAATTATAATAATTTAAAGAATGATATTGAGAAAATATTAGTAACAATAAAGGGTATATAATGTCTAAATTTAATAAGAAAAAACTTCCAAGTAGACACACATCATTAGGTCCGGATAGAGCTCCACATCGGTCGTTTTATTATGCTATGGGGGAAACTGAAAAAGATGTAGCTAAACCCTTTGTTGGAGTAGTTTCAACATGGAATGAGGCAGCTCCATGTAACATTGCTCTAATGAGACAAGCTCAATCAGTTAAAAAGGGTGTTAGAGCAAATGGTGGAACTCCAAGAGAATTTTGTACAATTACGGTTACAGATGGTATTGCAATGGGACATGAAGGAATGAAATCTTCATTGATATCTAGAGAAGTAATTGCAGACTCAGCTGAACTTACCGTTAGAGGTCATTGTTATGATGCATTAGTAGGTATAGCTGGATGTGATAAATCTTTGCCAGGTTTAATGATGTCGATGGTTAGATTAAATGTACCAAGTGTATTTATATATGGTGGATCAATTTTACCAGGCAGATACAAAGGTAAAGATGTAACTGTTGTAGATGTATTTGAAGCGGTTGGAAAACATTCATCTGGCCAAATGTCTGCTGCAGAATTAAGAAAATTAGAATTAATTGCTTGTCCAAGTGCAGGTGCTTGTGGTGGACAATTTACTGCAAACACAATGGCATGTGTATCTGAAGCTATAGGATTAGCCTTACCTTATTCTGCTGGTACACCAGCTCCATATGAAGAAAGAGATAAATATGCAAAAGCTAGTGGTAAAATGGTTATGAACCTTTTGAAAAAAGGAATTAAACCAAGAGATATCGTGACTAAAAAAGCTTTAGAGAATGCTGCAACAGTGGTTGCTGCTACAGGTGGATCTACAAATGCAGGATTACATTTACCAGCTATTGCAAATGAAGCAGGAATTAAATTTGATTTAATGGATGTTGCTAAAATTTTTAAAAGAACACCTTATCTTGCAGATTTAAAACCAGGTGGAAAATATGTTGCTAAAGATATGTGGTTAGCAGGTGGTGTTCCAATGTTATTAAAAACTTTATATGAAGGTGGATATATTCATGGTGATTGTATGACTGTTACTGGAAAAACTATGAAGGAAAATTTAAAAGGTATTAAATTTAATCCAAAACAAAAAGTAATGAGATCTTATAAAGATCCATTATCACCAACTGGTGGTGTTGTTGGATTAAAAGGAAACTTAGCTCCAGAAGGCGCTATTGTTAAAGTTGCTGGACTTAAAAAATTACAATTTACAGGAAAAGCAAGATGCTTTGATAACGAGGAAAGTGCAATGAAAGCTGTTCAAAGCAGAAAGTATAGTGATGGTGATGTAATTATAATTAGATACGAAGGACCAGTTGGAGGTCCAGGTATGAGAGAAATGTTATCAACAACAGGCGCAATATATGGACAAGGAAAAGGGGAGAAAGTAGCTCTTATTACAGATGGCAGGTTCTCTGGTGCTACAAGAGGCTTTTGTGTGGGTCACGTAGGCCCTGAGGCCGCCTTAGGGGGTCCTATAGGCCTTTTACGCACTGGAGATATCATTGATATTGATGCCAAAAAAGGAATTATAAACGTCAGACTTTCTAAAAAAGAATTAGCTGTAAGAAAAAGAAAATGGAAAGCTAGAAAATCAGATTTTGGTTCAGGTACTTTATGGAAGTACGCACAAACTGTTGGACCAGCATATTTAGGAGCACCAACACATCCAGGTAAGAAAAAAGAAGTTAAGGATTATTCAGAGATTTAATGAAAATTCGTCCAGTTATTTTATGCGGAGGTGCTGGAACTCGACTTTGGCCAAATTCTAAAAATCATCAAGCAAAACAGTTTATTGATTTTGGTAATTGGACTTTGCTTGGAAAGACACTTGAGAGAACAAAAGCCTCAATTTATGATGCTCCAATCATAAGTACAAATAAGAAATATTTAAAACAAGTAAAACTCCATCTAAAAAGAAATAAAATCAATAGATATAAAATTGTTGTAGAACCAGCAAAAAGAAATACAGCCCCAGCAATATTAAGCACAGCTTTAATAGAAGATATTCCAGACGAACAGCCTTTAATGTTTTTTACAGCAGATCATTTAATTGAAAAAATGAGTATTTTTAATAAGGCGATAAATAAAAATAAATCAAAACTTAATGAAGAAAATATTTTTGTTTTTGGTATTAAACCTAAATTTCCAACTAGTGATTATGGTTATTTTTTAACTAAAAAAATTAAAGGAAATATCAATAAAGTAATTCGATTTATTGAAAAACCAAAACAAGATAAAGCAAAACAAATTATAAAGAAAAAAGGTTATTGGAATTCTGGAATGTTTTATCTTCGTAAAGATTCGATTATCAATAATTTTAAAAAATATCAGCCTAAAACTTACAAAAATTGTTTAAACGCAGTTAAAAAAGCAAAATATAATTATAATACTTATTACTTAAATAAAGCTTCATTTATAAAAGCTACAGCAAAATCTTTTGATTATGCAATTTTAGAAAAAACAAAAAAAATTAATGCGATTAAACTAGATATACCTTGGTCAGATCTAGGTAGTTGGAAAGAAATTTTGAAGATGTATAACAAAAATAAAAACAGATATATAAAGAAAAAGAATGTTTTTCATCGTCCATGGGGTAAATACACAAACTTATTTGAGGGTAAAGAGTTTTTAATCAAAGAGTTATATGTAAAACCAAAGGGTATATTAAGTTTACAAAAACATCATCACAGAGCTGAACACTGGTTAGTCACACAAGGAAATGCAAGGATAACGCTTAATAAGGATATTATTACTAAAAAACCTGGAGAACACATATTTATACCATTAGAAGCCATTCATAGAGTTCAAAATCCTGGAAACAAACCAGTTAAGATTGTTGAGGCTCAGATTGGTTCAATATTAAAAGAAACTGACATTGTAAGATACCAAGACGTTTACGGTAGAGTAAAATAATTAAATAATGGACACCACAGTCTTTTTTGTAATCCTGTTAGCAACTATTATGCATGCCATCTGGAATGCTATGGTTAAAAATCATCCAGATAAGGCTATCGCAGTTCTAGCTATTGTTTTAGGTCACATACCTTTAGCGTTAATTTGTATTTTATATTTTCCTTTCCCTGGAAAAGAGTCATTGCCGTATATAATTGCAAGTGTGTTAGCTCATCAAGGTTATCAATGGTATATGCTTAATTCTTACAAGGTAGGGGACTATACTAACGTCTATCCAATTTTCAGAGGCTTTGGTCCTTTATTGGCTACATTAATTTCCATAATATTTCTTGGTGTTGTATTTAAAATAGCAACTCTAGTATCAATATTATTAATTTGTATAGGAATAATGTTTCTTGGGTTATTTGGTTCAAAAAACCAAAATCAAATTGAGATAATTAAATACTCATTACTTACTGGATCATTTATAGGTCTTTATTCATTGATTGATGGATACGGAGCAAGAGTAAGTGCATCAGCAATATCCTATATTAGTTTTTCCTTTTTATTTAGTGCTTTAGTTTTTCCCATCATTTTAAAACTTAATAAACATGAAAATATATTTTCAAAGGTTTTTAAAGATGCAAAAATGATATTTTGGGTTGGTGGATCTATATCTTTTATTATCTATGTAATTGTTGTTTGGGGCTTCACAAAGGCTCCAATTCCTCTAGTTGCAGCTCTAAGAGAAACGAGTATTTTTTTCTCAATATTTATTGGCTATTTCTTCTTAAAAGAAACTATCAATCTTAAAAAAATAATCTCTATTGTGCTTATAGTAATTGGGGTAATTGGGATTAAGCTATTTTAAATATAGTTGAATAATTTTAGAATAATTATTGTATTCAAAAGTAATAGCATTATAGGGACAACAGTTCTTATAAGTTCCATTATATGATTAACTCTATCAAGTTTTCTCTCCAATTTTCTAATTGGAGTCATGTTGTTCCATTCTTTTTGTGAAAAGCCGTATTTTTTTCGATTTTTTTTCATGATGATGAACTCTTTTATTGATTTTTAAAAAAAATTCAATTTTTAAACGAAGATTTTATAAATTTGGGCGTATTAATTTAAATAATACGCCCAAAAAGATAATTTAAAACCAATTATTTGGAATAATTATATAGTGGATCGCTAATACGATACCTACCGAAACACTTAATCCAAAAATCATTTTAAGAAAGTCTTTACCAATTAGAGGGAAGACGTACTTAAATTTATAGTCTTTATTCATTGTTGATATCGCAAGTTCTCTACCACATAACAATCCTACAAACACCCATGTCGTAGACATAGGTAAATCATTGAGCTCTTTGAAGTAGAATAAAACAGCAGCATAAATTACGTTAATAATTGTAGCTGATCTTGCATATCTTGTTCCCGTTTTTTCAAGAACAACTTTTTGAATTGGTCCACCTTGAATGTAGAAAATATAAAATAATAATGAAGTAAAATAAGCCATTACAATTAAAAGTAATGATAAATCTAATTGTCTAGGCAAATATACAGCAATATTAGCTACATCGTGAGATAACCAAACCCACCATAACCAACCTGAAGAAACCCAAACAGCATTTCTCCAAAAGCTTCTCCATTTGTCATCTACTTCATCAAATTTTTCATTAATGAACTTTGATACTGCTATCCAGGCTATATAAGCAACCATTGCTGCTAATCCATAACCTACAACGCTTTTTAACAACATTTTTTCTAACACTACAGTTGAAGCAAATGCTGAAAGAACTAAAAAGGTTGTTGATACCGGTATTCCAATTCTTGTTAATAATAACAGTATCGCAGGTGCTACTGCATGATACCATTGAATCTCTTGATAAGGTATTCTAGTTAATCTTCCGTAAGAAATATCACCATCATACGCATACCATCCCCAAGCTAACGCAAAAATCATAACAGCAGATGCTGATCCAGCTAGTATATACCATTTAAACCACTTCTTTTTTGAGGCTATAAAGGTACCAAGTGTTTGAATTGAGTCATTAGCGATTACGCTATATCCAGCTAGGGCAAACCCTATAACTGTGTATACTAAAGTCATATCCATATTTTCTCCTATATATTATTGTTTTCGGTTCCGTTTCATGACTTGAGAAAGTAAATATTCGTTAAAGGTAAAAAATTCTACGTTTAAATTTATTTATTTGAGAATCAAAGAGAAGATTCATCAATCTTTAGTCTAAGTTAAAAAGAAGTCTATAAGTGAATTATTTTATTTTGAGAAACCTTATGCGGATTCGCTGTTACTATAATATTTTAAAATTATGTAAATAAAATTTTAATATAATTTACATATATAAGTTGTGTTATTTATAGATAATTTTAAGAATATACGCTGCTAAAATTAATCCAATAAATTCAGCTAAAATATAGGTTGGTGTATTAAGATAATTAATTCCAGTAAAAGAATCAGTAAATGTTCTAGCTATAGATACAGCAGGATTTGCAAAAGATGTTGAAGAAGTAAACCAATAACCTGCAGAAATATATGTTGCTACGCTAATCGCTACTATTGTTTTTCCATCCTTTAAAGTTGCAAAAATAACAAATATCAGACCAAAGGTAGCAATAATTTCTGAAAAAAATATATGCAATCCATCTCTATTTTTAGTTGATAACTCTAAAATAGCGTGTTCAAAAAAAACATTAGCTAACATTACTCCAAATAAACAACCAGATATTTGTGCAGGAATATAATATTTTAAAAGATCGCTTTTAATTTTTTTTCTAAAAAACATCGCTAAACTTACAAAAGGATTAAAATGAGCTCCTGAAATATCAGCAAAGGCTGTAATTAAAACAAATAATCCAGCTCCAGTAGCAATTGTATTGGCTAAAAGTTTAATACCATCATCATTTGTTAGATTTTCTGCCATTATACCAGAACCAACGATGATCATTACAAGAAAACAACTTCCTAAAAATTCTCCAATAAGTATGTTTTTTTTAATTTTCATTTTCTAACAAAATTTCTATTTTTTTACTTATTATATCGTAAGTCTCACTAATAATTTCGTTTATCTGTTTTTCATTTGAATTTTGAAATTTTGATACAGGATCTTCTATATCCCAATGAATAATTTGGTTATTATTTGGCCATACAGGACAAACCTCTTTATTTGCGTTATTACACACTGTTATTACATGATCTATATTAAATTTCTTATTTAAAAATATATCAAAATTTTTTGAAGAACAATTTTCAAGATTAAAATTTTTTATTTTAGTAAGATATAATTTGATATTTTCATTAATTTTTCCTGTTGGATTGCTTCCAGCACTATAAGCTTTAAATTTATTTGAATATTCGTTGTTTATAATACTTTCAGCTATTATGCTTCTAGCTGAGTTACCTGTACAAACGAATAAGATATTTTTCATTAGAAAATAATTTTATAAATTCCAATTACAAACAATGGTATTTGTAATCCAAAGTTAGTTAATATAGCCTTATCTTTTGATAAAAATCCTGCGATAGTCCAACCGATAACTCCCAAACCATGAAAGTAAATATTGATAGGGTAGATATTTAAATTAGTTAACAATATACCTGTTAAAACAAGAGCTGTACTAATCCATTTCAGATATTTTTTAATAAACATAGTCTCCTCTATATGTAATTTTTGTTACGAATTTATTACAATTATAGAGGAAACTAAAATCTTAATTTTTATTCCTTTAAATTAGCAGCCTTTGAAAGATGCAGACATATTTTTAATTAAATTGAAATATAGATCCTTACCTGGGTCTAATGTTGCTCCTAATGGATCTAGTACTCCAGTTTTAATCTTCATATCTTTTGCAACTGCATTTATAATATCAGGATTGAACTGAGGCTCTGAGAATACACAAGCTACTTTATCATGCTCGATAATTTCTCTAATTTCAGCAAGTTGTTCAGCTCCAGGCATTACATCTGTATTTACAGTAAATGCACCTAATACTTTAACATTAAATCTTTCCTCAAAATATTGATAAGCATCATGGAATACAATTGAAGAAACGCTGCTGCTTAAATCTGTCATTACATTAATTGTAAGTTTATCGATTTCTTGTAAAGCTTTAGTTAAATTACTTTTGTATTTAGCTTCATTTTTTGGATCATTTTCAATTAAATGTTCAGCCATTTCATTTAGCATAGCTTTTGCATTAATTGGGTCCAACCAAAAGTGTGGATCAAATTCACCATGTGCATGTCCATCATGATCATCATGTCCGTGATCATCATGATCATCTTCCTTTTTACCATGATCGTCATGGTCGTGATCATCTTCTTTTTTACCGTGGTCATCATGTCCATGGTCGTCATGATCATCTTCCTTTTTACCATGATCGTCATGTCCGTGATCGTCATGATCATGTTCGTCAAAAATATTTCTTTCTCTAAATTTTAATACCTGTAATCCTTTAGTTTCCATTAATTCAATTTTTTCTGCTTTCTTAGCTATTGAACCCAATGGCTTTTCTAGAAAATTTTCTAAATCTTCACCAACCCAAAATATTAAATCAGCATTTTGTAGCATTTTTGCATGAGAAGGTTTCATTGCAAATCCGTGTGGAGATGCATATCCATCAACTATTAAATCAGGTTTAGCAATACCGTCCATTAAATAACTGGCTAATGAATGAATTGGTTTAATAGAAGCAACTACTTTTATTTCAGCATTAGCTGGTGTAAAGAATGTTAAAATTGATAATATTGAGAATATAATTGGTATTTTTTTAATATTTTTCATAATAAGTAATTTAATTGGTTGTTATAATATAACAGTATGTAATAATATAACATTTATAAGTCAAGCAATTTATGAGCTCAGAAAATAGTACATTAGTAAAATTAAATAACGCTGGTTTTAAACAAAATGATAAATGGTTAGTGGAGGGAGTTTCACTAAATGTTGAAAAAGGAAAAATTGTTACCCTTATCGGACCAAACGGTTCTGGAAAAAGTACTACCGCAAAAATTGCATTAGGGATTTACAAAAATATAGAAGGAAGTGTTGAGAAATACACAAACAAGGTTGGTTATGTTCCTCAAAAAATATCAATTGATTGGACACTACCACTTAGAGTTCATGATTTTATGCTTTTAACAGAAAATATTAAAGATGAAGCAATAGATGAAGCTCTTAAATTAACTGGAGTTATACACCTTAAGAATAAAAACTTAGGAAATTTATCAGGTGGTGAATTCCAAAGAGTTTTAATTGCAAGGGCTATTTCCAAAAAGCCAGAACTATTGGTTCTTGATGAACCAGTTCAAGGTGTTGATTACACGGGTGAGATTGCTTTATATGAATTAATTAAAAGAATCTCTGACACACTAAATTGCGGAATTTTATTAATATCTCATGATCTTCATACAGTCATGACTGCAACAGATCATGTTGTTTGTTTAAATGGTCACGTTTGTTGTTCAGGTACACCAATGGATGTTGCTAAAAACAATGAATATAAAACCTTATTTGGTGAACAAGCTTCTCAAATTCTTTCTGTATATGAACATAAACATGATCACGTTCATTCAGATAAAGGTGAAATAAAGAAGAATTAGTATGTTTGATGATTTTTTCATACGGGCACTTATTGCAGGACTTGGCATCGCTTTAGTGACAGGACCTCTTGGTTGTTTTGTCGTTTGGAGAAGGTTATCTTATTTTGGTGATACTTTATCGCATTCAGCTTTATTAGGAGTAACAATAGCGTACTCATTTGAAATTAATATTGCATTATCTGTATTTTTAATTTCATCTGTAGTTGCCTTAATATTAATTCAGTTACAAAAAAAAACTAATTTACCAGGAGATGCTTTACTTGGTCTTTTGGCACATTCATCTTTGGCTGTTGGATTAGTAGTTATAGGTTTTTTAACATTTATTCGTTTTGATATTATGGGTCTATTATTTGGTGATATATTAGCTGTAACGACTGATGATTTGTTAATCATCTGGACTGGTGGAGCCTTAATTTTATTAGTTCTTAAATTGATTTGGAAACCATTGTTTGCATCTACTGTTAATTACGAATTAGCTGAAGCAGAAGGATTAAATCCTGATAGAGCAAAAGCTATATTTACTGTTCTTATGGCAGCAGTGATTGCCATATCAATTAAAATGGTTGGATTATTATTAATTACTGGAATGTTAATTATACCTGCTGCAATGGCTAGAAATTTATCGGATAGTCCACAAAAGATGGTATTATTCTCCATAATTGGTGGTCTTTTATCTGTTTTATTAGGTTTATTTTCTTCATTAGAATTTAATACATCATCTGGGCCTTCAATAATTATGGCGGCCTTAGTATTATTTATATTGTCTTTACTTAACATAAAACAATCGATTAAATTGAAAAACTGATAACTAATTGATAAGAATTTAAAATGCAAAAAGAACATAATCTCTCTAAAAATCAAAAAATAATTTTTGATCTTATTGATAAATCTCGTGGACCAATGAAAGCTTATTCAATTTTATTTAATGTTCAAAAAAAAGGAATTAAAGCACCACTGCAAGTTTATAGAGCACTAGATAAGTTAGTTGAAATTGGAAAAATTCATAAGATTGAGAGTAGAAATGCTTTTATAGCTTGTCAAAATTCTAGCTGCCAGGTTTCAAAAGCTACAGCATTTTCAATTTGTGAAAGTTGTGAAAATGTATCTGAAATAAGTAACTCAAAACTTTCAAGATATTTATCTAATTTTTCAGACAGTTCAGGAATGAAATATAGCAAATATAATTTAGAATTTTTTGGTTTATGTAAGAAATGTAAATCAAAATAATGAGTACAGTTTCATTAACCTTAGACGAAATATTTGAACTAGCTAAAAAAACACTTTTGGCAAATGGTTGTGATGATGAAACAGCATCAATTTTATCAGATTTAATTAGAAATGCTGAAAGAGATGGTTCGGTATCACATGGTTTGTTTAGATTACCAGCGTATGTTACAGGACTTAAAAGTGGAAAGATCAATGGTAAAGGAAAACCTGAAGTAAAAAAAATATCTTCATCCGTAATTAAAGTCGAAGGAAATAATTGTTTAGCACCTGTTGTTTTAAATAAAGGATTACCTGAATTAGCAAAAGCTGCAAAAGAAAATGGTGTTGCAGTATTAGCAATAAATAATTCACATCATATGGCTGCTATGTGGCCTGAAACAGAAAAGTTAGCAGATGAAGGTTTGGTAGCATTTGCTTGTACATCTTATAAACCTGCTGTAGCACCTGCTGGTGCTATAAAACCATTATTTGGAACAAACCCAATTTCATTTGCTTGGCCACGTCCAGGTAAAACACCAGTTGTTTATGATATGGCAACAGCCTCAATGGCAATGGGAGAAGTTCAAGTTGCTAAAAGAGAAGGGCACAAAGTTCCACTAGGAACTGGTTTAACTAAAGATGGTAAAGAAACAACTGATCCAGGAGAAATTGCTGACGGTGGAGTTCTACTACCCTTTGGTGGTTACAAGGGATCTGCAATTGCAATGATGGTAGAATTATTAGCAGGAGCATTAGTTGGAGATAATTTTAGTTTTGAAACTGCTGCTAAAGATAATAATGATGGTGGTCCTCCAAGTGGTGGTGAATTCATACTAGCCATTAATCCTGATAAAACATCAGGAACTGATTGGCAAAAACATGCAGAAGAATTTTTTGAAAAAATGAAATCAATGGGTGAGGTAAGATTACCTGGAGAAAGACGTCACAAGAATAGAATGGATACTGGCCCAAGAAATATTAACGAAGAATTAGTAAATAAAATTAAATCTTTAAGCTAAAATAATCTCAATAGGTGTGTGATCAGAAGGTTTTTCTCTTCCACGTGGATCTTTATTAATATTAATATCTTTAATTTGATCAATTATAGAATTTGAAACTAAAAAATGATCAATACGCATTCCATTATTTTTTTGCCACGCACCTCTCATATAATCCCAAAATGTATACCCTTCTTTATCTTCATAAAAATGTCTGTATACATCATTAAAACCAAGATTAATCATTTCTCTAAATTTTTTTCTAATTTCAAGTCGGTATAAAGCATCATCCTCAAAACTTTTAACGTTGTAAACATCTGCAGCTGATGGAATAATATTAAAATCACCAGCTAAAATGATATTTGAATTTTTTTTAGATAAAGTTTTTAACTGTTTTATTAATTGATCTAGCCAATCTTTTTTATAATCATATTTTTCTGTATCCACAGGATTACCATTTGGGGTGTAAATATTAATTAATTGTATATTTTTTTTCTTATGTTCAAATTCAGCTGAAATTATTCTTGATTGTTTTAACTTATCCTTAATTAAATCTGTTTTAATATTTTTTAATTTTTTTTTAGATATAATTGCTACACCATTATAACTTTTTTGACCAAATACATGACTTTCATAGTCCATTGATGAAAAATCATCATATGGAAAATTAACATCCTCAGTTTTAATTTCCTGCATCATTAAAATATCAGGTTTATATTTTAATAAATAACTTTTAATATTTTCAATTCTTGCTCTTACCGAGTTTACATTCCAAGATGAAATGAGCATTAAAGTGAGAAAGAAACTCCACAACCACATGAAGATTTGGTTTGTGGATTGGAAATTTTAAATTGTTCACCAATTAGTTCAGAAACATAATCAACTTCAGATCCTTTAAGTAAATCAGCTGAAGTTTTATCAATTAAAATATTTTGATAGTTTAAATCATCATCTTGTTTTGATTTATCAAAAGTAAATTCATATTGAAAACCAGAACATCCTCCACCTTTAATAGCGATTCTGAAGAATGATCCTTTGTCTTTTTTTGCCAACAAATTATCTATTTGTTTTAAAGCTTTATCCGTAAATTTAATTTCTTTAATCATGTCTGAACACTGATATTACTAATATAATACTTAATTATTTAAATTAAAGGATGAAAAAAGACACTTTGTTAGGCGTATTTAAAAGTAAAGGTAGACTTAATAAAGAGGCTAATTCAAAATATAGATCTCCTTTTCAACGTGATAGAGATCGTATAATTCATAGTGCTTCTTTTAGAAGATTAAAGCATAAAACCCAAGTATTTGTTAACACGGAGGGAGATCATTTTAGAACAAGGATCACTCATTCAATTGAAGTTGCTCAAATAGCAAGATCAATTGCAAAATATCTAAAATTAAATGAAGATTTAGCAGAAACTTTAAGTCTTGCACATGACTTAGGTCACACTCCTTTTGGTCATGCAGGAGAGGATGCTCTAGATGAATGTATGGAAAGCTATGGTGGTTTTGATCATAATCTACAGACACTAAGAATCGTCATGTTTTTAGAAAACAAATATTTCAAATTTGCTGGACTTAATTTGACTCTTGAAACATTAGAAGGACTTTTAAAACATAATGGACCAGCTGACGATCTAAGCATGATAAATAAACTTATTGGTTTAAAAGTTTTTAAAAATAAGATTAATTTTAATAGTTATCCATCTTTAGAAGCTCAAATATCCGCCATATCAGATGATATTGCATACAATAATCATGACGTTCAAGATGGAATAAAAGCCAACTTATTTAAACTTGAAGAATTGGTAGAGATAGATTTTTTTAAAAATATTTATCAAAAATATAAAAACAAAATTAATAAAAAAAATTATAAAATTGCTATTTACCAAATCATCAGAGATTCAATAGATATTATGATAAGAGATTTATTAAGTAATACTGAAAAAAATATTAAAAAATTAAAAATTAAGTCATTAAAAGATGTATCAAATTCAAATCAATTAATAGTTTCTTTTTCAGATATAATAGAAAATTCAGAAAAAGAAATCAGATCATTTTTAAGACATAGGATGTATGAGAATAAATCAGTCCTTAATAAGAATCAAAGAGGTAAAATGATAATTAAAAAATTGTTTAAAATAATTAAATTAAATCCTAGAAAATTTCTTAGTAAAGAGCAATTGACTAAAGACAAATATAGAGCTATTTCAGATTTTATATCTGGTATGACGGATAGATACGCAATTAACCTTTATAACGACAATAAATGAATATTTTTGAATTATATTTAGATAAAATTAAATCTATTATTGTTGAGCTTAGTAAAAAAAATCAACTCATCGTTCCAGAAAGTTTCAATGGTATTAATGCGGAAATACCACCTCCAAAATTTGATTGTGATATTTCAACTAATGTTGCAATGGTTTTATCTAAACTAAATAAAATCTCTCCAATCAAATTAGCAGAAAAACTTGTACCTGAAATAAAAAATAGCGACGATCAAATAGACAATATATCCGTTGCCAAACCTGGTTTCATAAACATTAAATTTAAGCCATCTTTTTGGTCAAACTTTATCAAAGAAATTATTTATAACGCAGAAAAATTTGGAATTAATGATAAAGAGAAAAAAAATAATTACTTAGTTGAATTTGTATCAGCCAATCCAACAGGGCCTTTGCATGTTGGTCACTGTAGAGGAGCTATTTTAGGCGATGTTATATCTAATGTCTTAATGTTTAATAAACATAAGGTCACAAAAGAGTATTATGTAAATGACTATGGTAACCAGATTATAAATTTTACTAAATCTGTATACTTTAGAATTAGAGAGATAAAACTTAATGAAAAATTCCCTCAAGATAACCCTGATTTATATCCAGGAGATTATCTTAAAGATTTTGCAAAAAATATAGTTTCAGATAATTCGGATCTAAATTTTGATAATTACGATGAAATTAGAGATGAGCTAACAGCTTTATCTATAGAACAGGCTCTGCTTTTAATTAAAAAGAACCTTAAAAGCTTAGGAATTAAACATGATAATTTTGTTAGTGAAAAAAGCATTGTTTTAAATAATGAAGTAGAAAGTGTAATAAAATTTTTAGAAAAAAATAAATTTGTATATAAAGGAAAAATTAAAGCTCCAGCTGGAGAAGATGATAAAAACTGGGTAGAACGAGAACAGTTACTTTTTAAATCTACTGATTTTGGCGACGATAAAGATAGAGCGTTGCAAAAATCAGATGGAGCATGGACTTATTTTGCAAGTGATGTTGCTTATCATAAAAACAAAGTTGATCGTAAATTTGATTATTTAATAAATATTCTTGGTGCAGACCATGCTGGATATATCAAAAGAATTTCATCTTCAGTTGAAGCTTTGTCAGGTAAAAAAGATAAATTAATTTGTAAAATTAGTCAGCTTGTAAAATTAATTAAAGATAACAAACCATTTAAGATGTCTAAACGAAAGGGAGACTACATTACTGTTGATGATTTAATTGAAGAGGTTGGAAAAGATGCAACTAGATTTATCATGCTTAACAGAAGTAGTGATGTGGAATTAGATTTTGATTTTGATGCTGTAAAAGAAAAATCAAAAGATAATCCATTGTATTATGTTCAATATTGTTATGCCAGAATTTCATCTGTCTTTAGACATATTGATAAAGATTTAAATTCAAAAATTGAATTGGATGATTTTAGTTTTGAATATTCAAATGATGAGATAAAAATTTTAAAAAAAATTTCAGAATGGCCCAAATGTATTGATGCAGCTAGTTCAAAATTAGAGCCACATAGAATACCTGTTTACTTATATGATCTGGCTTCAGAATTTCACTCATATTGGAATCTTGGCAAACAAAACCCAGAAAAAAGATTTATTAATGATCAAAAAACAGTTTCATCAGATAAGTTAATTTTTTTAAAAGCAATATCTAATGTTGTAAAATCAGGAATGGATATAGTTGGTGTTGATACACCAGATAAAATGTAATGCTAAAAGAAATTAAGTATTTAATCTTTATTGTTGTAATTACTTCATTTATTTTTTTAACAGGAAGATATTATTTCTCAGATGAAAATAAGAAGAAATCATATAGATCTTATAAAAATAATGACGAAAAAATTAAATTATATTCAAAAAATTTACCTGTTTTGGAAAACGACACACAAAATGTAATAGAATACGTTAAGCAAACAAACAAAAAAAAGAAAAAAAAGTTTAATTTTTGGAAACTTTTAGAGAATGATTAAGAATAGAAGAGCCTTTATTGTTGGTTTAAAATCATCAACATTATCAAATAAAGAAATAACTTTTTTAAAGAAATATAAACCATGGGGTATTATTTTATTTTCAAGAAACATAAGTTCGATTAAACAAGCTAAAAAATTAACTGATAAAATAAAAAAGATATTTAAAGATAAAAAATACCCAATTTTAATTGATCAAGAAGGTGGACGAGTAAATCGATTAAGTAAAATTATTTCATTTGATAATTTGACTTCTGAATATTTTGGTAATTTATTCATAAAAGATAAGAAAAAATTTAAAATTATTTATAAATTATTTATCGATAAAACTTCGTATTTACTTAAATCAATTGGTGTTAATATAAACACAGTTCCTGTTTTAGATATCCGAGTTAAAGGAGCTAGCAACATTATTAGCGACAGGTCTTTTTCAAAAAATAAAAAAGATATTTCTAAAATTGGAGATATTTGTATTGATTATTTTCATGAAAATTCCATTGGAACTGTTATGAAACACATACCAGGACATGGATTAGCTAAGGTAGATAGTCATAAATATACTCCTATAGTTACCAAAAACTTAGATTATTTGAATAAAAAAGATTTTTTTCCATTCAAGAAAAAACAAACCTATTTTGCAATGACTGCGCATGTAATTTATCGAAGTATCGATAAGTTAAATACAGCTACACATTCTAAAAAAATTATAAATTTAATTAGAAATAAAATTGGCTTTAAAAACATTTTAATTTCAGATGATTTATCAATGAAAAGTTTAAAAGATGATTTAAAAACTAATACGATTAAAACATTTAGCGCAGGTTGTAATCTTGCTCTTCATTGCAATGGCAAATTGTCTGAAATGAAGGTAGTTGGTGATAATTCACCAAAGGTAAGTAATTTTATTATAAAAAAAACATCGTTATTTTATAAAATTTTAAGTTAATATCTGAGCATGACTATTTCTGATTCTGCATTATTTAATGTTGATATTAATAACTATAATGGTCCTTTAGATGTACTTTTAGATTTAGCTAAAGCTCAAAAGGTAGATCTCGAAGAGATATCAATTACAAAGTTAGCAGATCAATTTCACGATTATATTACAAAAGAAAAAGACTTAAATTTAGAAATTGCATCCGAATATTTATTGATGGCAACTTGGTTAGCATATTTGAAATCTAAATTATTACTTCCGGGAACTCCAGAAGAAGAATTTAAAGTTCAAGAAGTTGCAGAAAAATTAAAATTACAATTAAAAAAATTAGAACTAATAAGATTACTTTCTGAACAAATGCTTAAAAGAAAAAGACTGGGTAGAGAAATTCGATCAAGAGGAATGAAAGGAAATATAAGATCTATTTATAGTACTGAGTATAATTTAAGTTTATTTGAACTACTTAAGTCATATTCAACAATTATTATGACCAAAGATTTTCAAAAAATGAATATTCCAAAATTACCTGTCTTTACTGCAGAGGATGGAATTAAAACGATAAGAGAGTTTTTTGGTAAATTAATTGATTGGAAAAAATTAGATGATTTAATTCCCAAAAATTTTAAAAGCGGCTCAAAACACAAACGTACTGGTAAAGCAGGAATTTTTGCTGGCTCATTAGAGTTAGTTAAAGAGGGAAACCTGACCATGAAACAAGATAAATTATTTGATGATATTTATGTAAAGGAAAATAATGATTAAAAAAGAAAAAATTTCAAAAGATAATATCGTTAAATTTCCATCTAAGTTATCTGATTTAGATAAAGAAATTGAAGCAGTTATTTTTGCTGCTGCTGAACCATTAGATGTTGATACAATTGAAAGTAAAGTTACTAAAAAAGGTAGCGTATCTAAATCATTAGAAAAGTTGCAGCAAGAATACTCTAAACGTGGAATTAATTTAGTTTGCATAAAAGAAAAGTGGTCCTTCAGAACTTCTCCTAACCTGTCAAATATTATGTCACAAGAAAGAACGGTTGAAAAAAAACTTTCTAGAGCTGCTGTGGAGACTTTGGCTATAATTGTATATCATCAACCTGTTACTAGAGCAGAGATTGAAGAAATAAGAGGTGTTGCTTTTGGTACAAATACTCTTGAAATATTGATGGAACTTAATTGGGTAAAGCCAGGTGGCCGTAAAGATGTACCAGGAAGACCAATTCAGTATGTTACAACTGATGAATTTTTAAGTCATTTCAATCTACAAAAATTATCTGATCTACCAACAATTGATGAATTAGGTGCTGCTGGTTTAATTGATAGTTCTAGCATTGATAATGCAATTTTTGGAACTGGTAAATTCTATAAAGAAAAACAAGAAGAAAAAAAAGAGGATATTTATTCTAATATTGATGAGATGTTAAATAGTACTCTTGATACAGAAGATAAAGATTAACAAAAAAGTAACTTTTAAATTAATCATAAAAAGGTTATAAGTTTTTTATGAGTATAGGAATTTGGCAGATTGCAATAGTAGTTATATTAGTAGTCTTATTATTTGGACGAGGTAAAATTTCTAGTCTAATGGGTGATGTAGCTAAGGGAATTAAAAGTTTTAAAAAAGGAATGGCGTCAGATGTTACTGACGATACAGAGCCAAAAAATATTTCCGACGACAATAAAGACTCAGAAAAAAAAGATTAAATCACATGCCTACTATTGGTTGGTTTGAGATATTAATTGTTGTTGGTATTGCAATTGTTGTTCTTGGCCCAAAAGATTTTCCAATCATGTTAAAGAAAGCTGGTTCTTGGATTGGAACTGCTAAAAGATATGTAAGCAACATTCAGAATGAAGTTTCTAATTTAGAAATTGATGAAGAAAAAATTGATAAAGAAATAAAAAAAGAAACTAAAAAAGATGAGCAATGAAGAAAATGAAGGTGGATTTGTTAGCCACCTAACAGAACTAAGAAAAAGATTAATACATAGTTTTGTATTTCTAATAATCTTTTTTGTAATTTGTTATATATTTGCAGAACATATTTACGGTTTTTTAGTTGATCCATTTGCTCAAGCTGTAAAAGATGACGGATCTGATCGAAGACTTATTTTTACAGCCTTACAAGAAACTTTTTTAACCTATATAAAGGTATCTTTTTTCACTGCTTTTTTTGTAACTTGTCCATTTATTCTAATGCAAATATGGAAATTTATTGCACCAGGTTTATACAAACATGAAAAAGTTGCAATACTCCCGTATCTTGTATTAACACCCATTCTTTTCTTTTTAGGAGGCATGCTTGTTTACTATTTGATAATGCCTTTAGCTATCAAATTCTTTTTATCATTTGAAAGTACAGGGATGTCTACAAGTCTTCCAATTCAATTAGAGGCTAAGGTAAATGAATATTTATCACTTGTTATGAAGTTAATTTTTGCATTTGGAATAAGTTTTCAACTACCTATCGTTTTAAGTTTATTAGCGAGAATAGGTGTTGTTGACAGTCAATTTTTAAAAGAAAGGAGAAAATATGTAGTAATAATTATATTTGCCGCTGCAGCATTACTAACACCACCAGATCCAATCACTCAAATTGGTTTAGCGATACCATTATTAATTTTATATGAATTATCTATATTTTCAGTAAAATTTATAGAAAACAAAAAATTAGAAAAAACTGATGCATAATTTAAAAGAAATTAGAAAAGATTTTTTAAAATTTGAAAAAAATCTTGAAAAACGCTCAGTTAAAATTGATTTTAATAATTTAAAAAAACTTGATGAATTAAATAGAGATTTAATTCAAAAGAAAGAACATTTGGAAAAAGAAAAAAAAGATATATCAAAATCCAAAGATGAAAGTCTATTTAAAAAATCTAAAGAAATATCTATAGAATTAGAGAATATTTCTGAGCAACAAAAAAATACTAAAACTGAATTAAATAATATTTTATCAAGTATACCAAACATACCCCATCCAGATGTTCCAAATGGTAAAGATGAAAATGATAATGTAGAGGTTTTAAAAGCTGGAAAAGTTCCCGAATTTGATTTTAAACCCAAATCACATTACGAACTTGGTGAAAATTTAGATATGCTTGATTTTGATCTTGCAACAAAAACAACAGGATCAAGATTTGTATTTGTTAAAAAAGAGCTAGCACTATTGGAACGTGCTTTATCTAATTTTATGCTAGATACTCATATTGTTCAAAATGGTTACCAAGAGATATCACCTCCATTGATTGCTTCTGATAATACAATGTATGGAACAGGCCAATTACCAAAATTTGAAAATGATCAATTTGAATTAAAATTTGAAGAAGGATCTGATAGAAAATTTTTAATTCCAACTGCAGAAGTTATTTTAACAAACATTGTTAAAGATAAAATTGTTGACCAAAAAGATTTACCAATGAGATTTGTTGCTTCAACTCCGTGTTTTAGAAGAGAAGCAGGTAGTTATGGAAAAGATACAAAAGGAATGATTAGACAACACCAATTTTATAAAGTTGAGATGGTTAGTATTGTGGAAAAAGAAAATTGTTTAGAGGAATTAGATAGAATGACTAATTGTGCAACAGATATTCTGGATAAGTTAGAGTTACCTTATAGAAAAGTAATTTTATGTTCAGGTGATATGGGTTTCAGTGCTGAAAAAACTTATGATATAGAAGTGTGGTTGCCGTCAGAAAACAAGTATCGTGAAATATCATCTTGTTCTTCTTGTTCAACATTTCAGGCACAAAGAATGAAATCAAGATATAAAAATAAAAATAAAGAAACTATTTTTGTTGGAACACTAAACGGAAGTGGTTTAGCAGTGGGTAGAACATTAATTGCTGTACTAGAAAACTATCAACAAAAAGATGGTTCAATTATTGTTCCTAAGGTACTGCGACCGTATATGAATAATTTGGAATTGATTTCAACTAAATAAAGTTGTTTTAATTATCTAGATAGTATAAGTATTCACATAATTAATAAGGAGATTTATGGAAGGTTCAGGAATAGGACAGTTTATACCGTTAATTTTAATTTTTGTTATTTTTTATTTTTTCTTAATCAGACCACAGCAAAAAAAAGTTAAAGAGCATAAAGCTATGGTTGAAAGCCTTAAAAGAGGTGACAAGGTTGTGACTTCTGGTGGTATTACAGGAACAGTTGAGAGACTAATTGATAATGATAAAGTTGAAGTAGAAATTGCTGAAAATGTAAAAGTTGAGATAGTTAAATCTACTGGTATTCAAAGTCTTGTTAATACAAACACTCAAGAAGTTAAAAAATAATTATTTTTAGTTAAGTGCTTTATTTCTCTAAGTTAAGAATTATATTTATTTCTCTTTTTTCAGTTTTATTTATTTTAATTGCTTCATCAAATCTTTTTAAATTTGATGATAATTTTTTTGATAAAAAAATTAACCTTGGGTTAGACCTCCAGGGTGGATCATATCTATTACTTGAAATTGATAATGAACCTGTAATTGAACAAAAATTACAAAATCTAACAACAACAATTAGAAATTACTTCAAAGAAAAAAATATTAAAATCAACAATATAAAAATAGATAACCAAAATATTTTTTTTAATGTAACAGATGATGATAAACAATCTGTTTTAGATGTCTTTCAAGATGAAAATAGTGATCTTAATCCTTATTATCCAAGATTTAAATCTCATCAGTTAGAAATTGAAGACACAGGGTTAAATTTTAAAGTTAATTTTTCAAGGCAGGGTTTAATTAAACTTAAAAACTCATCTCAAGATCAAGCTATAGAAATAGTCAGAAGAAGAGTAGATGAGGTTGGAACTAATGAACCTAACATTCTTAAAAGAGGAAATAACCGAATTTTAGTAGAGCTTCCTGGATTAGATGATCCAATGAGAATAAAATCATTACTTGGTCAAACTGCTAACCTCACATTTCGATTTGTAACAAGTGATGAAAATGATCGTTTCGGTGTTGAAAAGTTAAAATTTGAAAATGATCTAGAAGAAGCTGTAGTTAGTAAAAGAATTATAATAAGTGGTGAGAATTTACTGGATGCTCAACCAAAAATGGACACTCAAACAAACCAAACAATTGTTTCATTTACTTTAGATAGAGTAGGTGCAAAAAGGTTTGGTAAGGCAACTTCAACAGGTATTGGAAAACAATTAGCAATAGTTTTAGATGGTAAAATTATTAGTGCACCTGTTGTTAGAGATACTATTGCAAGTGGATCTGGTCAGATAAGTGGAGGTTTTACTTTTCAAACAGCAACCGATTTAGCTTTATTATTAAGATCAGGTGCATTACCAGCACCATTAGAAATTATTGAAGAAAGAACGGTTGGACCTGATCTTGGTCAAGATTCAATTAATGCAGGAATGATTGCCTTAGCAATAGGATTTATGTTGGTAATAATTTTTATGTTTGTTAAATATAAAATTTTTGGATTGATAACTAATGTAACTCTAATAGTTAATTTATTTATATTGTTAGGTGTTTTAACTTTATTCGAGGCCACTTTAACATTACCTGGTATTGCAGGAATTATTCTAACTGTAGGTATGGCTGTTGATGCAAATGTTTTAATTTTTGAGAGAATTAAAGAAGAATTAAAAGACGAGACTAATAATATTTTGGCTTTTGATGGTGGCTATACTAAATCAAGAACTGCAATTTTAGATGCTAATATTACTACATTATTAGCGGCAATTATTTTGTTTTTCATGGGTTCAGGTCCAGTCAAAGGTTTTGCTGTAACCTTAGGAGTTGGAATATTTACAACACTATTTTCAGTTTATTTTATAGCAAGATTGTTCACTAGTATTTATGTATCAAGAAATAAAGATAAGGAAAAATTAATCTAATGATTGCCTTTAATAAATATTATAATCACTTTAATTTACTATCATCACTTTTAATTGTTGTTTCTTTATTATTGTTAATATTTAAAGGACTTAATTTTGGTATAGACTTCAAAGGCGGTACATTAATTGAACTTAGAGCTTCAGACTCAAAAATAAATGTTAGTTCATTAAGAGATAGATTTAACCAAATGGATTTGGGAGATGTTTCCGTTAAGAAATTTGGTAATGATACAGATTTTTTAGTTAAATTTGAAAACAAAGATAATAAAAAGAATATTATTGAAGAAATTAAAGCTAATTTAGACAAATCTTTTGGAAATAACTATGATTTTAGAAGGGTAGAGAATGTTGGTCCAAAGGTAAGTGCTGAATTATTAAAATCAGGTGTAATAGCAATATCTTTGTCATTAGCATTAATGCTGATTTACATTTGGATTAGATTTGAATGGCAATTTAGTCTAGGCGCAATTCTAGCTTTATTTCATGATGTAATTGTAACACTGGGAGTTTTTTCATTATTTAGTTTAGAAATAAACTTATCAATTATAGCAGCTGTATTAACAATAGTAGGATACTCTATGAATGATACAGTGGTCATTTTTGATCGTGTCAGAGAAAATCTAAGAAAATATTCAGATATTAAAATTTTTGAATTAACAAATATTTCAATTAATGAAACTTTATCAAGAACAATCATAACATCTGCAACTACTTTACTAGCTTTATTAGCTATATATTTTTTTGGTGGAGAAATACTTAAAGGGTTCTCACTTGCCATGATACTTGGTGTTGTTTTTGGAACTTATTCCTCTATTTATATAGCTAATACTGTTTTGGTAAGATTAAGAGTTTCTCAAAAAACAGTTTTAAGGGAAGACGATCTAAAATAAAAAATTAATCGTTAAAATTAAGAAAATTACACTATAATAAAGTACTCAATGTAATTTTTTATGAAAAAAAAACTTTGGCATCCAAGCAATATACTAAAAAAAAATTCAAATTTATTTAAATTTGAGAAATTCATTTCCAATAGATTTTCTAGAAAATTTAATGAGAATTATGAAAAAATTCATAGATGGTCAATAAATAATCCTGGTATGTTTTGGGACAGTATTTGGGATTTTTCAAAGGTTAAAGGTAGTAAAAGTAATAAAAAGATTAAAAAGTCAAAAAAATTCTTTAAAAATATTTTTCTTCCAAACTCCAAATTAAATTTTTGTGAAAATTTATTATCAAAAAACACTAATGAGAAGGCCATAACTTTCATCAGTGAAAATGGATATCGTGAGACCAGGAATTGGAAAGAATTAAATAAAAATGTAAAAAATATTTCCTATTTTTTAAAAAATATAAATATAAAATCAAAAGATAGGGTAGCAGGCTATATGCCTAATATTTCTGAGACAGTTGAAGCTTTTTTAGGAACAGTTGCTATTGGAGCCATATGGTCATCATGTTCTCCAGATTTTGGAATTAATGGTGTTGTTGAGAGATTTTCTCAAATTAAACCTAAGGTCTTAATTGTTACTGATAAATACTTTTATGCAGGAAAAAAAATTAATGTGTTAGAAAGAGTCCCTGAAATAATAAAAAAAGTACCCTCTATAAAACATATTATTATTTCAAAATATCCAGGTCAACCAAATTTAAAAAAACTTCCTAAATTCAAAAACATCAAAACACATAGTTGGCAAAATTTAATTAAAAATAAATTTACATTTATTAAATATTCTAAATTTGATTTCGAGCATGATTTGGCAATTCTTTACTCTAGTGGAACGACAGGTAAACCAAAATGTATTTGTCACAAAAGTGGTGGAGTACTACTGCAACACCTAAAAGAACACCAGCTACATTGTAATATAAAAGAAAATGATAACGTTTTTTATTTTACTACATGTGGGTGGATGATGTGGAATTGGCTGATTTCAGTTTTAGCATCAAAAGCATCAATTGTTTTATTTGATGGTTTCCCTATGTTTAAAAATGAGGATTTGCTTTTAAGAATAGTTAATAAGGAAAAAATAACGTTGTTAGGTGTAAGCGCAAAGTATATCGATACACTAAGAAAAACAAAAAAAAGTTATAAAAATATTTATAAGTTTTCAAAACTAAGAACAATTTGTTCAACTGGATCTCCTTTGTCAGAGGAAAGTTTTAATTATGTATATAAAAATATTAAAACAAATTTACATTTAGCATCTATTTCAGGTGGTACTGATATTGTTTCTTGCTTTGTTTTGGGTAATTTGTACCAATCTGTCTATTCTGGTGAAATTCAGTGTAAAGGATTAGGCATGGATGTTCGTGTATTTAATGAAAAAGGAAAATCAGTTTTAAATCAGAAAGGAGAACTTGTTTGCATAAATCCTTTTCCTTCAACTCCATTGAGATTTTGGAACGATCCCAAGGATAAAAAATTTAAAAAAGCATATTTTAATAAATATAAAAATATATGGCATCATGGAGATTACGCAAAAATAACAAAAAATAAAGGCTTTGTAATTTATGGCAGGTCAGATACAACTTTAAATCCTGGTGGCGTAAGACTTGGTACTGCTGAAATCTATTCTGAAATAGAGCAATTTAAAGAAATTAAAGAATCTTTAGTTGTTGGACAATCCTGGGATAATGATATCAGAATTATCTTATTTGTAATTTTAAATCCAAAATATCAATTAAATGATGATCTAGTAAAGAAACTAAAATTAAAAATCAGAAAAAATGCATCACCTAGACATGTTCCACAAAAAATTGTTAGGATAAAAGATATACCCAGAACAAAGAGTGGAAAAATTGTAGAATTAAGTGTTAAAGATATTATTGAAGGTAAAAAAATAAAAAATAAAGAGGCTTTAGCAAATCCAGAGTCATTGTATCAATTTAGAAATTTAAAAGAATTAAAATATTAAATATATTTGAATTAATAGTTAAAATAGATTAAAAGAAATACGATTTTATATTTAAAATTTTATGCATGAATTACCAAAATTAGATTATTCAAAAGATGCTTTATCACCAATAATGTCTGAGGAAACCTTAGATCTTCACCACGGAAAGCATCATCAAACATATATAACTAATCTAAATAATTTTATAAAAGATACAGAAATGGAAGGGATGTCACTTGAAGATATTATTTTAAGTAGTTCTAAAGACACCTCAAAAGCAGGAATATTTAATAATGCCAGTCAACATTGGAATCATAACCTTTTTTGGAAATGCATGAAACCAAAAGGCGGCGGAAACATTCCCTCAAAACTTGAAAAAAGAATAGTTTCAGATTTTGGAAGTATAGATAAATTTAAAGCTGATTTTAAACAAGCGGGAATTACACAATTTGGTTCAGGTTGGTGTTGGCTCTCAATTAACAACGGTAAGCTTGTCGTAACAAAAACTGCAAACGCAGCTAATCCATTAATTGATAATATGAAACCAATACTAGGTTGTGATGTCTGGGAGCACTCTTATTATATTGATTATAGAAATAGAAGACCAGAATACTTGGATAAATTTATAGATAGTCTAATTAACTGGGAATACGTTGAGTCACTTCTAGATTAATAGACCTAATTGTTATTCTTCCTAGCAAAGAAAAATGACCTTGTGCATTGATATAAAAAATATGCACCTGTAGTTAATAATATTAACTTTGAAATATCAGCCCAAAAATTTTGAAAAAGTGTTCCAGTTAAAATAGATCTTAAAAAGTCTAAACCACCTAGAAATGCTATTAAACCAAAAAAAAATACAATATGCATAAAGAGTTTTTTTTTATTAGTAAATTTAATAGATAAATTTGAAAAGATTAAGATTGGCAAACCAATTAAAGATGGAATAAATGACGTTAAAGAATTGCTTCCACTTATAAAACTCACAATTACTCCCCAAAAAACTAAAAAGGATCCATAAAATACTGAAAATGTTTCTATTGTAGCGCCGAAAATTTTAAATTCAGAATTGTTATTTAATTGATCATTCATTTATTAATTTTAATTTATTAAATTAAAACCAGCAAAAACAAATATTCCTAGCCAAATTAAACCTTTAATTAAAAAAAATGAGAAACCTCCCATTATTAAATATTTATTAGTTTTATTTTTTAAAAAAAATTTGTTTATTTTATTTAACATATTAACTTTTAATCATCTCTAAAGCTTTATTAGGTAATTTCTCTATTATATCAATAATAAAATAATTTTATTTAATTAAATGACGATAATTATCAAGAAATAAATTTAAAAAAAAGATAATTTAATAATTAATTAAGCAAAGGTCTTAAAAATTGGCCTGTAAAACTCTCTTTAACTTTGCATACTTCCTCTGGTTTACCTTCGGCGACAATATTACCACCTTTAACACCACCCTCAGGCCCCATATCAATTATATAATCTGCTGTTTTAATTACATCTAAATTATGCTCAATTACAACAACGGTATTTCCAAGTTTTACAAAGGTGTGAAGTATTTCTAAAAGTTTTTTAATATCATGTTGATGCAAACCTGTTGTTGGTTCATCTAAAATATACATTGTTCTACCAGTAGATCTTTTTGAGAGTTCTTTTGCAAGTTTAATTCTTTGTGCCTCGCCTCCAGAAAGAGTAGTAGCTTGTTGACCTATTTTTATATAACCTAATCCAACTTTTTTTAAAGTTAACAATTTTGTTTTGATATTTGAAATATTTTCAAAATATTCACACCCTTCATCAACAGACATATCTAAAACGTCTGCAATACTTTTTCCTTTAAATTTAATTTCCAACGTTTCTTTGTTATATCTTGTTCCTTTGCACTCATCACACTGTATATAAACATCTGGTAAAAAATGCATTTCGTATGTAATTACACCATCACCTTCACATGCTTCGCATCTTCCACCTTTAACATTAAAAGAGAATCTTCCAGGTTTATAACCTCTTGTTTTAGACTCGGGTAAACTTGTAAACCAATCTCTGATAGGACCGAACGCACCTGTATATGTAGCGGGGTTTGATCTAGGAGTTCTTCCAATGGGCGATTGATCTATATCAATAATTTTATCAATTAATTCTACTCCTTTATAACCTTTAAAAGATTTTGGAGTTTTTTTAGCTTTACTATTTAACGTCAGATTTAAAGCGTGAAATAAAGTTTGTAATATTAATGTTGATTTACCGCTGCCTGAAACACCAGTTACACATGTAAAAGTACCTGTAGGTATTTTAAGATTAACATTGTTTAAGTTATTTCCACTTGCTCCATTAATTTCTACAAATCTTCCATTTTTTGCTAGCCTTCTTATTTTTGGAATTTCAATGGTTTTTTTATTTGAAAGATACTGACCAGTTATACTATTTTTATCTTTTTTAATTTCCTCGTAAGAACCTTGTGAAGTGATTTGACCACCATTACTTCCAGCTTCAGGACCCAGATCAATTATGTGATCAGCATTTTCCATTGTTTCAGTATCATGTTCAACTACAATTACAGTATTGCCAAGATCTCGTAATCTTTTTAAAGCATTAATGAGCTTTACGTTGTCTTTTTGATGTAATCCAATCGAAGGTTCATCCAAAACATACAACACACCTGTTAAACCAGATCCAATCTGTGAAGCTAATCTTATTCTTTGTGCTTCTCCACCTGATAATGTGCCGGACTCCCTTGATAGAGTAAGATAATCTAAGCCAACATTTAAAAGAAAATTCAACCTTTCATTTATTTCTTTTAAAACATGCTCTGCTATTTTGAATTGTCTTTTATCAAGATTTTTATCCAAATTTTTAAACCATTCAGCAGCATCCAAAATTGATTTTTTAGTCACTTCACTGATGTTAAGATTATTAATTTTTACACATAAAGCTTCTTCTTTTAACCTATCACCGTTACAGGCTTCACAAGGTGTATCAGATTGATATTCTGCAATTGCCTCTCTTTTCCATTCACTATCGGACTCTAAAAATCTTCTTTCGAGATTATTAATCACTCCTTCAAAAGATTTTTTGTAAGAATATTTCTCGTAACCATCATCATAATTGAATTTAATTTCATCTTCGTCAGAACCGTAAAGAATAATATCTTTAATTTTTTTAGATAATTTTTTCCATTTTTCATCTAAAGAAAAACCATAGTGTTTAGCTAAAGAAGCTAAAGTTTGAGCATAATATAATGTGGTTGATTTTGACCAAGGTTCAATTGCTCCATCTGCTAAACTTTTTCTTTCATCGGGAACAACTAAATTTGGATCAACATTTAGCTTCATTCCAATTCCCTCACATTCCTCACAGGCTCCATAGGGACTATTAAATGAAAAAAGTCTTGGCTCAATTTCTTCAATAGTAAAACCACTTTCAGGGCAAGCGAATTTGGTAGAGTAAATTAATTTTTCAATTTTTCTAAACTTTTGAGGAAGTGTTTCATCTTCATATTCTACAAAAACTAAACCGTTAGCTAAATTTACAGCTGTTTCAATACTTTCAGCTAACCTGTTACCAAGTTTTGTGTTTAAAACTATTCTATCGACTAGGACTGAAATATCGTGTTTTAGTTTTTTATCTAGATTGGGTGATTTTTCTATATCATATAAAATATTATCAATTTTAATTTTTCTAAAACCTCTTCTTTTGTAACTTAAAATATCTTTTTTATATTCACCCTTACGACCTCTTACTACTGGAGCGTAAATATATATTGTTGATTTTTTTGGTAATTTTTTAACTAAATCTACTATCTGTGTAATTGTTTGAGAGGTTATTGGTTTACCTGTAAATGGTGAATATGGAATTCCCGCTCTAGCATATAATACCCTCATGTAATCATAAATTTCAGTTACAGTTGCAACAGTAGATCTTGGGTTTTTTGAGGTATTTTTTTGCTCTATTGCGATAGCTGGACTTAATCCCTCAATTAAATCAACATTTGGTTTTTTCATTTTATCTAAAAATTGACGCGCATAAGCAGACAAGCTCTCTACATATCTTCTTTGACCCTCTGCATAGATAGTATCGAAAGCTAATGATGATTTTCCAGACCCAGATAGACCTGTTATGACCACAAATTTATCTTTTGGAATCTCTACAGTAACATTCTTCAAATTGTGTTCTTTAGCCCCCTTAATAACTATCTTTTTCATCATAATTTTAGTTGCTTTGAGTTAATAAAATTAATATTCAGAAGAATTGTGATATAATTTTATTTAACTAATTTAACAAATATTAAATATTATGGCTGGAAGTTTAAATAAAGTATTATTAATTGGTCGTTTGGGCGCAGATCCTGAAATTAAGCAGATGGTAAATGGAAAAAATGTTGCTAGATTAAGCCTTGCAACAAGTCAATCTTGGAAAGATAAAAACACAGGTGAAAAAAAAGAAAAAACTGAATGGCACCGTGTAGTTGTATTTAACGAAGGTTTAGTAAATGTTGTTCAACAATATTTAAAAAAAGGTGCTCAAGTTTATGTTGAGGGACAGCTTACAACAAGAAAATGGAAAGATGAGCAATCAGGGCAAGATAGATACTCAACTGAAATAGTTATACAAGGATATAATTCTTCACTTACAATGTTAGGTGGAGGAAATTCTGGTGGTGGAATTCAAAATGACACAACTCAACAAAATAATCTTGAGGATTCTTCACAAGTTTCAGATATGGATGATGAAATTCCATTTTAATTTCTATGAAAAATACTGAAGAGTTTAAAGACAAAAATATAAAATTAATCTCAATGCATGATGAGATGAGCTCATCATATCTTTCTTATGCAATGAGCGTAATTGTTAGTCGTGCACTTCCTGATGTAAGAGATGGATTAAAACCAGTTCATAGAAGAATTTTATATGCAATGTATAAGGGCGGATATGATTGGTCTAAACAATTTAGAAAATCTGCAAGAATAGTCGGAGACGTTATTGGTAAATATCACCCCCATGGCGATCAATCTGTTTATGATGCTTTAGTTAGAATGGTTCAAGATTTTTCTATGAGTTTACCGTTAATTCAAGGCCAAGGAAATTTTGGTTCTATAGATGGCGATCCTGCTGCAGCAATGAGATATACAGAAACTCGTTTGTCGAAAGTTTCTCAATATCTGATTGATGACATTGAAAAAAATACAATTACTTTCAAAAGCAATTACGATGAAACTGAGAAAGAACCTGGTGTTTTACCAGCACAATTTCCAAATTTATTAGTAAATGGAGCCGGTGGTATTGCTGTTGGTATGGCAACAAGTATACCTCCTCATAATTTAGGTGAAATTATAGATGGTACTTTGGCCTTAATAAATAATAAAGATATTAAAATTAGAGAGTTAATGAAACACATACCTGGTCCAGATTTTCCAACTGGTGGTGTTATTATAGGTAAAGATATAATTAAACAAGGCTATAACAATGGAAGAGGGTCATTTAAGATAAGAGGTGAAATCTCAATTGAACAACAAAAAAATGGACGTGAAAGACTGGTAATAACTTCAATACCTTATCAAGTTAACAAATCTGTTTTAAACGAGAGGATTGCTCAGTTAGTAAGAGATAAAAAGATAGAAGGAATAAGAGATATTAGAGACGAGTCTAATAGAGAAGGTATAAGGGTAGCAATTGATTTAAGAAACGGTGTAGAACCAGAAACTATAAAGAGACAATTATATAAAAATACTCAAATAGAGAGTTCATTTGGTTTTAATACTTTAGCAATTGTTGAAGGAAAACCTCAAACTTGCACCCTAAAAGATTTTTTATCCAATTTTTTAACTTTTAGAGAAGATGTAGTAATTAAGAAAACTAAATATAATCTTCAAAAAGCAGAAGAACGTGCTCATATACTAATCGGATTATCAATTTCAGTTGAAAATTTAGATAAAATAATAAAAATTATTCGATCATCTAAAACCCCTGATGATGCAAAAATATCAATTCTAAAAACCAAATGGAAAATAAATAAATCACAAAAATTAATTTCTTTAGTAGAGGGAAAAAAGGGTAAAAACCTTTACTCTTTATCTGAACTACAAGCTTTAGCTATTTTAGAGTTAAGGCTTCAAAAATTAACGGCATTAGGAATAAATGAAATCGAAGTTGAAATTAAAAAATTAGCTGAACTAATCACTAAATATAAAAAAATTATTTCTTCAAAAAAAGAACTTTTAAAAGTAATCAGTGAAGAGTTAAAAAATATTAAAGAAAAATTTGCTGTACCAAGAAGAACTAAAATTATTGATGCTGTTTTAAATTACGATATTGAGGAAACTATCCAAAAACAATCGGTAATAATTACAGTTACATTACAAGGATATATAAAAAGAGGTTCTTTGGATGGAGTTAAAAAGCAAAAAAGAGGCGGTAAGGGAAAATCAGGCATAACAACTAGAGATCAAGATTCTGTTGTTCAAACATTATCTGTAAATACTCATACTTCAGTTCTCTTTTTTTCTACTGAGGGTTTAGTTTACAAAGTTAAAGCGTGGAAAATTCCAGAGGGCTCATCATCATCAAAAGGTAAGTCTTTATTTAATATTTTACCTTTAAAAAGTCACCAAGCAATAAGCTCAATTATGCCAATGCCTGAGGATGAAACAGACTTAAAAAATTATCAAATAATTTTTGCTACAGCACAGGGAAAAGTAAGAAAAAATAGTTTAGACGATTTTTCATCAATTAATGCTTCTGGTAAAATAGCAATGAAATTAGATAATAATGATAAAATTGTTGGCGTAAAAATATGCAAAGATGATCAAGATGTAATTTTAAGCACTAAGTTTGGGAAATGTATAAGATTTGAGGTCAAAAAATTAAGAATATTTAAAGGAAGATCATCTAAAGGAATTAAAGGAATAGAACTTGCTCCAAATGATCAAATTGTATCTTTATCTGTAATAGATAATTATAAAACAAAAAATAATGGAAAAAAATCAAAAGATGAAAAATCTGAAATAAAAGCAAAAGAAAAATTTGTCTTATCAATAAGTGAAAATGGTTATGGAAAAAAAACATCTCATATGGATTATAGAGTCACAAATAGGGGTGGAAAAGGAATCATAGGAATCATTAATTCACCAAGAAATGGTAATATCACTTCTTCATTTCCAGTCTATGAGGGAGATGAAATTTTAATTTCTACTAATAAAGGTAGAGTTATAAGAGTAGCGGTAAAAGAAATTAGAACTGCTAGTAGAAACACCCAAGGTGTTAGAATAATCAAGTTGTCAGGTGAAGAAAAAGTTGTTTCATCAATCAAAATTGATGATAATTTGATTTGATGAATAAAACAGCTATTTATCCAGGTACATTTGATCCAATAACTTTTGGACATATAGATGTTATTAAAAAATCATTAAAATTATTTGATAAAATAGTAGTTGGTGTTTCAGATGAAAGTAACAAAAATTATCTATTTAGTTCAGACGAAAGGATAGAAATAGTCAATAAAGCCTTATTTAAAGATCTTAAGTTAAACCAAAAAAAAATAAAAGTAGTTACTTTTGGATCTTTAACCACTGATTTATGCAAAAAATATAAATCAAATATTATTTTAAGAGGTTTAAGAGCTGTATCAGATTTTGAATATGAATTTCAATTGGCTGGTATGAATAGGAAATTAAACCAAAATATAGAAACAATATTTTTAATGTCTGATGTAGAAAATCAAATTATTTCATCAAGATTTGTAAAAGATATTGTTAAATTAAAAGGTGATATAAAAAAATTTACTACCAAAAGCACAATCAAATCTTTGAAAGATAAATATGAATAAATTTTATATTAAAATATTTATTTTGTTTATTTTAATTACTAATCAATCAATAGCTAAGGAGAATATAATGATATTAAAACTAAAAGATGGTGATGTTAAAATTGAATTGTTTGAAGATGTGGCACCAAATCATGTCAAAAGAATTAAGGATTTAGCGAATAGTGGTAAATATGATAATGTGGTTTTTCATAGAGTAATAGATGGATTTATGGCTCAAACAGGTGATGTAAAATTTGGTAATTCAGAGTCCACAGATTTTGATTTAAGAAGAGCAGGAATGGGTGGCTCAGATCTTCCAGATTTAGAGCAAGAATTTAATAGTCTACCTCACGATAGAGGAACATTATCAATGGCAAGATCTTCTGATCCAAACAGTGCTAACAGTCAATTTTTTATTTGTTTTCAACCAGCGCCTTTTTTAGATAGACAATACACTGTTTTTGGAAAAGTCTTAGAAGGTATGGAATTTGTGGATAAAATTAAAAGAGGCGACCAAAATAATAATGGTGCTGTAACAGATCCAGATAAAATTATTAGTTTCAAATTACAATAATTTTATTAATGGCATTGAAAAAATTTGCCTTTGACATTTTAGCAAAAGATAAATTTGCCCGATGTGGTTTAATTGAAACTCATCGTGGAAATATAAATACGCCTGCTTTCATGCCTGTTGGAACACAGGCTACTGTAAAGGCTTGTACTATAGATGATATAAAAAAAACTGGTTCAGAAATTATACTTTCGAATACTTATCATTTAATGATTAGACCTGGTGTAGAAAGAATTCAATCAATAGGAGGACTTCATAATTTTATGAATTGTGATCTACCTATATTGACCGACTCTGGTGGCTTTCAAGTAATGTCTTTATCAAAATTAAATAAGATTGATCGAGAAAAGGGTGCAATATTTAATTCACACGTTGATGGAAAAAAATTTTATTTAAGTCCTGAAGAAAGTATAAGGATACAATTGGGCTTAAATTCAGACATCGTGATGATAATGGATGAGTGTCCTAAAAACTCAAATAATTATGATGTTATAAAAAAATCAATGGATCTTTCGCTATACTGGGCTGAAAGATCCAAAACAGCGTTTGGTGATAATCCTCATAAAGCTATATTTGGTATTGTTCAAGGAGGTCTTTTTAAAGATTTAAGATTAAAATCTCTTCAAGAATTAATTAAAATTGGTTTTGATGGTTATGCTGTAGGTGGATTAGCAGTAGGTGAGACACAAAATGAAATGTTTAGTGTTTTAGATGGTATAAAAGATCATCTGCCTGATGAAAAACCACATTATCTAATGGGTGTTGGAACACCATCGGATATTTTAGGTGCTGTCAAAAGAGGTATTGATATGTTTGATTGTGTTTTGCCAACTAGATCAGGACGTACAGGTTTAGCATTTACTTGGCAAGGAAGAATTAATATTAAAAATAATAAATATCAAAATGATAACACACCTCTAGATCCAGATTGTGAAAATCTTAATTTGAATAAATATTCAAAAAACTATTTGAATCACCTATTTAATACCAATGAAATTCTTGCTTCAATGTTGCTCACTCTACATAATATTAATTTTTATCAAGAATTAATGGCCGTGATCAGAAAAAATATTAATGACGGCACTTTTGATCAATTTCACAATAAATACATTGATAAGTTGTAGAACGTATAGAGATTTAGTTAAAATTGACATTTGAAAAAAAATAATAAATCTATATATAACAATAATTCAATTTGAATAATTTGGGGGCCCTTAGCTCAGTTGGTAGAGCAATTCCCTTTTAAGGAATGGGTCGATGGTTCGAGTCCATCAGGGCTCACCACAAAAAAATGTTTACCAATAAAAAACTCAAATCAGACTTAAAAAATTTTATTAAGATTTATAATTCTAGACCTATAAATGATAATTACAGTGGAATGAAAATTGAACATTGCTTTGCTTTATATTCATTTCTTAAAAAAATTAAACCAAAGTACGTAATAGAATCGGGTGTATGGAAAGGACAAACAACATGGTTAATCAAAAAAGCACTTCATAATGTAAAAATATTTTCTATAGATATTGATTTTTCCGCAAGAAAGATTTTTTATAAAGATGTCAAATATCTTGATAAAGATATTAGCAAATATAATTGGGACTTAATTGATAAAAAAAAAACATTAATTATTTTTGATGATCATGTGTGTTTTTCAAAAAGATTAAAATTTCTTAGAAAAAATAATTTTAAGCATATTGTATTTGATGATAATTTACCAAATGGTTTTATTGGTTATTATACACCAAAAATAATTTTTGAAAAAAAAATTCTTATTAAAAATGTCTACATAAGATATTCTAATATTAAAAGATTTTTTCTTTTCTTAATTAAAAACTTTATTTTTAATACGAAAAAAAAATATAATAAATTAAAATTTTATAGAAGTTTTGTAAAAATAACCTACCCACCTCTTATAACCCAAAAGTTGAAAGACGAGTTTAAATATTTTAGAAAAAAAATAAAAGTATATTATGAATTTCCTCCAATAGTTAAATTCAATTTTAATAAAAGATTTAATTACATGTTAAAAAATTTTGGTCATAAATCTTTAAATAAAAACTATAAAGTTAAAAAACCTATAACAAATATAAATAATCTAAAAATAGATAAAAAATTACTGAATGAATTTAGCTTACAATATGGAAATATATGCTACATTAAGTTAAGTTAATTTTATTTATGTTAAATTTATCGGGGGATATTTTAAAATAACTTCATTCATCCATTCATTAAGTTTTCTTATTCTAGTATCAGAAGAGGGATGAGTGCTCATAAATTGAGGAGGTTCCTTCCCTTTATTAAATTCTTTCATTCTTTCCCAAATTTTTACAGTTTCTCTAATATCATAACCAGATAAAGATGAAAAAATCATGCCTAAATAATCTGCTTCACTCTCTTGCTTTCTGTTAAAAGGATTCATAATTCCTAACTGAGCTAATAATCCTACTGTATCCATACCAGTAGTTCTGTTGATGTCAGTTAAAATACCTCCACTTGCAATATCAATTATTTTTGCACCTGTATTTAATAATACGCCTCTGCTGGCTCTTTCAACAGAATGTTTGGCAACAGCATGAGCTACTTCATGACCCATTACAGCAGCTAAACCGTTTGTATTTTTTGTTACATCTAGTATTCCTGTGTAAACTGCAATTTTACCTCCAGGCATACACCACGCATTTCTAATTTTTTTGTTATCAATTAAAATGTATTCCCAATCAAAATTATTTGTTGGATCATCTAAATTAGCTCTATAAAAATACTCACTAATAGAGTCTTCCATTCTTCTTCCAATATCTTTTATTTCATTTAATGTTTTTAAATCATTACTCATCTTTTCTTTTTCTTTAACTTTTTCATATATCTGGGCTGCTTGGGCGTTTAGTTTAGCTTCTGGAATAATCTTTAATTGTTTTCTATCTGTAATTGGAGCATTAGAACAAGAGTGCAAAAGTAAACTTCCACATCCACAACCAACATATGTTAAAAATTTTCTTCTATCCATAAGTACTTAAAATTGATATTAATAATTTAACATGAATCTTAATAACAAAATTTTAATTGTATTATTTACCATTGCAATTGTTTTCGTTATATACGCTAGTTATAGTTAATTCTAAATATGGCAAAAAAAGGTACAAAAAAATCAATATCATTAACTTTAAGAAATTACTTTATTACTGGAGTAGTTGTTCTAATTCCAATTGGTTTTACTCTTTATTTAAGCAAAATCTTAATAGGAATTTCTTCTAATATTATACCAAAAAATATTAATCCTAACAGTTATCTACCATTTAACATTCCTGGGGTAGAAATTGTTATTACAATTCTTATCATAACTTTGGTAGGTGGTTTATCTTTATCATTTTTTGGAAAAAGAATTCTTAAATTAATTGATGATCTATTTAAAAGGATTCCTTTTCTAAGAACTGTTTATTCTGCCATTGTTCAAATGACTGAAACATTTTCTAAGAAGGATGATGGTAAAAAAAGTGTTGTTTTAATAGAATATCCTAGAAAGGGTGTTTGGGCAGTTGGTTTTGCCACTAAAGAAAACAAAGGTGAGATGGCTCAAAAAACAGGAAAGAATTTAATAAATGTATTTGTTCCAACGACTCCAAATCCTACAAGCGGTTTTTTATTAATGTTTCCAATAGAAGATGTTATTTATTTAAATATGTCTTTTGAAGAAGCCTCTAAATTTATCGTTTCAGCTGGTACTTCAACTAAAAGTACCTAAGCAATATCATTTATTATATCAGCTCTATCATATAATTTGATTAAAGGTTTGAATTTAGATATATCCTCTTTTGTATTTTCTATTCTTTTAATTTCTTGTTCAGCTAATAGAAATAAGTCACTGTTGTGTATTGGATCTGCTAATTTAAAATTTTTAATTCCACTTTGTTTAAATCCTAAAATATCTCCAAAACCTCTTATTTTCATATCTTCCTCAGAAATTAAGAAACCATCGTTTGAATCCTTTAAAATTTTAATTCTTTTTTTTGCATTTTCACTCAAATTAGATTTAAACATTAGTATACATGTTGAGTCATTATTTCCACGTCCAACTCTACCTCTTAATTGATGTAGTTGGGATAGACCAAACTTGTTTGCATTTTCAATCACTATTACATTTGCATTTGGAAAATCAATTCCAACCTCAATTATTGTTGTAGAAACTAAAATTTTAAATTTATTCTTTAAAAAATTTTCAAGAATTGTATTTTTTTCTTCTACATCAGTTTTTCCATGTAGCAAACATACTTGATTAGGAAATTTTTTTTTTAAATATTCAAATTTTTTTACAGCTGAAGAATGATCTAATTTTTTTGATTCTTCAATTAATGGACATACCCAAAAAATCTGATTATTTAATTTTATTTCTTTGTTTATAAATTTTAATACATCTTCAATTTTAGCTTCCAATTTACTGTAGGTTTTAATTGGTTTTCTGCTCATAGGTTTTTCACGAATTATGGAAAGATCCATGTCACCATAAATAGTCATGGTCAAAGTTCTTGGTATCGGTGTTGCTGTCATTAAAAGCACATCACAATCAACACCACCTTTGTCAGACAACTTTTTTCTTTGGTTTACTCCAAATTTATGTTGCTCATCTATGATTATTAATCCCAATTTTTTAAAAATTACTTTTTTTTGAAAAATTGCATGTGTACCAAAAATAATATCAATTTGTTTATCTTCTAGCTTTTTAAGTATTTCTTTTTTTTTCTTGTATTCAGATTTTCCAGAAATTATCTCTATATTAATATTTTTAGGAAATATATTTTTAGCAAGATTATAATGTTGTCTTGCTAGAATTTCAGTAGGTGCCATTAGAGCAACTTGAAAACCTGAATTTATAGTATTTATTGAAGCCAATAGAGATACAATTGTTTTTCCACTACCAACATCACCTTGTAAAAGTCTAAACATTTTCTTTGATGAGCTTAAATCTTTATTTATTTCATTTAAAGATTTAATCTGATCATTTGTTAAGGAAAAATCTAAATTATTTATTAAGGAATTTTGTTTACTTATATTTAATATTTTATTTTTTTTTTTAAATTTTTTTATTTTTTTTCTAATTTCTGAATTAACAAGAAATGTTGAAAATATTTCATCAAAAGCAAGTCTTTGATAAAAGTTTGATTTATAATTTCCAATATTTTCTGGTTTATGTAATTCTTTAATTGATTTATTCCAACTGATACTTTGAAATTTTGATATAATATTTTTAGAGTGCCATTCACTTAAATCTGGTAAATTGCTGATAATTTGACTTAAAATTTTATTATATATTTTTTCAGAAACACCCTCTGTTAAAGAGTATTTATTATGAACTTGTTTAATTAAAGCAGAGTCCTCAGATATATATTTAGGATTAGTGATTTGGTATTTATTTCTATAATTTCCAATTTTACCACTTACAGTTATTTCCCTTCCTAATGGAAGTATTTTTTTTATATATCCCTCATAACTATTAAAAAAAACACAATCTATTACACCTGTCTCATCACTACACAAAACTCTGTTAGGCAATTTCCTTACACGTGGGAAGTTATATTTTTGCGGAATTATAGTTACAGTCTGTATTTCACCAATTTTTAAATCTTTTATTTTTGATGATAAGCTTCTATCAGTATAAGATTTTGGAAGTTTCCATAGTAAATCAAATAAATTATTAATATTTTTTTTTTTTAATAAATTTTTTGTTTTAGTTCCCACACCTTTTAAAGAACTTAAATCTGATAATAAATATTGATAATTTGTTTTATTATTCATTAACAACTAATATATTCTAATTATTATGATCAATATAGATGAATTGAAAAAAAAAATTATTTACCGTTCTAATTATAGAGGCACGAAAGAAATGGATAATCTTTTGAGCTCATTTACAAAAAAATATATTAATAAATTAAGTGAAAACGATCTTCTTGATTTAGAAAAACTGCTAAATATCGATGATACTAATTTGTATAATTTTTACAATGGTTTCAAAACCGATTTTGAATTTGAAAATAATAATATAAATTTTTTATATAAAAATTTTGATTATTTACAAAAATAATGGCGGAGAGACTGGGATTCGAACCCAGGAAAGAGTTGCCCCTTTGCCGGTTTTCAAGACCGGTGCTTTCAACCGCTCAGCCATCTCTCCGTGAGCAAGGTTTTATAATTATAATTATTTAATTCAACCATAAAATAGTCTAATAAACTTATAAATTGCTAGCATCATGGTTTCCTATGAATAAAGAATTTAATAAAGGCTTATTACTTGCTGGGTTTGGATCTTTTTGGTGGGGATTTTTTGGCGTAATTTATTTTAAATATATTGCTTATATTGGGCATATTGAATTAGTAGTTCATAGATGTTTATGGACAGCCTTCACTTTAATACTTACTACTTTTTTTTTCTCTAAATGGAGTATTTTTTTTAAAATTGTAAAAAATAAATCGAATTTATTTTATTTATTCATCTCAGGTTTTTTAATTTTTATAAATTGGGGTGTATGGATATATGCTATAGCTACAAATAAAATTATAGATGCAAGTTTTGGGTATTTTATTATGCCTATTTTAAGCGTAATGCTCGGTTATTTTTTTTTTAAAGAGAAACTTAACAAAAAAAGAGTCTTTTCAATTCTGTTAGTTATTTTATCAATCCTTTTTTTACTAATTATAAGTATTAAATCATTACCTTGGGTTGGTTTAATTGTTGCTTTAAGTTGGGGGTTTTACAATCTAGTTAGAAAAAAAATTAATGTTGATACTGATGTAGGCCTGCTCATAGAGAGTTTATTTATATTACCATTTGCATTGTTAGCTTTTTATTTGATAGCAAGCAAAGGATATAATGATTTTCAATTATCTGATCCATCGTTAATGCTATTTATTTATCTTGCTGGACCTATGACCGTTATACCGTTATTTTTATATGTAAGGGGAGTCGAGCTCTGTGGTTTAGGACCTGCTGGCATGATATTTTATATAACTCCTACATTTCAGTTTTTATTAGGTTATTTTTATTACAACGAGCCTTTTTCAATCACAAAATTAGTTAGTTTTATTTTTATTTGGATTGCTGTAATTATATATTTGAAGGATTTACATGAAACTAATTAATTTTTTTTTATTTTTTATTTTTATTTCTATTAATTACTCATTTGCTGATATCGATAAAGAATTTGAAAACTGGAAAACAAATTTTAAAAAAATAGCTTTACAAAATGAAATTTCGGAAAAAACATTTGATAGAGTTATGTCTAATACTAAATTTTTATCAGATGTTATAAAATATGACAGATATCAACCTGAATTTTATGAGGATACTAAAACTTATATTTCAAAAAGAACATCTTCAAAAAAAATTTCCATAGGAAAAAAATTCTATGAAAAAAATTCAAAGTTAATAGATGCTGTTGAAAACGAATTCAGTATAGATAGAGAGTTATTATTAGCTTTAATGGGCATAGAGACTAATTTTGGAACCTATGTCGGTAAAATGGATATTTTATCCTCATTAGCTACTTTAAGTTTTGACAAAAGAAGATCAGAATTTTTTACAAATGAATTATTAATACTTTTGCGATTAATAGAAAATGAACAAATAGATTATAAAACATTATATGGATCTTGGGCTGGTGCTTTTGGTTTTTTTCAATTTATGCCATCAACGATGAAAAATTATGCAATTGACCATGACGGTAACGGGTACATAGATTTAAAAAATAATAATGATGCTTATGCTTCAGCATCAAACTATTTAAATCAAATAGGTTGGAAAAGTGAGAATCCTTGTTTTTATAGAATTGATTTATCAGACAATATACCAAGTAAATATCTAAACATTTCTGCTAAAAAACTTCATGATAAAAAAAAATTAAAATATTTTAGAAAATATATTAAAAATAATGATAAAATAGATAAGAAGTACAATTCTTTCAAGGTAGCAATTGTAACCCCAGATAAAGATATTATACCTGATGCCGAAACCTTAAATCCTGCTTATATAGTTTTTGATAACTATGAGATTATATTAAAATGGAATAGGTCATTGCGATTTGCTTTAGCTGTTTGTACATTAAAAGATAAATTTAAAAATGAACTTTAAAAAATTCATATTAATTATTTCTATAATTTTTTTATCTGCATGTAACCAATTTGATCAAAATAATAAATCCTTAGTCTATATTAGTGATCAAAAGTATAGTAATACTGGATTTGCTTTAATTTATAATGATGAATTAAAAAAAGAAAAAAAAATATCTAAAAAAATTGACAATAGATCTCTTTTAATTTTCCATAATAAAATTAAAAAAAATTCATTTGTTAAAATTACCAATCCAGTTAACGATAAGTCAATTATAGCAGAAGTAATCTCTAATAATGTTACATTCTCATCTTTTTACAACTCTGTAATTACACAACGAATTGCTGAGGAATTATCACTTGACCCTAAAGAGCCTTATATAGATCTTGTTTTAATCTCAAAAAGTTCAACATTTGTAGCTAAAAAAGCAAAGACTTTTGATGAAGAGAAAAGTGTAGCCGAAAAAGCTCCTGTTGACGGAATTATAATAGATAATCTTGGTAAAGAAAAAGATAAAGAAGTCAAAATAAAAAAACATAAATTTTTATATTCAATAAAGATTGCAGATTTTTATTACAGAGACTCCGCAGAAAATATGGTTGATAGAATAAAAGATGAGACAAATATAAAAAAATCTGCAATTAAGAAATTATCTAAAACTAAATATAGGGTATTATTGGGCCCATTTCATGATATAAAAAAACTGGAAAAATCATTTAATGAAATCAAAGTATTAAATTTTGAAAATATAGAGATATTAAAAGATGTTTAGAATATTATTAATTGTAATTTTTTTTTGTTTTTCATTAGTAAATGTTTCAAAAGCTAATTTTGATGTAAAGGCAAGAACTGCAATATTACAAGATTATCATTCTGGAGAAATTCTATATGAAAAAGATTCAGATATTTCAATTTATCCAGCTTCTATGACAAAAATAATGACAGCAATTATTGCTTTTGATTTAATAAAATCGGGCGATCTTAGTTTGGATGAAAAATTTATAATATCAGAGAGAGCTTGGAGATTATCTACATCTGGATATTCGTCGATGTTTATAATGGTAGGTGATCAAGTATCTGTAGAAAATTTATTAAGAGGCATTATTGTTGCTTCTGGTAATGATGCATGTATTGCATTGGCTGAAGGTATAGCGGGTACCGAAGAAGAATTTGCTATTTTAATGACTACTAAAGCAAAAGAATTAGGTATGGATAATACAAACTTTTCTAATTCATCAGGAATAAATGACCCCGACAATTACTCAACTGTTAGAGATATTTTAAAAATGTCTAGATATTTAATTAAAGAACATCCTGAATTTTACAAAATGTTTGCTGAAAAAGAATTTACGTGGGATAGAACAGGTGGTGATCCTATAACACAAGGAAATAGAAATCCTTTGCTTTATAAAAATCTTGGAGCAGATGGAATAAAAACTGGTTATTTAGCTGTAGAAAAATATTCTTTGGCATCATCAATAGATAGAAATGGCAGAAGATTAATTGCTGTTGGAAGCGGGTTTAATTCCAAAAATGCTAGATCTAAAGAGAGCACAAAATTACTTACATTTGGTCTTACTAACTATGATCTTGTCGAAATAGCTAAAGCCTATAAACCTTTACACAAAATTGATATCTGGTTAGGGAAAGAGAATAGTGTGGAAGCATATACAAAAGAAGATATTTATAAAACAATCAAAAAAGCAAAAAAAAAACTTTTAAAAATTGTTGTTAAGTATGATGGACCAGTCGAAGCACCAATTGAAAAAGATCAAAAAATAGCCACTTTAAGAGTTGTTTATGATCAAGAACTTGTTGGTGAGTATGATTTACTTTCATCGAAAGAAATTAAAAAAGTCAATTTTTTTACAAGATTAATAAAATCAATAAATTATTTAATTTGGGGTGATGTCTAAAAAACCCATCATTGTTTTTGAGGGTATAGAGGGTAGTGGCAAAAGTCATCATATAAATAAAGTATCTAAATATTTAGATAGAAAGAAAATTAATTATATAAAGATAAGAGAGCCAGGGGGAAGTCTTAATGCAGAAAAAATAAGAAGATTAATTTTAAATAAAAAATCTAATTTTAATATAAATACTGATTTACTTTTATATTTAGCAGCTCGTAGTGAAAACTTAAATCTTATAAAAAAATCATACAAAAAAAAAATTATTTTGATTGATAGATTTATAGACTCAACGATTGCATATCAACATTATGGTATGAGTGTTGATTTAAAAATTATAAACATCATAAATAAATTTCTATTAAAAAATATTAAAGTCAACTTTACTTTTCTAAATGTTGTAAATAGAAAAAATCTATTTCAAAGATTAAAAAATAGAAAATCTTTAAATAGATATGATCAGTTTGATATGAATTTTTATAATAAAGTTCAAAAAGGTTTTTTAAAATTAGCTAAATCGAATAAAAAATCATACAAAATAATTGATTCTAATTTAGATATAAAAAAAAATGAAGATTTAATAATAAATCAAATTAAAAAATTAATTAAATGAATTTAAATCCCCAAACTCAAATAAATTTATTTGAGCATAAAGAAATTTTTAATCAATTATATAAATTATCTAAAAACGATACTTTGCCTAATAAAATTCTTTTATCCGGTGAAAAAGGTATTGGAAAATCAACATTAGCATATCATTTAATTAATTTTGTATTGTCGGCAAATGAAGAGCATCCCTACGATTATGAAAATAATAAAATTAATCCAGATAACAAGTCATATAAACTTATACTAAATAAATCTAACTCAAATTTTTATTTGATTGATGCCTTAGTAGAAAAGAAAAATATTGATATAAATCAAATTAGGGAATTAATAATAAATCTAAACAAATCCTCATTTAATAATAAAAAAAGATTTGTTTTAATTGATAATATTGAATTATTAAACTTAAATTCTATTAATGCTTTGTTAAAAATTTTAGAAGAACCTAATGAAAAAATAAATTTTATTTTAATTAATAACAATAAAAGAGTGCTTCCAACTCTTAAATCCAGATGTTTATATTTTAAAGTTTTTTTAACAAAAGATCAGTCTATTAGAATTGTTAATAAACTACTAAACAATGACATAAATACTATTATAAATAATAAGTTATTTGATTATTATGCCACTCCTGGAAAATTATTTAACCTAATTAAGTTATCTGTAGAATATGACTTAGATTTTGTTAATTTTGATTTAAATACAACTTTAACAACCATTATTAAAAATAAAATTTATAAAAAAGATAAATCAATCATTGAAATCATATATTCTTTTATTGAACTTTATTTTAGAAACAATATATCTATTGAAAATATTAGTTTACTAAAGTCATACCATTATTTTTTAGAAAAAATTAATAATACTAGAATTTATAATTTAGATGAGGAAACATTGTTTATGGAATTTGAGGATAAAATACTAAATGGATAAAACTTTTTATATTACCACACCTATTTATTACCCATCAGCTAAGCCACACATGGGTCATGCATATTCAAGTATTATTGCAGATTTTTTTGCACGATTTAAAATAATTGATGATTATCAAGTTCATTTTCTTACAGGTACAGACGAACATGGTTTAAAAATTCAAAGATCTGCAGAAAAAGCAGGAAAGGAGCCTCAAATATTTTGTGATCAAATTAGTCAAACTTTTAGAGAACTTTCAGATACTTTGAATTTATCAAATACTGATTTTATAAGAACCACAGAGGCTAGACATAAAAAAACAGTTCAACATCTTTGGAATAAACTTGAGAAAAACGATGATATATACTTATCAAATTATTCTGGATGGTATTCAGTATCAGATGAAGCCTTTTATAACGAAGAAGAAATTGAGGAATTAGACGGAAAAAAAATTGCTATATCATCAAAATCCGCCGTTGAATGGATTGAAGAAGAATCTTATTTTTTTAGACTTTCAAAGTGGGAAAAACCTTTATTAGACTATTATGAAGCTAATCCAGATTTTATCGCTCCACAATCTAGGAAAAATGAAGTTATTAATTTTGTAAAAAGTGGTCTTAAAGATCTTTCTGTTAGTAGAAAAAGTTTTTCATGGGGCATACCTGTTCCAAATAATAAAAACCACGTTATATATGTTTGGCTCGATGCTTTAACAAATTATCTGAGCGCATTAAACTATCCTGTTACAAATGATGATTTGTTTAAAAAATTTTGGCCAGCCTCAATACATTTAATTGGCAAAGATATACTTAGATTCCATGCTGTTTATTGGCCTGCCTTTTTATTAGCAGCAAAAATTGATTTACCAAAGAGAGTTTATGGGCATGGATGGATATTATCAGGAGAAGAAAAAATGTCTAAATCTAAAGGAAATATTCTTGATCCACTTGAAATAATTAAAGAGTATGGCCTAGATCCTTTAAGATACTACTTAATTAAAGAAGTTTCTTTTGGGAATGATGGAAATATATCTCAAGAAAGGCTAGAAGATTGTATTAATAGTGATTTAGCTAACAATTATGGAAATTTATGTCAGCGTGTAACAGCTTTTGTAATAAAAAATTGTAACGGAAAAATTCCATTAGAAGTTAAATTTCGTGATGAAGATTTATTGATACTAAATAAGTATAAAGATAATTTAGATAATATTAGGTCACAAATTGACAATCAAAATATTAATTTTTACATTGATTATATTGTAAATTCACTTTTTGATGCTAACAAATATTTTAATGATCAAGAACCATGGAAAAAGAAAGACGATATAATAAGATTAAATACTATTGTTTACACTACTTTAGAAATTGTAAGAAAAATAAGTTTTTTACTATATCCAATTATTCCTGAATCTTCTTTAAAGGCATTAAAGATTTTTAACATTGAAGAAAAAAATATAAAATTAGATACAGTTTCTAATAATGAGTATTTAACAAAAGGTAATAATATTAATAAAATAGATATACTTTTTAAAAAAATAGAGAAAAACAATGATTGATTCACACTGCCATCTAGATCATGAACCATTATTAAGTGATTTAGCTAATGTAATACAAAGATCAAAAGAAGTTGGTATAGAAAAATTATTAACTATCTCAACTTCGTTTGAAAGTTTTTCCAGAGTAAAAGATTTAATTAATAAAGATGAAATGATCTATGGTACTATTGGCATTCATCCTCATGAAAGCTCTACAGATATTATCACTTCAAAGCAGATTATTGAAAGTCTCAATGAAAACTCAAAAATTATTGGAATTGGAGAAACTGGGTTAGATTTTTATTATAATAATAGCGAAAAAGACAAGCAGATAGCAAGTTTTAAAGAACATATAGATGCATCCATAAAAACCAATATTCCATTAATTGTTCATTCAAGAGATGCAGAAAAAGAAACTTTTGAGATTTTAAATGAATATAAAAAAGAAAATCTTAAAATTTTGATGCATTGTTTTACTGGGTCTAAAGAATTCTCGGAAAAACTAATGAGTTTAAATTCATTCTTTTCAGCAAGTGGTATCATTACTTTTAAAAACTCATTGGATTTACAAGATACGTTTAAATCTATTCCAATCGATAAAATCTTAATTGAGACTGATAGTCCTTTTTTAGCACCCGTTCCTAAAAGAGGAAAAAAAAATGAACCATCATTTATTGATTTTACTGCCACTAAATTAGCTGAAATTAAAAATATATCCAAAGAAGATCTTATAAAAAAAACTACAGATAACTTTAATAAACTATTTTTTAATTGAAATTAATGAAATTTATTATTTTAGGCTGTGGTAGTTCAATGGGTGTACCAAGACCAGATGGTTTCTTTGGAAATTGTGATCCTAATAATAAAAAAAATTACAGAACAAGATGTTCAGCTTTAATAAAAACCACAGATGAAAATATTCTTATAGATACATCTCCTGACCTACGACAACAACTTTTAAAACATAAAATAAAAAAAATTAATAAAGTATTATATTCTCATATGCATGGTGATCAGACACATGGGATAAATGATTTGAGATCTTTTTATATAAACAGCAGAAAACAGCTTGATGTTTATGCTGATAAATATACTTCTAAATATCTTAGTTCTTCATTTTCTTATATATTTAAAAGTTTTTCAAAAGAATATCCTGCAACACTAAAACTTAATAAATTACCTAAAAAAATATTTACTAAAAATAATAATAAAAAAATTGGTATTCAATCAATTATGGTTCAGCATGGTAAAGTAAAATCAAATTGCTTTATAATTAATAAAAAATTAGCTTATATTAGTGATGTTAGTAAAATTTATAACAAAGATTATAAATATTTTAAAAATCTTCAATATTTAATTATTGATTGCTTATGGTACAATTATCATCCATCACATTTTAATTTAGAAACTTCACTTGCTATAATTAAAAAATTCAAACCCAAAAAAGCTATTCTTACTAACTTATCACCAGTATTAGATTATAAAGTACTTAAAAAAATGATACCCAAAAATGTTATTCCTGCACATGATGGATTAACAATAAACTTATAAGATATTTTCTATGGCTTTAATTATTTTTTTTGAAGTTGGTTTTGTAAATGATGCAAATGTATCTTGAACTTTACCTTCTTTATTAATTAAAATTTTATGAAAATTCCACTTTGGTTCAGCCGACTTACCATGATTTTTTTTTGCCCATTTAAAAAGTTCATGAGCATTTTTACCTTTAACTTCAGTTAATGTAGTTAGAGGAAAGTTAATATTAAAATTTACTTCACAAAATTCTTTGATATCTTTATTATTATTTTTTTCTTGATTAAATGAATTAGAAGGAACACCAAGAACAATTAAACCTTTTTCTTTATATAAATCCCACAATTCTTGTAATTCATCATATTGTTTTGTAAATCCACAGTAACTTGCTGTATTTACAACTAAAATAACTTTATTTTTATAATCTTTAAAATTAATTGTCTCTCCAGTTATGCTCTCTATACTTAATTCATAAATTATTTTTTCATAGTTCGCAGTTGCTGAAGTTTTAAAGAAAAGCATGATTATAGATAATAGAAATATTATTTTTCTCATTTGCTAGGTTTATTTGGCGTAAGTAATATTAAAAAATAACCAAATAAAGTAGATAACAATGATCCAGTTAACACACCTATTTTTACACCATCCATATATTGCATATTTTCAACAAAAGCTAAATTTCCAACAAATAAGCTCATTGTGAAACCAATACCAGTAAGAACTCCTACACCATAAAAATTGTACCAACTTGTGTCGTTTGGCATTTGTGCTACTTTCAATTTTATAGATACATAAGAGAATACAAAAACACCTAGTTGTTTACCAAGGAATAGTCCTAATACGATTCCTAGGGGAACCTTATCAAGTAATGAGGCAAACGATAAACCCTCTAGAGATACACCGGCATTGGCAAATGCAAATAAAGGCATTATTCCAAAAGCAACATATGGACTAATTGCATGTTCAATTTTTATTAATAAAGAAAAATCTTTTTCTTTTTTTCTATGTGGAATTGTCATAGCTAACAAAACACCAGCAATAGTAGCGTGTATTCCTGAGTTATGTGTAAAATCCCAAAGGAAGAGTCCAACAACTAAATAAGGTAAGAACTTTTTAATATTAAATTTGTTAATTAATAACAAAACAATAAAAGCTAATAACATTAAAGTTAAATACTTAATACTCAAATCTCCAGAATAGAATAGGGCGATAATTACTATTGCTCCTAAATCATCAATTATAGCTAACGCAGTTAAAAATACTTTTAAAGATAAAGGAACTCTTTTACCTAGCAAAGACAAAACTCCTAAAGAAAAAGCAATATCAGTAGCTGAGGGAATAGCCCATCCATTTAAAGTTTCACTATCACCTAGGTTTATGAAAACATAAAATAATGCTGGAACTAACATTCCTCCTACAGCAGCTATTATTGGTAATAAAGCTTGTTTAATATTAGAAAGTTCACCTTGTAAAAATTCTCTTTTAATTTCTAAAGTAACAAAGAAAAAGAAAATTGCCATCAAGGCATCATTGATCCAATGCAATACTGATAATTTTAATCCAAAATTATTAATACCTATGAATAAATACTTATTTAGAGTAGCAAAATATAAATCTGCTAGTCCAGAATTGCTTATAAATAATGCAATTATCGCAGCAAACAATAATACAAGTCCACTGGCAGCTTCTAATTTAAAAAACCATCTAAAAGGATTAGATATATATTTAATCATAAAAAATTAAGTTAGGTCTATAATAAATAGTTTTATATCTTGCAATGTTTCAAAAAGGTTAAATAGTATAATTTCTATTCCTGGAAAAACATTAATTAGTGGAGTTTTTAGAGTATCAATCAAGATAATTAATGCAACAAAAGATATAATAAATACTATTAAATAAGAAAAAAACTTACTTCCCTTATTTTCTGTTTTTTTAAGTGTACTTGTATTTTTTTGTTTTTCTGAATTTTCTTCTTTTTTTTTATTATTTATTTCAGTATTAATTATGTCTTGTGGGTTATTTTTTTCTTCTATTTTGTCCTTTTTATTTTCAGCTTTTGTTTCAATGTATTCACTGACAATTTCCTCTTTCAGTTCTAATACGTCATTATTTTTTTCTTCAATTTTATAAAACCAAACAACATTACATGAACCACATTGCAAATCTCTACCTTCATCTGGTATAAGTGAATTATCAATTTTGAATTGCTTATTACAATTTGGACAAGTAATTATCATGCTTCGTTATATACCAGATTTTAATCAAATTTCTTTTAATTTTGGTATCTTTATACATTGAAATTATCAATAACTACTGTATTAGTACTCGGGTCGGAGTGTAGCGCAGCCTGGTAGCGCATCTGGTTTGGGACCAGAGGGTCGCAGGTTCGAATCCTGCCACTCCGACCATCTATTATGAAAAAAGCAATTATTTATATTCCAAATAAAAACCCTATGCAGTCGGGATTAGCAAAAAATGTTAAATGGATTTTAGAATTTAAAACTAAAGATCCAACAATAAATCCTTTAATGGGGTGGGAAAGTTCATCTGATACATATACAGAGCTAAAGTTAGAATTTTCATCTAAAGAACTAGCAATTAATTATGCAAAAAAGAAAAAAATTGATTTTGAATTAATTGAACCCCGAAAAAGAAAAACTGTAAAGAAATCTTATGCAGACAATTTTATAAAATAATTAATGTTTAGATTTTTCACTCAAAAGAATTGGTTTATTTGGTCTTGGTTGGGATCTTTCATTATTCTATCATCACTTTGGGTACAAGTTGAAATAGACGTTAAAATAAATGAGTGGTTTGGTATTTTTTATGACATGATACAGAAAGCACTTGCAGAACCAAACGCTGTTACTATAGACGAATACTTTGCAAGCTTGTTTTCATTTATTACATTGGCAGCAATGTATATTGCTGTTTATGTAGCTATCAGTTTCTTTACTGCTCATTACTTATTTAGATGGAGAACAGCAATGGTTGAATGGTATCATTCTGTTTATGATAAAGCTCGTAAAATTGAAGGTGCATCACAAAGGGTACAAGAAGATACAATAAAATTTACGAGAATCATGGAAGGATTAGGTACAAGTTTGATAGAGTCTATAATGATTTTAATTCAATTTATTCCTATATTATTTGGCTTAAGTGTAGGCATTCCAATTTTCTTTTTTGGGGAATGGGAATACGGATTAATAGTAGGAGCATTGATTTGGACTATTGGGGGAACTGTTTTTTTAATTGTGCTTGGTTTTATTTTAAGACTAGTTGGTATCGAATATGATTTACAAAAACAAGAAGCTGCATATAGGAAAATTTTAGTTATCGCAGAGGATGATGGTAGTGTAAGACCAAAAACAATTGACGAACTATTTGACGATGTACGTAAAATTCATTTTTTAAGTTATTTAAGATATCTTTATTTTAATATTGGACGAATTGCGTATTTACAAGCCAATGTATTATCCGCGTATGTTTTTTTAGCTCCCGCTATTGTCGCTGGTGTAGTTACTTTAGGAGTTATGCAGCAAATTATAAGAGCTTTTGGAAGAGTTGAAGGATCAATGCAATATTTACTAAAAGCATGGCCAACTATTATAGAGCTTGCTAGTGTTTATAAACGTTTAAGTGAATTTGAGTCAAAGATTAAACAAGATGAATTAATCGATGAAAAAGTTTAATGGCTATAGATAAAAAATTTATTAATCAATTTGTAAACATATCATCAAAAGCAGCTCTGTCCTCTTTTTATTTAGTTGGAAAAAAAAACAAAATAGCTGCTGATAAAGCTGCTGTAGACTCCATGAGATCTGAACTAAATAAATTAAATATCGATGGAAGAATAGTTATAGGAGAGGGTGAACTTGATAAAGCTCCAATGCTTTATATTGGTGAAAATCTAGGTACGAAAAATGGTCCAAAATTTGATATAGCTGTTGATCCATTAGAAGGTACCAATTTCGCTGCAAACAATTTACCTGGTGCTTTATCAGTTATAGCTGTGTCTGAAAAAAATAATTTATTTGCTGCACCAGAAACTTATATGGAAAAAATATCAACAAGTGTAAAAGAAAAAAATGTTATAGATTTAGATTATTCAATAAAAAAAAATATTTTCAACCTTAGTGAATACCTTAATAAAAAGCCAGAAAATTTAACCGCTTGTATATTAGATAGACCAAGACACAAAAAAATTTTAAATGAATTAAAAAAACTTAAAGTAAAATTAAAGTTAATTACTGATGGTGATGTTTCTGGAGCATTATTAGTTACTGAAGAAAAATATAATGTAGATATATTTTTAGGCATTGGTGGTGGTCCTGAAGGTGTGTTAGCCGCTGCTGCACTTGACACTTTTGATTGTAATTTTCAAGGAAGATTTTTATTTAAAACTGATAAAGAAAAAAAAAGAGCTACTGAAATGGGTATAAAAGATTTATCAAAAAAATATGAATTAGATGAGATAATTTCAGGTGACACTATTTTTTGTGCCACAGGCATAACTTCCGGTGATCTAGTTTCAGGCATAAATATTGATGGTGAAGAGTTTACATCTGAGACACTAGTAACACATAAATCATCTGCTCTGAGGAAAGTAATAAAATTGAAACAAAAAATTATATGATAAGCTTGATTAATTATCTAATTTACAATAAAAAGCAGCTTCTGGTCCCTTCGTCTATCGGTTAGGACACGTGGTTTTCATCCTCGAAAGAGGGGTTCGATTCCCCTAGGGACCGCCATTTATATGTTTTATTATACATATTTATTAAAAACTACGACTCCAGGTAAAAAAAAAACCTACGTCGGATATAGTGTAAATATTAATAAAAGATTAGAAAAACATAATTCAAATACTGGTGCAAAATCTACCAGAGGATATAAATGGAAGATAATTTATCAAAAAAAATTTAAAACAAAAAATGAAGCTATGTCATATGAATATAAGCTTAAAAAAGATAAAGTATTGAGAAAAAAAATTTTAGAAAAATCAGAAAAATGAAAATATCAATTTTATTACCTTATAAAGAAAATTTTTCTCCAGAATACGCAGGTGCTGTATCGATATTTATCAAAGATACTTTAAAACACAGTAAATACAAAAAAAATACAATTGTTTATGGTAATACAATTAAAAAGAAAAAATTTAATAATAATTATGTTAATCTTGATTACGAAAAATCTTTAATAAAAAGCTCGTCAAAATCATACATTTTAGAATTTTTAAAAGAAGAAAAAAAATTTAATTCAAATATTATAGAATTTCATAACAGACCTTCTTATTTGAAGTATTTAATTAAACTTAACTACACAAAAAAAGTTTTATATTTCCATAATGACCCTCTTGAAATGAATGGTTCAAAATTAGTTAAAGATAGAACATTTTTAATAAGTAATTTAGATAAAATAATTTTTAATAGTGATTGGTCAAAAGCAAGATTTATAAAAGATTTACCAGAAACTTTAAAATCTTCTTCAAAATTGTTTGTTATTAAACAATCTATTGATACAAAAAAAATTAATTTAAAAAAAAAAAGAAAAATTATTGCTTTTGTTGGAAAGCTAAATTCAGCTAAAGGTTATGATATTTTTGGAAATTCAGTTTTACCAATATTAGATAAATACAATGATTGGTCATCTATTGTTATTGGTGATGAACCAAGAGAAAAAATAATTTTCAAACATCCAAGACTAAAAATATTAGGATTTCAAACCCATAACAATGTTTTAAAATATTTAGAAAAATCATCAATAGCTGTTGTTTGTTCAAGATGGAATGAACCATTTGGAAGATCTAGTTTAGAAGCAGCTAGTAGAGGTTGCGCAGTATTAATAAGTGATAGAGGAGGTCTTAAAGAAACAATTACCGATGGCATTATAGTTAAAAAAGTTGATGCAAATAATTTCTCAAAAAATATAAAAAAATTAATATTAAATAAAAAATTATTAAAAAATTATCAAAAAAATTCTTTAAAAAATTTTTATTTAACAAATAGATTTGCTTCAAATAAAATTGATAATTATAGATCAGAGTTTTTACTAAATGAAAATTTAGTTTCTAAAATTGATAAAATCAAAATTTTACACATAACAAATTTGAATGAGAGACATAATGGAAGATTGTTTTATAATACTGGTAGAAGAATAAATAATGGTCTTATAAAACTTAACCATAAAGTATTAACTCTTAGCGATAGAGATTTATTAAGTAATTATAGATCACTTAGAGATGTGACGGGTTCTAAAAGATTAAACAAAACTTTCATTGAAACGGTGAAAAACTTTAGACCAGATTTAATTCTTCTTGGTCATGCCGACTCTATAAAAAAAGAAAGTTTGCTAATTATTAAAAAACAATTTCCAACAATTAAAATTGCACAATGGTTTTTGGATAGAATGGATAATCAATGGAAAAATAATAAATTAAGATTTTTAGACAAAATAGATTTAATGGATTATAGTTTTTGTACAACAGACCCTAAAACCCTTAAATTTAATAAAAAATTTAAAATTTCATTCATCCCAAATCCAGTGGATCCGTCCCTAGATGATTTGAATGTTTATAAAAATAAAAATGCTAAATTTGATTTATTTTTTGCAATGTCGCATGGAGTTCATAGAGGTGTTTTAAAGAAAGGAAAATTTGATGAAAGAGAAAATATAATTAACTATTTGATAAAAAAAAATCCACATCTGAAGTTTAATATATTTGGCATGAATAATATTCAGCCAATTTGGGGTGACGATTTTAAAAAAAATCTTTTTAACTCTAAGATTGCACTTAATTTAAGTCAAGGTAAACCTCTCAAATATTATAGTAGTGATAGAATTGCTCAACTAATGGGAAATGGTATTACAACATTAATAGATAAAAATACTAAGATAGATCATTTTTTTTCAAATAAAGAGGCGGTTTTTTATAATTCATTGAATGATTTAAATTTAAAACTAAACAGAATGCTTAAAAAAGATCATTTGAGAAATAAAATTGCTAAAAATGGCAAAATAAAATACCACAAAAAATATAATTCAACTATTGTTGCTGATTTTATAATTAGTAAAACGTTTAACATTAATAAAGAGTTTCCTTGGTAGATATTTTTAACTTATAAAAATTATGAAAAAAGATATTATTCTAATTACAGGGGGAGCAGGATTTATTGGATCTTCACTAATCAAGTATTTATTAAAAAAAAATATAAATTATAAAATTATAAGTCTTGATAACTACTCATCTGGAACAGCTAAAAACCATGTTAAAAACAAGAATGTTAAATATATTAAGGGTCAAAACAAAGATATAGATAAACTTTTAAAAAAATATAACAAAAAAATTATAATTCTTTTTCATTTTGGAGAATTTTCACGAATTTTTCAAAGTTTTAAAAACTATAAAACTTGTTTAGAATATAATATTTACAATTCTTTCAAAGTTATTGAATTTGCAAAAAAAAACAAAATTAAAATAATTTATTCAGCAACTTCAAGTAATTTAGGAAACAAAGGTAAAGATCAAGATTTATCACCATATTCCTGGTCAAAATCTAAAAATATTGAGCTAATTAAAAATTATAATAAATGGTTCGGTTTAAAATATGAGCTAGTTTATTTTTATAATGTTTATGGACCTGGACAAATATTAAATTCACCAATGTCTGCTGTAATTGGTATTTTTGAAGAGCTATATAGAAAAAAAAAACCATTAAGTATAGTAAAACCAGGAACACAAAGAAGAGATTTTACTCACATAGACGATATAGTTGAGGGTTGTTTTCTTGCATGGAAAAAAGGTAGACAGAAAGAATACATGCTTGGGACCAAAAGGACTTATTCTATAAATCAAATAGCTAAAATGTTCAAAACCAAAACAAAATACTTACCAGCAAGAGAAGGTGATAGATTTGGATCTATAATAACAAATGACAACGCTAAAAAAATACTTGGGTACGTCCCTAAAATTAAAATTGAAAATTATATAAAAGATTTCATTAAAAAAAATTGATGTTTTCTATTTTAATACCATCATACAATAATTTGGAATATCTTAAAATTTGTATAAATAGCATTAAAAAAAATTCAAATTTTGATCATCAAATAATTATCCATATTAATGAAGGAAGTGATGGGACTTTAGATTATGTTAAAAATAATGGTTTCGATTATACATTTAGCACTGATAATATAGGTATGCCAAAAGCTCTTAATAAAGCATCTATATTATCAAAATTTAATTATATCTTAATTTCTCATGACGATTTCTATTATTGCCCAGATTGGGATAAAAATTTAATCGATGAAGTAAATGCCATAGGGCATAAGAATTTCTACCTATCAGGTACAATGATCGGAGCAGTAGAAGATTATAATTTAAAAAAAAATTCTTTCCCTCCAAAATTTAATGCTGGCATCACTTATAATAAATTTGATGAAATTAAATTAATAAATAACTTAGAAAATATTAAAATTTTTGATTTTCAAGGAACTACTAAATGTCCAGGTCTGGTACACAAAGATATATGGAAAAAAGTTGGTGGATGGAGTGAGGAATTTTTTCCAACGGGAGGTGACGACTCAGATTTTGCAATGAAGTTATGGAAAAATAATATTCGAATATTTAAAGGTATAGGTTCTAGTTTAGTTTACCATTTTGGGTCTATAACAACTAGAAAGAAACCAAAAAATATATTTACTTACAATGGTAGCCGTGGAAATAAAATTTTTATTAAAAAATGGAAAATTAGTATTAATTTTTTTGAAACTTTTTATTTAAATTCAGGCATAAATAAAAATAATATGTTTACTTTCAAGAGGTACAATGGTCCTTTAAATGATCCGGTAAAATCAATTAGTTATTATATTAAAGTAACATTGGATCGAATTCAGTATTTATATCTAAAATTTTCAAATTTTAAATAATATTTTAGTAAAATTTTGTGGATTTTATTTCTTTTAGGGTTAAATAAGATTATTATGAATATTGGTTTTTTAGGTTTAGGTAAATTAGGATTACCCGTAGCTCTTGCAACTGAAAGTAAGGGACATAGAGTTTTTGGCTATGATATATCAAAAAAAACTATCCAAAATATTAAAAATAAAGTTATAGATTATAAAGAAATTTGGGTTGAAGATTATCTGCCTAATTCAGAACTTGAAATACTAGATATCGATAAACTTGTAGAAAAATCTGATATTATTTTTGTACCTATTCAAACACCTCATCATGAAAAATATGAAGGTATTACTAGAATACCAAATGAAAGAGCAGATTTTGATTATACTTATTTAAAAAATGGAATTAAAACTTTAAGTGAAGAAATTGAAAAACAAAGTAAAGATAAAGTTGTAATAATAATTTCTACTGTTTTACCTGGAACAATAACTAGAGAGATTAAACCATTACTAGGTACGCATACAAAATTAGTATACAACCCATTTTTCATTGCAATGGGATCAACAATGAGAGATTTTTTACATCCAGAATTTGTTTTATTTGGAAGAGATGACGAAAAGGCACTAAAAGTTGGCAAAGAATTTTATAAAACTATCAGTTCTGCTCCAATTTATGATACAACCATTGAAAATGCTGAATTGATTAAAGTATCTTACAATACTATGATTTCCACAAAAATATCATTTGCAAATACATTAATGGAAATGTGTTATCATCTTCCTAATACAGATGTAGATGAAGTTACTAACGCACTTAAAATGGCAAATACAAGATTAATTTCTGGAGCATATATGTCAGGTGGTATGGGTGATGGAGGAGGGTGTCACCCTCGTGATAATATTGCTATGAGTTATTTATCAAAAAAATTTAATATATCTCACAATTGGTTTGAAAACATAATGTTACAAAGAGAAAATCAAACTAATTGGTTAGCTAACATTATTGTGGAAAAAACGAATGGAAGAACAATTAATATATTGGGTAAAACTTTTAAATCAGAAACTAATTTAACTCTCGGTAGCCCAGCAATTTTGTTAAAAAATTTGCTTGAAGAAAAAGGCAAAAAAGTAAATCAATGGGATCCTTATATAGATGGTGATTTTGAAAAATATTCAGATTTATATGAATGGTATAAAAAGCCTCAAACTTTCTTTGTAGCAACGAAGCATGATTTTTTTACAAAGATGAAGTTTATAGAAAATTCACTTGTGATTGATCCATGGAGATTTATGCCGTCAACAAACATAAATCACAAGTTAATTCAAATAGGAAAAAATACTAAGTAATATTTCGTTGTAGTGGATCATTTTTTAAAATTTTTTTAAGTATGTGAGAGTTATACTTAACATTTTTAAGATAATAATCATATTTTTTTGAAATTTTAATAATTTTATTTGCAAAATCATCTATATTTTCAGCTGTTTCATATGATTTAAATTTTAGTATATCTTTCATAAAGTTAGTTCCTTTTGGTAAGACTGTTGGAATTTGATGAGATACGCAAGAGTACATTGTTCCAGAGGTGATTTTATTAATTTCATCAGCCTTGTGAATTATCGGCATAATATCAATTTTTTTTAAAATATTTCTAAATTCTTTATAGTCACAATATTTCTCAATCAATTTAATTTTTTTGTTTGTTCTGTTTAAATTAATTAATTTTTTTTTCACATCTTCTAAATCATTTGAAATATTTGAAAACTGTACAATATAATTAAACTTATAACTTCTTTTTTCTAAATAATTTATAATTTCTGGTAGAAGGTGAAAACCTCTTGCTTTTCTCGCATCGCCCATAAAACCTATTACAAGATTTTTTTTTTTATTTTTTCTATTGTAAAAAGACCAAGGAATATTTGATCTATATATGCCTTTCTTACTATCTGAATTCTTCAGGAAATGCTTATAATTATAATCACTCCATGTATATATAAAAATTTTATTATTATCCATTTCGTATTTCATTTGATTCAAATAATAAAAAAAACCTTTAAATTTTATTTTTGGTGGCAACATTACTCTTATATGAAACTTAGGATGGTTTTTATCAATTTTTGTTAAAAAACTAATTAATGCAATATCTTTTCTCCTTGCTGTTTGAAAAAAAATATTATCATTTTTTGAAATATTCAATTTTTTGTATTGTTTATAAAATGATCCAAAATATCGTGGTAATAAAAAAAAATTTGATTTTAGTGCTTTAATAAATAGTAAAAATTTTCCTTGTATTAAAAAAGAAAATAAAAATAAAAATATTTGAATTATATTTTTAATAAATAAAAAAATTTCTTCAAAAACATAAAATAATTTATTTTCTTTTCTTTTGAAGTTGTTACTAGATATTGATTTAAAAATTTTTATATTTTTTGGAATATATGTTCCTTGGTTATTAAATTTCTGGTTTAATATCCAATATATTTTATTTTTGTTTTCAAAACTTTTGGTAGTTTCTATTAAATTATCTAGAAAATGTCCTTTTGGTCCTCTCATCTCTGATTCAACTAGAATTAATTTGTTTTTCATTAAATTTTAACTTTATTTAGTGCATTGTTTTTAAACAAACTTGCCTCTCTAATATATCTTCTTACCATTTGAGTTGATTTATGGCCAGTCATTGCCATTATACTTCTTTCATCAGCTCCCGATTCCGCTGCAACTGTTGCAAAACCAGATCTTAAACTATGACCTGCAAAATTTTTGTTTTCGATACCTGCTAACTTCAAATACTCTTTCATTAATAAAACTACAGATTGGTCAGTTAATCTTTTGTTTGTTAATGATAAACCTTTAGAAAATCTTGTAAAAATAGGACCAGACTTAATTTTAGAAATTTCTAACCATTTTTTTAGATTTGTGACAGGACAGTAAATTTCATTATCGAAGTAGGGTAATCCCTTAGTCATTCCTTCTCCGAATTGGTCAGTTTTTGATCGTTTAATTATGACTTTTAGACCTTCAGGAACAAATTCTAAATCTTCATGATCAATTGATATAAGTTCCGTTCTTCTAAAGCCTCCCCCAAAGCCAATTAGGATTATTGATTTGTCTCTAAGTTTTTTGATTTCATCAGTTTTTTTCTCATTTATTGCATTAATAATTAATTTTAAATGATTGATTAATATAGGTTTTTTACCTTTCTGAATACTTCCTTTGACCCTTCTTATTCCCATTAAATTTTCAACAATGATTGGATGTTTGGTGTCTAGATAATGTCCTTTAAGCCTATGAACCATGCTTATTGATACTAATCTTCTTCTTAAAGTGCTTATTTTTGAATTTTTAGAGAGATGGGTTAGATATAAGGAAACTATTTTTGGCTCGGTTGGTAATGGATTTAACCCATGCTTTGTACAAAAAACTCCGAAGTCTTTAAAGTCAGATTTATAAGCTCTTAAAGTATTATTTGCCTTAGAGCTTTTAAGGTTATTTAGAGTTGCTTCATGAAGCAATTTTAGGTCTGTTATAAGTTCATTCATATAATTACTATTGATAACAATTAATTATCGTTAGTAATATATCAAGTGTTTTATAATGTCAAATAAAATAATTTATTAATTTAAAGGACAATTAATGGCATTGTTAGAACAGCAAGTATGAAATATTATTTAAAGATGGGCATAGACGGAGTAATTGAACCGATATATTTCTTAATAACATCTTTTGGTTTTGCAATATTGAGCTTTATTAATTATAGAAAATCTGGAAAAACACTGGAAACTATTTATCTTTCAATTTTAACTGTTTTCTTTATTGTCTGCTTCATTATTTTAAATTTTTATTGATGAAAGGCACTAAATTTCAATTAAAAGTCTGGAATTACCTTAAAACTATACCAAAAGGCACTGTTAAAACCTATAAACAGATAGCAATAGCTATAAAAAGCCCTAAATCAGCGCGTGCTGTAGCTAATGCATGTGGAAAAAACCCTTATGCCCCCAAAATACCATGCCATAGAGTAATTCGGTCCGATGGAGGGCTTGGTGGGTACTCAGGGAGAGGTGGAATTAAGACTAAGCAGCGTTTATTGAGATCTGAAAAAGTTGATATTTAGTAGCTTTTTTGGACTATTTTATGGTCAAAAACACGAGTAAAATCAATGTTTTTTCAATATTTAAGCGTATTTTAGCATGAATAGTGTTATGCACCCTTCAGTTGTACTATATATCGAGATATAGCAAAATAAAGCACCTCTATGGCCGTTTAAAACACATATTCTATAACTGCATTGCTCTACTTTTCAATGATAACAAGGCTTATTTTAGCGTCTAATTTCAAAAAATTTTTTATAAATTTTTGTTCCCCTACCCACATGGTTTAATAAAAATTTTTGTATTTTTGTATAATTAGCTTAAAAACTATTGATATTAAACACTTTTAAGAATAGTGCTTTATTTTCGCTTTTAAGCTTGCCATTTTACCTTTGTTTATTTAAAAGAGCATATATTATTTCCATTTTTCTTATATAAACACAATTATTTATTTTAATTTATGTTTATTAATATAATTAATTTATGTAATAATTACAACAGTTTAAATGTGTATATTAAAGTATAACATTATATATTAGTAAATATTTATTTACTAATTATAAGAACGACTAAGCAAATATTCTCTCCTAGAAATATATAGCCCACTAAGAACGATAATAAATAAACCTAAATAAGTCCAATTATCAGGCAATTCATGAAAGAAATAGTAACTAATAAGTATATTTGTAATTATCTCTGTATAGCCCAAAGGAGCTAATTTAGATGCATCAGCGTATTTCAGAGACAATATGAGAAAAAGATGCGTTACAGAGGCTATGAGGCCGATTAAAGCCATCAAAATCCATTGATTTAATGTTGGATTTACCCAGATAGAAGGCACAAATAAGCTTAATATTATAGTTCCTATCAAACCTGATAATAAAAGTGTTAAGAGTGGATTATCTGAACTACTCAATTTCCTGGTAATTATAAGATAAAATCCATAACAAATACCGCAACCTAAAGCGGCCATTGTAGCAAAATTAAGCTCGATAAAACCCGGTCTTATTACTATCAGTGTACCAATAAATCCTATCAATACAGCTGTCCACCTTTTCATCCCTACTTTCTCATTTAAAAATAATGGGGATAAAGCTGTAACACAAATTGGAGCAACAAAAGCTAATGTTAGCGCTTTAGGAAGAGATATTTTAGATATTGCATAAAAGAATAAATAAGTTGAAAAAACAAAAATTAACCCTCTAGTTAATTGTAGTGCTGGTTTTTTTGTCCATACTAATGATTGCCTATAAAAGATAATCATTAACGAGAAAGTAAAAACTACAGTAAAAAAATACCTAGCCCATGTAATTTGAAGAACATCCATTGAGGAACTTAAATACTTGGCAAATGCATCCATTATTGGAACAATCATCCAAGCAGACGCATTCAAAATTATAGCCTTCATAAAAGAAAGGTATCTCTTAATAGAAGTATTTTAAAGCAAAGAATAATGTAATTGGGATAGTAAATAATGACATGATTGTAGATACTACAATTGTACTAGAAATATTGTCTACAATTTCTTTAGGTGAGTACATGTGAGCAATCAAATAACACAAGATTGCACTAGGCATGCAAGATTGTATTAAAAGAACACCCGCTGGTATTCCGGATAAATTAAAAAATTTAATAACAGCAAATCCAATAATAGGTCCAATTATTACTCTTCCAAAGGATGTTATTAATGCATCTTTAAAAGAAAATACTTTCATTTGTGTAAGAGCTACACCAAGAGACATTAAGATCATTACAATCATACCGTAAGCTAAAAGCATTACAGTATTTAATACAAATTGAGGAAACGGTATTTCAAAATATAAAAAGAGCACAGTTATTAAAATTGCATAAAAAGATGGACTTTTTAGTATAGTTTTAAAATCAAAAGCTCGTTTTGCTAAAAATATATTAAGTGTAAAATGCAGTAAAACAATTAAAGATGAAATTGCTGCAGCTATACCCATACCTAATTCACCATAAGCGAATAAGCATATAGGTATACCCATATTTCCAGTATTTGGTAAAATAAAAGTAGGTAATTCTCGAATATAGTCTTTTTTCATGAGTATTAGAAATATTAACCCAACAACACCAAACAGACTTAATAAAATAATCGAATAACCAAAATACTCCTTAAAAACGTCAAAAGTAACACCACCCGCTGTGATAGCAAAAATAACAAGAGCTGGTGTTCCAAAATTACCAGCATATGTTGTTATAAATGAAGTATCAAAATCTGGATTTTTTTTACCCAAATGATATCCAAGTCCAACTATTAGGAACACTGGAAATAAAACTTCAAAAAGTTTTAAGTAAATTTCCATCAACCAAGCAATCTAATTAATGTTGGTGTTTTCAAAATATTTTTATTTTTTTTAAAAATAGACAAACAATTATGAATATTATTTTCAGTTGTTTTGTGAGTAATAATAACAATTGTTGCCTTATTGTTTTTCTTATCAGGTGTCTGTATTAGCCTTTTAACTGAAATTTTGTATTTAGCTAAACGATTAGTTATTTCAGATAATACGCCAGGCTTATCTTTTACCTCAAACCTTAAATATAAAGAATTTACATAACTTTTTACATTATACGGTTTTAAAGATTTGAGCTTTGAAACACTAACACCAAAAGGTTTTTTTATATTCCCACGCAAAATAGATAATAAATCAGAAAGTAATGATGAGGACGTAGGTCCAGGCCCAGCCCCCTCCCCTTGTAATACACTTTCACCAACAGGTTTTCCTTGAAGAATAACTGCATTCATCACACCATTTACATTACCAATATAAGATTTTTTACTTACTAAACACGGATGAACAGTTTCAAAAAGTTGATTACTTTTTAACTCAGTTATGCCAAGAAGCTTTATTCTTAAATCTAATTGGTTCGCAATTTTAATATCTTTTAATTCAATTTTTTCTATTCCTTCCATTAGACATTTGTGTTTTGAAATTTTACTACTAAAAGCTAATGCAGATAAAATTCTTACTTTAGCAAATGCATCAAAACCATTTAGGTCTAATTTAGGATTACCAGGTTCAGCATAACCTAGCATCTGCGCTTTTTTTAAAACATCTGCAAAATTTTCATCTGAATTTTCCATTTCAGATAAAATATAATTTGAAGTACCATTCAAAATTCCATAAACTTTTGATAATTTGTTTGTTGCTAATCCTTCTTTAATAGATCTTAATATTGGGATACCACCAGCAACTGATGCTTCAAATTCTAAATTAACTTTATTTTTTTCTGCAAGTTTTGCTAATTCATTTCCATGTTTTGAGATTAAAGCTTTATTAGGTGTAATAACATGGATTTTACTTTTTAAAGCAGT
>CACOMI010000004.1 GCA_902628275.1 uncultured Pelagibacteraceae bacterium | reverse complement strand
ATTTTATTGTTATATTTGGATTTACACACAGAAATATAACAATTATTAGTATTTATTACATCATTGGTGCTTAACAATGAGTCAGACTTTAATATTTTTACAAAACTCTCTTTTTTATAAAAACTAATTAATGTTTTTTGCACTTTTGTTGGTGAAATATTTTTTTCTAAGTCAACATATATCGTGCTCAGAATACCTCTGAACATTGGTGATAAATGAGGGGTAAAACTAAATTGAAATTTTTTCTTAGTAAATTTTCTTAACATTTGATCTATTTCAGAATTATGACGATGAAAACCAACTCCGTAAGCGCTCAAAGACTCGTATAGGTTTTTATCTTTATATTTTTTGTGAACTCCTCTACCGGCACCAGAATATCCAGATTTTGAGTCAATTATAATATTATTGAATTTAATTAAGTTTTTTTTAAATAAAGGAAATAGAGGTAACAATATTGATGTCGGATAACATCCTGGGCATGAAATTATATTATACTTTTTAATCTCTTTTCGGTTTATTTCAGGAAGCAAATAGATGCTTTTCTTTATTAATTTAGTTGCACGATGTTTTTGTTTATACCACTTTAGATAATCAGAAGCTTTTTCTAATCTAAAATCTGCAGCAAGATCGATTTGAGTATGATTTTTGCTTAAATGTTTAGATATATCCTGTGCTTCTCCATTTGGAAGTGCTGTAAAAATAACATGAACGTCTTTTAATAATTTTTTATTAAATTTTAAAATTTTTGGTAATTTATATTTAGATAAAGATTTATCATAAAATTTAACGTGTTTACCCACAGAAGAGTTTCCACAAAGATATTTAATATTAATATATTTGTGTTTAACTAATAATTTAATTAATTGGACACCAATATATCCAGTTGATCCAGCAACTAATGCGTTAAGCTTAGGCATTTTTTATTATAACAGTTTAAAATTAAAAAAAAATTATCTTTTAGAGAATTGGAAGCTTCTTCTAGCTTTTCTTCTACCAGGTTTTTTTCTTTCAACTGCTCTAGAGTCTCTGGTAGTGAGTTTCTCTGTTTTTAAGGTGGCTTTTAGATTTTCATCAAATAATACTAATGCTTTTGAAATACCGTGAACCATAGCCCCTGCTTGACCTGTAGGTCCACCTCCTTTTACACTGCATCTTACATCATAATCAGTAGCTTGATTAATTATCTCAAAGGGTCTTGTGATTTGCATTTTATGAGTTTCGTCGGCAAAATAATCACTAAATAATTTACCATTTACGTAAATTTTGCCAGAACCTTTTTTTAACCAAACTTTTGCAATTGACGTTTTTCTTCTACCAGTAGCGTATTTACTGTCTTTAAAATCTAATTTTAATTTTGGAGATTTTGATGCTGATTGAGTATTTTCCATCTTAATTTCTTGCTATATTTTTACTGTTTAATTTATCTAACTCTATTACAGTCGGATTTTGTGCTGAATGCGGATGTTCATTTCCTGCATAAATTTTTAATTTTGTTAATTGTTTTCTTCCTAATACTCCACCAGGTAACATTCTTTTAACTGCCATTTTTAAAGTTTCTCCAGGTTTTTTTTCATGAAGTTTCTCAGGTGTTGTTACTTTAATTCCACCTGGATGACCAGTGTGTCTGTAATATTTTTTATCTTGAAATTTTTTTCCCGTAAATTTTGCTTGTTCAATATTTTTAACAACAACAAAGTCACCATCATCCATATGAGGTGTGTATGTAGTTTTATTCTTGCCTCTTATTATATTGGAAACAACAGTTGCTAATCTTCCAACTACTGCATTCTTCGCGTCTATTTCATACCAAGACGAATTTAATTGGTCTTTTTTAGTGAATTTTGTCATTGTGCGAGGATTAATACTATTAATAATTGCAAAGTCAATTTTATATTTAGCTTGAAATATGTAGCTAATATGCTAAAGATCTTTCGCCGATTTGATCCTATTGCGGGCTTATAACTGCTAAACAGGAAATTTCATATAATTAATAAAATCGGTAGGCATTTGAACTGTATTGTGCGCCTAACATAATGTTGAAGCACTAAAAAAGGAGTAAAATGACTAAAAAAAGAAATAACCCTGAAACTATTGCAATTCATGGTGGTGACTATAGGAGTGATCCAGCGACGAACGCGGTAGCTGTTCCAATTTATAGAACAACATCGTACCAATTTAACAACACAGAGCACGCTGCTAACCTTTTCGCTCTTAAAGAATTTGGTAACATCTATACTCGTATAATGAACCCTACAAATGACGTTCTGGAAAAAAGAGTTGCCGCTCTTGAAGGAGGTCTATCATGTGTAACTGTATCCTCAGGTCAAACTGCTTCAACTTTTGCTGTATTAAATGTAGCTCAAGCCGGTGATAATATAGTAAGCTCAACTGATCTTTATGGTGGTACAGTATCTTTATTCACACATACACTTAGTAAACTTGGTATAGAGATAAGATATGCAGATCCAAGTAATCCTGAAAATTTTGAAAAGTTAATAGATGATAAAACTAGAGCTTTTTATGGTGAAACTCTACCCAATCCTTATTTAAGGGTGTTTCCAATTAAGGAAGTTTCTGACATTGGAAGAAAATATAACATTCCACTAATAATGGATAACACAGCTGCACCAGTAATATGCAGACCGATTGATCATGGAGCTGCAGTAGTAATTCACTCACTTACAAAATATATAGGTGGACATGGTACAGCAGTTGCTGGAAGTATAGTTGATAGTGGTAACTTTGACTGGACTGCAGATCCTAAGAGACAACCATTATTTAACGAACCAGATGAAAGTTATGGTGGTGTCGTTTGGGGTAAAGCTGTACCGGAATTAACTGGTGCTAATGTTCCCTTCGCTGTTAGAGCAAGAGTTTGTTTATTAAGAGACTTGGGATCAGCTCTGGCTCCAGATAATGCTTTTGCAATAATTCAAGGACTTGAAACTGTTGCTTTAAGAATGAGACAGCATTGTGCTAACGCCGAGTATGTTGTTAATTTTCTTAAAAAACATAAAGAAGTTACAAAAGTTATTTATTCTACAGAGCACGATAAACCCATTGCCAATAGAGCAAAAAAATATCTTAGAGGTGGAAATGGCCCAATGATTGGTATCGAGCTTAAAGGTGGAATTGAAGCTGGAAAAAAATTTATTGAGTCTTTAAAAATGTTCTATCATGTAGCTAATATTGGTGATGCTAGAAGTTTAGCAATTCATCCAGCAAGTACAACTCATAGTCAATTAAATGAGAAAGAACTAGCTGCATCAGGTGTTACTCAAAGTTATGTAAGACTTTGTATCGGTATTGAACACATCGATGATATTATTGAGGATCTTGATCAAGCATTGAATAAATCTTCAAAGGGTAATTTAAAAGCTGTAAGCTAATTCGAGGCTTTAATGTCTACCAATAGAAACTAATAAATATCCTCTTTATATTTTGTTATATAAAGAAAATACAAAGTTGAAAGTATTATTAAAATAGAATTTATCTGGTGTAGAGATGCATAAAGCACTTTTACTCCAGATAAAATCGTTAGAACTCCCAAAACAATTTGAAACAATAAAGAAACTCCAATAACGAAGATTGGAATTATTAAATTTATATTTCCATTTTTTAAAACATAATAAAGGATGTAAAAATATATTATGACAATTAAATATGCTAAATTTCTATGAATAAATTGAACAAGTGATTGATCATCAAATACTTTGAGATTAAACAAATCATAGATTACGCTGTCATCCGGAAAATATGATGAGCCCATTAAAGGCCAAGTATTATAAATTTTTCCTGCATCCATCCCGGACACAAATGCTCCAATTATTAATTGTAAAAATAATAATAAAAGAAAAAATTTAATTGAGTTTAATTGAATATTAATATGATTAATTTTTATATCAGTTAAATTTAAATATTTCCAAAAAACTATAGACAAAATGATAAAAGCTGTAACTAAGTGTAGTGATAATCTATAATGACTAACATCAATTCTATCAATTAATCCACTTGATACCATGTACCATCCAATAAATCCTTGAAAACATACTAGGAAAAAAATAATTGAATATTCTCTTAAAATCCAAAAGCCATTTTTAATTGTAAAATAAATCATTGGCAAAAGAACAGTTAGACCAATTAATCTTCCTAATTGACGATGTGCCCATTCCCACCAAAATATTATTTTAAATTCATTTAAAGTCATATTGAAATTTTGCTCTTTAAATTCAGGAATTGTTTTATAGAGATCAAAATATTCTATCCATTTATCACTTGTTAAAGGAGGCAATGTACCAACAAAAAGCTCCCATGTAGTAATAGATAGGCCAGAGTCAGTTAATCTAGTTAGACCACCAACTAAAATTATAAGCACGATCATTAATAATAAAGTGATCATCCATATTTTTAATTGAGAATTTAAAGAATAATTCTGACTGTACATGATTAGATAAATATAATAATTATTAATTAAACCAATAAATTAAATGTCGCCTAAAAACAAAAAAAAATTAGAAATAATAAGATCTAAATTAGATAAGTTAGATAATAAGTTGTTATCCTTGATTAAATTTAGAACAAATCTTGTCAAAGAAGTTTTAAAACTTAAAGAATTTAAAAAAGAAATAGTGGATAAAAAACGTATTAATTTTATACTTAAAAAAATCAACCTAAAATCAAAAAAACTTAAGATTGATCCTAAGATTACTAATCGTATATGGAAAAATATGATTTTATCTTATATCGATTTCGAAAAGAGAAACTTTAAAAAAAAATAATTACTTGCTATGTGGTGGAAGCTTCTTTTCCACAAACATTTCATGTTTTCTGGTATCTGGATTGTATTTTTTTGCCGAAAGCTTAACTCTAGCTTTCTCACCTCCAGCTGGTTTTTTTACATAATAGAAATAAGGACTATCAGGTTTAGCCTCTGGAACCATTCTTACTTTAACGTGTGTTTTTTTTGCCATTTTTTAATTCTTTTAATTTATTTGAAATATTTAATAACTTATTTTTTAAATTTTCAGCTTTTATAGATTTATCTGCAATTTCGTCAAGCTTTAAAGAAACTTCATTATTTAGTATTTTTTTTACACCCTTTATTGTCATACCTTGATCTTTAAGTAAGAATTTAACTTTTTTAAGAAGATTTATTGTTTTTTCATCATAATATCTTCTATTAGAATTTAATATCTTTGGTTTAATTTGCTTAAATTGAGTTTCCCAAAATCTAATGACATGTGTCGGTAAAGCTCCTTTGTCATTTGATTTAAGATTTAATATTCTAGCTACTTCGCCTATTGTTTTATAAGCACTATCTGATTTATCCATTATCTTTCAAATTGATAAATTCTTTAAATTCCTTTGATGGCTTAAACAATACGACATCTCTGCTTGAAATTACTTTTGTTTCTTTAGTTTTTGGGTTTCTACCAATCCTAGATTTTTTTTGTCTAATAGAAAAAGTTCCAAATTTAGATAATTTTAATTTTTTTTCATTTTTGATGTTAGTAACTATAGTTGATAAAAAATCCTCAATTAAATTTTCTGATATTTGTTTTGAAAAACCAAGCTGCATATAAACCAAATTAACTAAGTCTTTTTTAGTTAAATTAATTCTCATATCAAATATTTTGCTTAATCTTTTCTATCAAATTACCTTTTACAATTCTATGACAAACATCTAAAGAGTTTGAAAAGCCAATATAGTCAGTTCCACCATGACTTTTAACAACTGGAGAATCTAAACCAATAAAAATTGCTCCATTATACAGTCTTGGATCTAGTCTTTTCTTAAATTTCGTTAAATTTGATATATTTAATAAGGATGAAATTTTACCCAAAAAATTTCCTGTCATTGCATTTTTTAATTCACTGGTTATAAAATTCGCAGTACCCTCTGCTGTTTTTAATGCAACATTTCCTGTAAAACCGTCTGAAACTATTACATTTACATCTCCATCCATAAGATGATTTCCCTCAATGTAACCAGCAAAGTTATAATTATCTGATTTTTTTTCATTTAATAATTGATAAGTTTCTTTGATAATTTCATTTCCTTTTAATTCTTCTGAACCGATATTTAATAATGCTACGTTTGGTCTATCATCGGGATAAAGAGAAGTGTAAAGAGATGCTCCCATAATTGAAAAATCTAATAAATTTTTTGAACTACACTCAATATTTGCACCTAAATCCAATACAACACTCATACCCTTTTTATTTGGCCATAAAGCAGATAAAGCTGGTTTGTCTATATTTTCTATCATTTTTAAATTCAATTTCGATACAACTAGCAATGCACCTGTGTTACCTGCTGATATAACTATATCTGCTTCTTTATTTTTAACACTTTGAATTGCAAGCCACATACTGGTATCTTTTCCTCTTTTTGCACCCTCTAGAGGACTATCTGTACTCTCTATTTTATTTTCTGTGTGCACTATCTCAAAAAATTCTTTAGGAATTTTTCCGTTAATTATCGGTTCTATCTTATTTTTATTTCCAAAAATTTTAAAAAAGGTATTTTTATTTGTAGTATGATTTAAAATAATACCATCTATTATTTTCTTTGGTGACCCATCACCACCCATTGCATCTACTGCAATTTTAATCAAATCTGACATTTTAATAGATTATAATATACTATTCTTTTGGGTCTAAAACTTGTCTTCCCTTGTACATACCTGTTTTAAGATCAAGGTGGTGAGAAAGCCTATATTCACCAGATTTTTTGTCTTCAACTATATTTTTAGTTGAAAATTTCATTGTTTGTGCTCTTCTCATTCCTGTTCTAGCAGGGGTTTGTTTGCGTTTTGGTACAGCCATAATTATGGGTTACTTACACTTTTTAAATAAGAATTCAAAGTTTTTTTTGATAAATTTTGATCAAATTCGTCGAAATATTTAAGTAAATCATCGTTATTATGAAAATCACTTAAAAAAAATGATATTTTTTTCAATTTTTGAGATTTTGATAAATTATTCCAAAAATGAATTTCGGAAACCATTGAGTGGAATAAGTTTATATAATCCTTCATTTTTTTATTGATAGATTGATCTCCATAACCAATCTCTCTAATACTTAATTCTAACTGTCTAAAGTTATAATCATAAATTTCCTGTAAAATAATCTTATTTTCCTCATTTTTAAAATTTTTAAGAAAAAAAGCAAAATGAAGCAAAAATAGAGTTAAACGATCTGAAAAAGCATCATCTCTATTGAGATTTTTATATAAAACTTTATTTCTAGAGTAATTAATTAAATTATTATAAATATATAAGTATTTTTCTTTCATGATTAAAATACTATATATAATTTTCTTTTTATTGATAGTTACAAATTGTTCTTTTAAGCCTGTAGTAAAACACCATGGAGTTCCTTTTTTAGAAAAAAAACAAGCCATGCTTACTATTGATAAAACTAATATAAATGATATTCAAAAAATCCTTGGTTATCCATCTACTAAGAGTAAATTTGATAATGACATTTGGATTTATATTGAGAGAAAACAAACGCAATCAAAACTTAAAAACTTAGGTAAGATGAAAATTTTTAAAAATGATGTTTTAGTTTTAGAATTGGATAAATACGGTATTCTTAAAAAGAAAAGTTTTTATAATAAAGAGGATATGAAAAATATTAAAATAGCTGAAGCTACAACAGAAGCTGGTTTTCGTGGAAATTCATTTATTTATGAATTTCTATCAAGTATGAGGCAAAAAATTGATGACCCTCTAGGTCAGAGGGCCAAAAAACGTAAAGAAATTAGCCAGCGATAACAGCTAACAAAAGTAAAGCAACAATATTTGTGATTTTTATCATTGGGTTTACTGCTGGACCTGCTGTATCTTTATAAGGATCTCCGACAGTGTCACCAGTTACTGCTGCTTTATGAGCTTCAGAACCCTTACCGCCATGATTACCATCTTCGATATATTTTTTTGCATTATCCCATGCACCACCACCAGCAGTCATAGATACAGCAACAAATAATCCTGTAATAATTACTCCTAAAAGCATAGCACCAACTGATGCTAGAGCAGCAACTTGTCCGCCAATAGATAAAATTATAAAATAAAGAACAACTGGTGAAAGAACAGGAAGTAATGAAGGTACAATCATTTCCTTAATTGCAGCCACAGTCAAAAGATCAACTAATTTAGCATAATCAGGCTTTTGTTTTCTCTTCATTATACCGGGAAATTTTTTAAATTGTCTTCTAACCTCTACAACTACCGCTCCACCTGCTCTTCCAACAGCTTGCATTCCCATAGAACCAAATAAATAAGGTAACATTCCACCAATTAATAATCCAACTACAACATAAGGATTTGATAAATCAAAAGTAACAACTATACCTTCTAATGCAGATCCTGCTTCCTTTGAAAAATGTTTAATATCTTCTGTATAAGCTGCAAATAAAACTAATGCACCTAAACCTGCTGATCCAATAGCATAGCCTTTTGTAACTGCTTTTGTTGTATTACCAACCGCATCTAATGCATCGGTTGTTTTTCTTACTTTTTTATCAAGATTAGACATTTCTGCAATACCTCCCGCATTATCTGTAACAGGTCCATACGCATCTAGAGCAACAACCATTCCTGCTAATGCAAGCATAGTAGTTACAGCAATTGCAATACCAAAAAGTCCAGCAATAAAATTTGTAATAAGAATACCTGCAACAATTATTAATGCAGGAATAGCAGTTGCTTCCATTGAAACGGCTAACCCTTGAATTACGTTAGTACCATGACCAGTTGTCGACGATAATGCAACAGATTTAACTGGTCTGTAACTAGTTCCAGTATAATATTCTGTAATCCAGATTAATAATCCAGTAATTACCAGCCCTATTACTCCACAATAATATAAATCCATTCCATTAAATGTTTTATCATTTACTGTATATTCATTTGCAAAACCAATTACGTGATCAGTAACAGGCCATAAAATTACAAGTGATGCTATCGCAGAAACAACAAATCCCTTATACAAAGCATTCATAACGTTATTGCTTTTACCTAACTTTACAAAAAATGTTCCAACAATAGATGTTAACAGACATGCTGCACCAATAGATAAAGGGTAAATCATCATGTTTAAATCGCCAACAAAGAAAATTGATGATAAAACCATTGTAGCAACAATTGTAACTGCATATGTTTCAAATAGGTCAGCTGCCATACCAGCGCAGTCTCCTACATTGTCACCTACGTTATCTGCGATTACAGCAGGGTTTCTAGGATCATCTTCAGGGATACCTGCTTCAACTTTTCCAACTAAATCAGCGCCAACATCTGCTCCTTTTGTGAAAATACCACCTCCTAATCTTGCGAAAATAGAAATTAATGATGCACCAAAACCTAATGCTACGAGTGCATTTACAATTTCTCTTTCATCTACATTAGATTTTAATAATGTATAATAATAAACAGCTATTGATAACAGTGCTAGGCCAGCAACTAACATTCCAGTCACAGCACCAGATTTAAAAGCAACAGACAACCCTTGTGCTAAACCTTTTCTAGAAGCTTCAGCTGTCCTTACGTTTGCTTCAACAGAAACTAACATCCCCACATAACCTGCAAGACCTGATAAAGCAGCACCTATTAAATAACCCAGACCAACTAGCGGACTAAATGCAATACTTACAATTACTAAAACTACAGCACCAACAATTGCAATAGTTTTGTACTGTCTGGCTAAATATGCTTTAGCACCGATTTGAATTGCAGAGGCAATATCTTGCATTTTTGTATTTCCTGCACTTGAATTTAGAATACTTTTTCCAGTTAAAAATCCATAAACGATAGATAATAAACCTGCCCCAATTGTGTATAATAGTATTGTTTCGACTGTTCCGCTCATATTAACCTTAAGTTGTTGGTTGTTAAAATTTTAAGCCCGCACAATACAAAAAAAGATAGAAAAGACAACGATTAACTTCTAAAACCGATGAATATAACCTTTAAATTTAGCTTGTATTTGCTTGCCTTTTTCATCAAATATCAATGATCTATCTTTACCAGATATAATTTTACCAATTTTGGTTATTTTTATTCCTGTTGTTTTAGAAGCATTTTGAATGATTCTAGTTTTATTAACATTAGCGGTAAATAAAATCTGATAATCATCTCCGTTAGAAATTAAATTAATTTTATTTAACCTTTGATTTTTTATCAAGTTACTCAAATTTTTTGAAACAGGTATTTTATTCTCAAATAAATGAAAAGATAAATTTTGTTTATTGATCATTTTTGACAAATCATCAATTAATCCATCTGAAACATCAATGGAGCTATTAGCAAATTTTAATAAATATTTGGTTAGATTTAAAGGTAACTCTGGTTTGTAATATTTATTAATAAAGAATAATTGATCTTTTTTTTTAATTTTCACTTTACTACTTAATAGTTTAAGTCCTAAATAACTATCACCCAAATTTCCAGTAACATAAATATCATCATTCGATTTAGCTTTATTACGATAAATTATTTTATTTGAATATCCCATTGATGTAATTGTGAAACTAAGTTTATTTGAAAAAGTAGTGTCACCACCACATAAAACTATATTAAATTTATTTTGTTCTGATTTAAGTGATTTTGAGATTTTATATAAATTATTTTTTGTAAATGTTTTTTTATTACCTGATCCAGAAATGAAGTAAAACTTTGGTTTTACACCTTTACAAATTAAATCAGAAATTGATGATCTTAATATTTTTTTAATTACTAGATCAGGGGATTTAAAATTAAAAAAGTGTGTACTGATATTGTACGTATCTACAGATATTACAACACCTTTTTTTTTATCAAAAAAAACATCATCATTTAGATTAAGAGCAGATTTATTTTTTTTAGATATTTTTGAAAAATAATTTTTTATTAGATCAAATTCATGCATTGTTAGATCTTAATTTCTTTCCAACATTATCTAATAAAGCATTAAGATATTTTGTTTGTGAGTCTTTAAGGAAAAAATTAGATGAATTTAAATACTCTTTGATGATTATATTTATAGATATATTTGGTTTATACATAAATTCATAAGTTGCTGCTTTTAAAATCGTCTGAAAAACTTTATCTAATTTTTCAAATACAAATTCTTCTCCTAATTTATTATTTAGTTCATCTAAAATAAGATCATTTCTTTCTATTGTTCCTAAAACAATATCCTTAATAAATTTTTTGAATCTATGTTTTGGGAAATCTAAATTATCATCTTCATTGTAAAATTTTCCATATAATTTTTGAATGACAATAACTCTAGGGTTATTTTTTGAATTATAATAAGTTCTCATTTTTGAGATAAAACTGAAATCACAGCTTCTGCAGCTTCAGCACCCTTTTTTTTTCTAGCGATTGCTTGAGCCTTGTTAAGACAAGTAATTACTCCATTTCCAATAGGTTTTTTACTATCTATAGACAATTTCATTATCGCATCTGTTACTGCATGAGAAATAAAATCGAAATGTGGTGTCTGACCCTTAATTACACATCCTAAAGCTAAAAAACCATCATATTTTTTTATATTTTTTGAGATTGTCACTGGAATTTCAAAAGCACCAGGTACTTTAATGATTTTTATTATATTTTTTTTTGGAATTATTTTTAAAGAACTTTTTATTAAGCCATCAGTAATATCTTTATAATAATCTGCTACAACAATTAGAAACTTCTTTTTCATCAAATTAATTCCTGTTTAGTAATTTTTATACCATAACCATCAAGACCAATAACTTTTTTTGGTGATTTTGTGATTAATATCATATTTTTAATTTTTAAGTCTTTAATAATTTGAGCTCCAATACCATAATTTCTTATTAACTTGTCATTTCCTTTCTTATAAAAATTTTTATTTTTATAATCTTTTAGGGTTTGAGTTACTGATTTTAAATTTGAGTCTTTTATAAATACTAAAACACAATTTTGATATTTTTTAAAATAATTTAATGTCTTATTAAATGAATTTGGTAAGGATTGATTTATTAAATAATTTTGTACAACGTTAGAAGAAATCACTCTCACTCTTGGAGTGATACCTTTTTTTATTTTACCCTTGATTAAAGCAAAATGTTCAGAACCATCAAGAAGATTCTCATAAATTCTAATATTGTATTTTTGATTTTTTACATCAATCTTACTTTGCTTTTTAAGTTTAATAAGTTTTTCTTTTTTTAATCTATATGCTATTAGATCCTCTATTTTTCCAATTTTTAATTTATGTTTTTTTGCAAAATTAAATAAATCTTGACCCTTAGCCATTGTACCGTCTTCATTCATAATTTCACAAATAACAGCTGAGTTATTTTTTTTTGCTAATTTAGATATATCAACAGATGCTTCGGTATGTCCCGCTCTAACAAGAACTCCACCATCCTTAGCTATAATTGGAAACACGTGGCCAGGAGAAACAATTTCATTTTTATTTACATTTTTTTTTGAGGCAATTTTAATTGTTCTAGCTCTATCTTTTGCAGATATACCTGTTGTTATTCCTTTTTTTGCTTCAATAGAAATTGTGAAAGCTGTTTTGTTTCTTGATTGATTTACTGGTGACATTAAGGATAAATTTAATCTTTTTGCCTGAATAGTATCAAGCGCTAAGCAAATTAAACCTCGTCCGTATTTTGCCATGAAGTTAATATTTTTTGCATTTGTGTCTGATGTAGAAATTACTAAATCTCCTTCGTTTTCTCTTTTTTCATCATCCACCAAAATAAACATACCTCCTTTTTTTGCTACACTTATTACCGACTCGATTGAGGCAAAATTATTTTTTTCCATTAAAATAATTCCTTACGTATTTAGATAAGATATCTATCTCAATGTTCACCAAACTAAATTTTTTTAAAGTTGATAAATTTGTTTCCTTATATGTATGAGGTATAATCCAAATCTGGAAACCTTTTTTAGTTATTTTTGAAATTGTAAGAGAAATACCATTTACACAAATTGATGCTTTTTCTATTAAGTGTTTTCTCTCTTTTTTAGGTAATTCAAAATCAAAGATGAAAGATTTATCTATTTTTTTAATACTTAATACTTTACCAACTGTATCAACATGACCTTGACAAATATGTCCTGAAATTTTTTTCCCATATTTTAAAGGTAATTCTAAATTAATTTTATCCTTTATATTTAAAAATTTAAATTTTGAACGATTTATTGTTTCTTTGGATAGGTAAAATTCCATAATTTTTAATTTGTATGATATTAAAGTTAAACAGACACCATCACAAGCAACTGACAAACCCATATCTTTTTTGGAAACTTTAAGATTGCTTTTAACAAAAATATTAAGACCTTTGGGTCTTTTAATAATTTTAGTTATAACACCTTGATTATAAATTATTCCATTAAACATAATTTCTATCTATATAGTGTTATTCTGTCTTTTCGCAAATTCAGATTTAAATTAATCTTTTTTTTATATTTTTGATTCAACGTGTTTAAACCCCTAAATTTTAAATATTCTAGGCTTTTAGAAAGATTTTTTGGACTTTTAAATAAATAAAATTTATTAAAAATTCTGTTTTTGATTAGTGAAATAGTTAAATCATTTCCACCCTCTATTAGTAAATTCCTGCAACCAAAATTATATAGTTTTTTCAAAATTTCTTTAATATAAAATCTATTATTTCTATCAATTCTAGATTTAATGACAATTATGCCTTTTCTTTTAAATTTAGAAATTTTTGATTTATCTGCTTTATTATAAAATATTAGAGTATTTTTGTTTTTTGATGATTTAATTATATAACTATTTGTTTTAGTATTTAGTTTATTATCTAAGATAATTCTTTTAGGAGAAAATTTTTCCATACCTTTCAAACGACAATTTAATCTTGGATTATCTTTGTTAAGAGTTTTATATGTAATCATTATACAATCATTTTGATATCTCAAAAGATGAGTAAATTTATCAGAAAATGAGTTTGTAATTTTTTTTTTTATTTTACTGTAAATTATATTATTTTTAGAAATAGCTATTTTCCCAGTAACAAATGGCAATTTTTTCATTCTATTAAAAAAATAAGGATAATAAAAATTTTCAATTTTACTTTTCAACAAACCTTTTTTTACTATTATTTTTTTTGAATTTAAAATTTTATGACTTTTATTTCTTACCCTTTTATCAATATCTGTAACAGAATATATAACCTCTGAAATTTTTGATTTAATTATTGAGTCAGTGCATGGTGGTGTTAATCCGTGATGACAACAAGGTTCTAAAGTAACATACATTTTTGAACCCTTTAAATTTTCATAACAATTTTTAATTGCATTAAATTCTGCATGTGGTCTTCCATTAAAAGAGGTTTGTCCTATAGAAATTATTTTATCATTTTTAACTATAACACAACCTACAGAAGGATTTGATCCAGTATGCCCATAACGAGATCTGGCCAAATCTAAGGCAATCTCCATGTAAAATTTATCTTTTAATGTAAATTTATCTTTTTTTGTAGACATCTAGCTTGTCCACGAATTGTACGAAGTCTTTTTCTTCTCTAAAATTTCTATATACAGATGCAAATCTCACATATCCTACTGGATCTAAATCTTTTAAACCCTCCATAACCATAGTCCCAATTGTGTTGGTTGATATTTCACTTTGACCAAGTTCCTCTAAAGATCTTGATATCTGACTAATAAATTTTTCTATTGTTTCAGTATCTATTGGTCTTTTCTTAAGTGCAATATAAATTGATTTAGATAATTTATCACGATCAAATGGGGACTTTCTCCCATTTTTTTTTACTACCATTAATTCTCTAAATTGAACTCTTTCAAAAGTCGTAAAACGAGCACCACACACACATAGTCTTCTTCGTCTAATAGCTGTACCATCTTCTGTTGGTCTAGAGTCGACGACAGAGGTCTCCCCTTTTTTACATATTGAGCAAATCATTTACTAAAGGTTCTTATATATCGGAAATGACGAAGTTAAAGAAATAACTTCATTTTTTACTTCTTCTTCTATTTTGCTATTATCAGAAGGATTTTCAGACAATCCTTTTAGGGTTTTTGTAATTAATTCTCCAACTGTTTTAAATTCACTTAATCCAAAACCACGTGTTGTAGCTGCTTGTGTACCTAGTCTAATTCCTGAGGTAATCATAGGTTTTTCAGTATCAAAAGGAATACCATTTTTATTACAGGTAATATTTGCTCTAGATAAACTTTCGGCTGCAAGATTGCCTTTTACATTATAAGGTCTTAAATCTACCAACATCAAATGAGTATCAGTTCCATCTGAATAAATTTTAAATCCATTATTTTTTAGAGTTTCTGCAAGCATCTTAGCGTTTGCTAAAACAGATTTAATATAATCTTGGAATTCTGGTTGTAATGCCTCCAAAAATCCAGCAGCCTTGGCTGCAATAATATGCATCAAAGGTCCACCCTGATAACCAGGAAAAACTGCTGTATTAAATTTTTTAGCAAGATCTTCATGATTAGTTAAAATTATACCGCCTCGCGCACTTCTAAATACTTTATGTGTAGTTGATGTAACTACATGAGCATAGTCACAAGGATTAGGATAACCTTTACCTGCAACCAAACCTGAAAAGTGTGCCATATCAACCATTAAATATGCACCAATTTTATCTGCTATCTCTCTAAATCTTTTAAAGTCAATTACTCTTGAATAAGCACTTCCGCCCGCTATTATTAGTTTAGGTTTATGCTCTAAAGCAAGTTTTTCAACATTATCATAATCAATTAGTTCTGATTCTTTATCAACATCATACCCTATTGCGTTAAACCATTTACCAGACATTGAAATTTTTAATCCATGAGTAATATGACCCCCTGAATTTAAACTCATACCCATAAAAGTATCGCCTGGGCTTAACAAAGCTAAAAATACTGCACCATTCGCTTGGGCACCGGAATGTGGTTGTGCGTTTGCAAATTTACAATTAAATAATTTTTTTAATCTTTCAATAGCAAGATTTTCAGCAACATCAACATGTTCACAACCATTGTAATATCTTTTACCCGGATATCCCTCAGCATATTTATTTGTTAGTACCGAACCTTGTGCTTCTAACACTGCTTGAGAAACAATATTTTCAGAAGCAATTAATTCTATATGCTGTTGTTGTCTAGATAATTCGTCTTTAATAGCTCTATAAAGTTCAGGATCTTTTACAGACAAACTATCTTCAAAGAAACTTTTATAACTATCACTTAAATAATTTTTTTCACTCGACATAATTATATTTTTTTTACTCTTTTTAAATGCCTCCCACCATCAAATTTTGTATTTAAAAAAACACTTATAAACTTTAGAGCATTTTTTTTTGATATCAACCTTGAGCCTAATGTAATGATGTTTGCATCATTATGCAATCTTGATAATTTAGTAGATTTAATATTAAAACATTGCGCAGCACGTATATTTTTATGCTTATTTGCCGCAATATTCATACCTGTACCTGATCCACATACTAAAATACCGATATGTTTTTTGTTAACTTTAACTTTTCTTGCAACTTTGTGAGCATAATCTGGATAATCGACACTATTAATATTATTAGGACCTAAATCTTGAATATTAAGTTTTTTTTTTTTTAAAAATTTCTTAATTACTTCTTTTAACTTAAAACCAGCGTGATCTGATGAAATAAATATTTTTTTCAAATTAATTAAATTTGTAATCTAAAACACAAGCAACTAAATGTATTCTATTCTCTTCGCCTCCATTAAATGCATTGTGATACTTTGTGTTATTAGTAATCCATACTGAACCATCGGCTGGCATGTGTTTCGCGACGTTTTCAATTACCATTATACAACCTGGATTAGTAATTATGGGAATATGCAGTCTAGGTTCTGGATCTCTATGCCAACTCAATGTTGATCTTGGTTCTTTTAATAAAATTCTCATACGTCCTAGTTTATACTTTGATGACAACACATCATAAACTTCTTTAAAATAAGTATTTTCATAATCCTTTACAAATTCAGAATAAGCTGACTCATCTAATGACTCATCTCTAATAACTTCTTTTCCTGACTTGTCAGGTTTTGTCCAATATACACCTCTTGCTTTGTTACCTTTAATCGATTCTGGATCTCCAGGTATTTGAGTTAGTGATATTGCTCCAAAGTGTGTTACACCAGCGTCCTCAAATTTTTTAATTTTAACTATTTGATGATATGCTTCTTGTAACTTTTGAATATCAAATTTAATTTGCTGTTTTTGAAAATCACTGAAGTCGAGGACTCTCTCTTCTTTCTTGATATTTAAGTCTATTACTTTTGAAATTTCGTTTATCATCTTGATTGCTTTCTACCCTTTTTTTTATATATGTGTATATTACATTTGTCGCAATTAAAAAGTAAATAAAACATGATTATTGGTAAATATCCCAGTCTAAGACTTAGAAGAAGTAGAAAAGAATCTTGGTCAAGAAGACTGATTCAGGAAAACACTTTAGGTCCAAACGACTTTATATTACCTATTTTTCTAATTGAAGGATCAAATAAACGTCAAGCAATTTCATCTATGCCAGGGGTATACCGATATACTATTAATAGATTGAGCCAAATAATAGACAGAGCAATAAAGAAGAGGATACCTATGGTTGCTCTTTTTCCAAAAACCCAAAATGTACATAAAGATGAATTGGGTACAGAATCACTTAATGAAAAAAATTTAGTTTGTAGAGCAATTAAAGAAATTAAAAAAAGATACAAAAATCAAATCGGTATAATGTGTGACGTAGCGTTAGATCCCTACACATCACATGGTCACGATGGTTTAATTAAATCTAACACTATACTAAACGACGAGACTATTGAGGTGTTGATTAATCAATCATTACTTCAAGCAGAGATGGGTTGTGATGTTCTTGCCCCTTCAGATATGATGGATGGTAGAATAGGAAAAATAAGAAAAGCTTTAGACAAGAATAAATTCCAAAATGTTCAAATATTATCTTATGCTGCAAAATATGCTTCAAGCTTCTATGGACCTTTTAGAGACGCTGTTGGATCTAAAAGTTCGTTAAAAGGAGATAAAAAGACCTATCAAATGGATTATAGGAATTCTGATGAGGCATTAAGAGAAGTTGCGCTAGATATTAAAGAAGGTGCTGACATGGTAATGGTTAAACCGGGTATGCCCTACTTAGATATTATAAAGTCTATAAAAGAAAAATTTAAATTACCAGTTTTTGCCTATCAAGTATCAGGAGAATATAGTTTAATTGAGACTGCTATAGCGAAAAAATTAATTAATAAAGATGCCATATATGAAAGCTTGGTTGCTTTTAAGAGAGCTGGTGCCAACGCTATAGTAAGTTATTATGCTGATAGAATTGATAAAATAATTAGATAATTATTTTAAAGTATTTAAAAATAACAATCTGCTGTTTGGATAGGTTAAATTATTAGGTCTTAATATGGTTTTATCTAAATAATCACCAACTAATTTCAAACCATTTATTAAAGTACCTAAATCATTAACTTCGATATTTTTTTCAATCAAAAAATTGGGTACATATTTTTTTTCATTTAAAGAGCTAGCATAATATACAGTTTTGTTGCCTTCTAAATCTTTTTCAACTAAACTTTCAAGAGCTAAGTCATATCCTAATATTTTAAGTAACTCCAATTCCCAAAATATATATTTTTTTAACCAATCTTTTTCCTTTAAAATTAAAAATAGATTTTGAATTATAAAGTAAACTTTATCATTTGATTGAGACTCTGCAGTCAATATTTTAATCAAATTCATAGCAGATGTAATGCAAGATAATTTTTGTTTATGATCAAAATACAAGGGTGTATAAGCATTTAAAATTTCAACTTTAAAATAACCTATTTTGTTTTCATTTTTAGAATTGTAATTAATATGAAGTTTATTACCAACCTGAAGATAATTTTTAATTTTTTTTGAAGTACCGCCAAATATAATTCCGGATATCTTTCCTTTATCTTTTGTAAATAATTCAGTAATTAACGAATTTTCATTATATCTTGTTTTACTTATTAAAAATCCCTCGTCTGACCAATTCATTTTTTATTCGTAATTTTTAAACACTCTATTGCTGCATTTTGCTCAGCTTCCTTCTTTGATTTACCTGAAGCTATAAAATATTTTGTATTGGGTAATTTTACTCCAATTTTGAATATGGGTTTATGTCGTGGGCCTGTATTTGAAATTAATTTGTAAATAGGTAATTTTTTAAACTTTTTTAAAGTTAATTCCTGCAGCTTTGTTTTTGCATCTATTTCAGTTATAACACTTTTTTCGATGTGATCTTTCCACAAATTTAAAATTGTTTTTTCTACAATTGTATAACCTTTATCAAGATATATAGCACCAATTAAAGCTTCACAACTATCAGAAATAATTTTGTCCTCAATTTTTATTTTTTTATTATTAGGATTAAATGTTTTAACGTAACTAGCTAAATTTATTTTTTTTGCTACATCTAGACAGGTATTTTTATTCACTAAAGATGCAAATTTTTTATCAAGAATACCCTCTTTTTCCTCTGGATAAATTTCTAAAAGTTTCTTTGCAATAACCAAACCAAGAACTCTATCACCTAGAAATTCAATTTTTTCGTTGTTTTCATTAGGGTTAAAACTTTTATGTGTTAGGGCTTGGATAAGTAGATCTTTATTTTTAAATTTTAAATCAATTTTTTTTTCTAAATTCTGATAGTTAGTTTTCATTAAATAATTTTATTAAATGTTCTATTAAATCTTATTGACTTGTGCCATTTCCAAAATTCTATAAAACTCCCTATTTTTTTATCTGAGGAAAAAAATATAAATTGAGCTTTCCCTACTAAATTATCTTTATGCACATATCCAACACTTGTTAAGTACCTGCTATCTTTAGAACAATCCCTATTGTCCCCTAAAAAGAAATAATGATCTTTTGGTACAGTGAACACATCAGAATTTTGATAAGTATAATCTTTTAGATATACAGTATGAAACTTTTTTCCATTTGAGAGCTTTTCCTCAAACCTATAAACATCAATACTTTCATTTCCACAGAAAATAGTAGTTTTGTTATTAATTTTAGATTTAAAAATTTCAGAATTATTTAAATATAAATTAGAGTCTATAAACTGAATTTTATCCCCTGGTAAACCAATTAATCTTTTAATGTAATCTGTTCTATTATCTGCGGGTGTTTTAAACACAATCACATCACCCCTTTTGGGAGCGCTAAACATAATTCTTTTTTTTAATAATGGAGGGCTAAAAGGGAATGAATGCTTACTATAACCATAGGTATATTTTGTTACAAATAATCTATCACCTACTAATAAAGTAGGTTCCATGGATGAGGATGGAATATAAAATGGTTGTACTAAAAGCGATCTAATTATAACAGCAATTATTAATGCATAAATTAAAGTTTTTATATTTTCTAAAAAAAAATTTTTATCTAATTTCATGATGTTTGAATAATTGTAAATGCAGTTGAATAATTTTTTTCATCTGAAATTGATAAAAAACATTTAAAATTTTTAATTTTAAAATTCTTTTGAATTATCTTTGTAATTTTTTTATTTTTAACATAATAAGGCTTTCCCATTTTGTCATTAACAACTTCTATATCTTTAAAATTTAAATTCATACGAAAACCTGAACCAAGAGCTTTAGAAAATGCTTCTTTTGCAGCAAATCTCTTAGAAAAATAAGCTACTTTATTATTCACAGTGTTGGATTGTTTCAATTCTTTAGAAGTATATATTCTTTTTTTAAATAAAGGATTTTTAATAGATTTTTGAATTCTTCTATTTTCAACGATGTCTACACCAATTCCAAGAATTTTCATTTACTCTTTTATAATTTTTTTAAAGTTTTTAATTACTTTTGAAAGTCCATAAAATATTGACTCTCCAATTATAAAATGTCCAATATTATACTCTTCTATATCTATTATTTTTGTTAATATTTTGCTAGTTTTATAGTCTAAACCATGACCAGCATGAACTTTTATATTTAAACTTGATGCCAATTTCGCACTTTTTTTAATTCTGTTTAATTCACTAGAGTAATTTTTTTTTAATTTAACTAGGTTTGCTAATTTTCCAGTATGTATTTCAATACAATCAGTATTTAATTTTTTAGCAAGTCTAATGTCATTTGTAGAAGGGTTAATGAATAAACTTGTTCTTATCTTTTCTTTTTTAAATTTTTTAATTATTTTCTCTAATTTATTGAGATTATTTTTTATATTCAAACCTCCCTCAGTAGTAATTTCTTTTCTATTTTCTGGAACTAAACAAATAAAATTTGGTTTTATCTTAAGTGCTTTATTAACAATTTCTTTATTCATAGAAATTTCAAGGTTCACTTGTACATTTTTTAAACTACATATTTTTTTTGCGTCAATATCATTTATATGTCTTCTATCTTCTCTTAAATGAATTGTTACAGAATCAGCTCCATAACTAATAACTTTTTTGGCTGCATTTATTGGATCTGGGTGTTTTTCTCCACGAGCATTTCGTAAAGTTGCAATATGATCAATATTTACACCTAACCTTTTCACTTAATAAATCTGCTTCCTGGGGTTGTTATTGGTATTGACTTAAGTTCTGTTGGTAATTTGTATGGTTTATAAGTAGGAACTTCTATTTTTAAATGAGATGTTATCCCAGTTTTTATTTTTAAAGATTGTTTGGTTGATCGATCAATTATAGATGCAAACCCAATCAATTTTGCTTTTGATTTTTTAATTAACTTTACACACTCTAAACTTGATTTTCCTGTAGTGATTACATCTTCTATAATTAATACTCTGGCACCTTTTTTTATATTGAAACCTCTTCTAAGAGTAAATTTACCATTTACCCTTTCACAAAAAATTGTTTCTTTTTTTAGTAATTTTCCTATCTCATATCCAATAATTACTCCCCCCATTGCAGGAGCTAGTATTAAATCAATTTTTTTAAATTTTTTTTTAATTTTATTTGCTAAAGATTTACAAATTTTATCAGCTAATTTTGGAAAACTTAGAAGTTTTGCGCACTGGATATATTTAGATGAATGTAGACCTGAAGATAGTACAAAGTGACCTTCTAATAATGCATTAGTTTTTTTTAAAATATTTAAGGATTTTTTGTGTGAAAGCATTTCTTTTTTCTTCGTGTCTAATTATCTTAAATTTTATACCTTTTTGTTTTAGCTCTGCAATAAAATTAGTAAAATTCTTAAGGTTTCTAATAATTAATTTAAATTTAAAATTAATGTAATTAGGATTTTTACCAACCATTTCCAAACTTGATATATTTAATTTATGACTCCCTATAAGTGAGCTTATATCTCCTAATTGTCCTGGTTTATCGGGTAATGACATCCATAGAGTAGTGTTATATTTTTTTGTTTTTTCCTCTTTTTGCTCTCCTTTGTCATGCCAATATCTTCTTATTGCTGCTCTAGCTTTACCTGTTTTAGTTGTTGGTATCCAATGAAGTGACGGTGAATTATTTTTAGATGTTATAATATTTACACGATCACCATTTCTTAAAATAGTTTGTAGTTCGTTTTTGTTTCCATTAATTTCACAGCCAACTGCTGAATTACCAATTTTAGTATGAACTGCATAAGCAAAATCTATTGCTGTTGCGTCTTTAGGTAATTTTATGACAGAACCTTTTGGTGTGAAACAAAATACATTTTCTTGAAACATTTGTAGTTTTGTATACTCATAAGAGTCTTCGGGGTTTTCATTTTTTTCTATAATCTCAACAAGATCTTTTAACCAATCATACTCCTTCCAGCTTAAAGAATTAAATTTTTCAGAAGATTTATACTGCCAATGAGATGCAACACCTCTCTCTGCAAATTCGTGCATTTCTTGTGTTCTAATTTGAATTTCTATTGGTTTTTTGTTTGAACCAATTACAGATGTATGAATAGATTTATAACCATTAATTTTTGGAGAAGAAATATAATCTTTAAATTTTCCTGGTATACAATTCCATTTTTTATGAAAAATACCAAGAGTTTTGTAACAATCATCTACGTTTTTTAAAATTATCCTAAAACCAATAATGTCTGTTATTTGTTCAAGTGAAACTCTTTTTTTTTGGACCTTTCTCCAAATTGAAAAAGGTGTTTTTTCTCTACCATGTATCTCGGCATTAATTTTATTATCATTCAAAATTTCACTTAACTTAAAAGATTGTTCTTCAAATAAATCTTTTCTGTCTAATTTTATTTCATCAAGCCTTTTTTTTATTAACTTTCTTGCTTCGTTATTTAAAATTTCAAAAGACAAATCCTCAAGCTCGTCTCTTATTCTGTGCATTCCCATTCTGTCTGCTAGTGGAGCATAAATTTCCATAGTTTCTTGAGCTATTCTTTCTCTTTTGTCTTCTTTTGTGATAGCCTTAATAGTTCTCATGTTGTGTAGTCGATCTGCAATTTTAACTAACAAAACTCTAATATCTTTTGATGTTGCTAAAATTAATTTTCTAAAATTTTCTACTTTAGAATTTGTACCAGCTGAATTTTCGAATGCTGATATTTTAGTTACACCGTCAACTAAATCAGCAACCTCATCACCAAACTCTTGTTTGATGGTTTCATAAGTTGCAAAGGTATCCTCTATGGTGTCGTGCAATAAACCTGTAGTAATTGTCGCGCTATCTAATTTTAATTCAGTTAAAATATTTGCTACCTCAATTGGATGAACTGAATAAGGATCACCTGAAGCTCTTTTTTGACTCTTGTGTGCATTAACAGCAAAATTATATGCCTTGTCCAATTTTTCAGGATTAAGAAATTTATTATAATTTTTAACCTTATTTATAAGTTCATTTGAATTAAGCATAATTAACATTATACCACTAAATCAAATTTGTTTAATAGATCTAATGTCTCTATCAGGAAGTAGAGAAATCAAGGTTTTAACATCAATTTGTTTATCAGGATGGATCCAATTCTTTTGAATTTCAAATAAAGGAAATAATACAAAATTTCGTTTATGCATCATTTTGTGAGGTAAATTAACTTTGGCATTTTTTTTGGACACCAATTTATTAAAATCAATTATATCTAAATCACACGTACGAGGTGCGTTTTTTTTTGCTTTTTTTCTGCCTAAGTGAGTTTCTATAAATTTACATATTTTTAGAAGTTCTTGGGGATTGTAATAGCATTTCAATTTTAAAATAATATTTAAAAACTTTGGTTTTCTTGGATCTGGCCAGGAAGGAGTTTCGTAATAACTTGATACCGACAGAAAATCTAAATTAAACTCTGTTAATAAAAATTTTGCTTTTTCTATATTTGTTTTTCTTTGACCTAAATTTGAACCTATTCCTAAAAAAACAATTTTAGCTTGATTTTCTAATATATCTTGCCTTTTCACGGTTCCAATCTCTACTTTTTTTTGTTGCCCTTTTATCATATTGTTTTTTCCCTTTTGCTACTGCTAGTTCTATTTTAGCCTTTCCTTTTTTAAAATACATTTTTGTTGGAACTAATGTGAACCCATCTCTTTGCATTTTACCTATTAATTTATTTATTTCTTTTTTATTAAGAAGCAATTTTCTATCATCAGTTGGATTATGATTAGAGTAACTTGCTTGCTTATATGGAGATATATGCGAATTAATTAAAATAATTTCACCTCCCTTTTCAACAGCATAAGACTCAGCGATATTCACCTTGCCCTCTCTTACTGATTTAATCTCTGATCCCTTTAAAATAATTCCAGCTTCAAAAAGATCCTCAAAAAAATAGTTAAAACTAGCTTTTCTGTTTAAACAAATGATTTTCAAACCAGGATTGGTTTTTTTGCTCATTAAAATAACTTAGCAGACTGAAGAGCTTTTTTTACAATTTCTTTTGTTGTGTCTGTTACTTTTACAAGTGGTAATCTTACATTGTCATCACAAAGTCCTAAAAGTTTTGCAGCGTATTTTACAGGACTAGGATTGCTCTCGACAAACAATGAGTGATGAACTGGTTGCAATATTTTATCCAATCTTTCTGCTTCTTTCAAATCATTATCATTATCTGATTTTGATAATCTTTGAAAATCAGAACAAAGTTTAGGAGCAATGTTTGCTGTAACACTAATAGTACCTACCCCACCACGTTTATTGAATTCAAAAACATTGTCGTCATTACCAGTTAATTGAATAAATTCTTTACCTAATTTTTCAAGAGTTTGATTTACTCTATTTAAATCACCTGTTGCATCTTTAACACCAGCTATATTCTTTAATTCATAAAGTCTAGACATTGTATCTACTGACATGTCGATAACAGATCTACCAGGAATATTATAAATTATAATTGGAATGCCGCACGTGTCATTAATTGCTTTATAATGTTGATATAAACCTTCTTGTGTTGGCTTATTGTAATAAGGTGTGACTATCAAAGCTCCATTTGCTCCTGCTTTTTCTGCATGAGTAGTTAAAGAAATAGCCTCCTCTGTTGAGTTTGAGCCTGTACCCGCAATAACTGGAATCTTTCCATTACTTTCTTTTATACATAAATCTATTACTCTTTGATGTTCATCATGGCTTAATGTAGGTGATTCACCAGTTGTACCAGCTGGGACAAGACCATTGGTTCCATTATCAATCTGGAAATGAATTAATTTAATATATGCCTCCTGATCTAGACCATTATTTTTAAATGGTGTAATTAAAGCAACATTTGAACCTTTAAACATAAATACTTATAACATAGTTTAAGGATTCATATACTAAAAGATTATGCTCAAAAAAATATTATTTTTAGGTTTAGTAACTTCAATATTAATGTTTTCAAATAATCTTTTTGCAGAAATCAATTCAATTGTCCCATTAAAAAAACCTCTTCTAAGTAATGAAGAAATTCAAAAAAAAATATCAATAAATATTCTTAAGCCTTTAAAAAAACCTTTAAAAAAAAAAGAGGCCAAAATAAAGGAAAAAGTTGTTAAAAAAGAATTAGTTTTAAAGGAAAAAAAATTAAGTTTTAAAATACCTAGAAAAAAACCAACTGTGGCTGGTCTAAGTACTAGCATGAATATAAAAATTTCCAAATATTACAGTAAAAGAGATTATGGAATAGCAAAAAAAGCAATTTCTGAGATGCAAAAAAGTAAATGGTCTTCCGCACTTAAAACAGCAAAAAAAGCAAAAGACAATTCAATTTATAATTTTATACAATGGAGACATCTTTTAACTTCTGGTAATCAAGCGTCTTTTTACGAATATCAAGTTTTTTTAAACAAAAATTCAGATTATCCAAAAATAGACAGAATTAGATATTTAGCAGAACACAAACTATCAACTGAAAGTGTTTCTCCAAAAAAAATAATAAATTGGTTTGGAGAAAATGGTCCATTAAGCGGTTATGGCAAAATGATACTTGGAGAAAGTCACATTTTAATTGGAGACAAAATTAAGGGTACAAAATTAATTAAAGACGGCTGGATAACAGCAGATTTATCTAAAAACGAGTTAAGATATTTTAGAAAAAAATATAAAAAATATTTAAATGCTGATGACTATATCAAACGAGCTGATTATTTGGCTTGGAATGGTGATCGTTGGAACTTACAAAGATTAATAAAATATCTGCCAAAAGATTATGAACTTTTATATAACGCTAGATATTTATTAATGAGCAAAGGTTATGGGGTTGATCAAGCAATAGCAAATGTTCCTCAAAAATTTAAAAATGATGCTGGATTAAACTATGATCGATTAAAATGGAGAAGAAAAAAAGGACGTGTTAATTCTTCAGCAGAAATTTTGTTGAAAATAAGAAATGATAAAGAATATTTAGTCAGACCAGACATATGGTGGAAAGAAAGAGAAATAATATCAAGGGCATTGCTTTATAAAAAAAAATATGAAATTTCATATAAAATTTCAAGCAATCATGGAATGACAGAAGGGTCTGAATATGCTGCTGCAGAATGGATGAGTGGGTGGATATCAATAAGTTTTTTAAATGATCCTATAACAGCTAAAAATCATTTTAAAAACTTTTATGAAAATGTTAGCTATCCAATAAGCTTATCTAGAGGAGCTTATTGGCTTGGCAGAGCATATGAGAAAATAGGTGAAAGTGAACAATCAAATAATTGGTATAGAGAAGCATCAAAATATCTAACAACATACTATGGTCAATTAGCTTTTTTAAAATTAAATCCAAATGGAAAATTTGAATTAAATAAAGACATGGAAATAGACGCAAAATATAGAATTCATTTTTTTAATAAGGAACTAGTAAAAATTTCTTATCTTTTAGATGAACTGAAGAAAGACAAATATACAAAATATATTTTAAGACATCTTGCTAATGATAATATTGCACAAGGCAGTGAAGTTCTTGCAGCTGAATTAGCAACAAGTATAAACAGATATGATTTTGCAATTCAAATTTCTAAAATTGCTTCTTATCAAAAAAGATTTCATAATAGTTATAACTACCCAATAATAAGTACTCCTAAGTATATTAATAAAAGAAAAATTCCTGAAAGTGCTTTAATCTTATCAATAATTAGACAAGAAAGTGAATTTGATTTAGAGGCGAACAGTCATGCTGGTGCAAAAGGATTAATGCAATTGATGCCTTACACAGCAAAATTAGTTTCTAAACAAGCTAAACTTCCTTATTCGAAATCAAGATTAACCACTGATCCAGAGTATAATATTAATTTAGGTTCACACTATATTGCGGGATTAATTCTGCAATATGATGGTGCTTACCCTTTTGCAGTTGCGGCATATAATGCTGGACCTAATAGGGTTAAATATTGGAAAAGAATTAATAAAGATCCACAAAAAAAACAAGTAGATTATGTTGATTGGGTTGAATTGATAAAATTTAGAGAAACAAGAAACTATGTGCAGCGTGTGATGGAAAATTATAATGTTTATAGATATATTTTGGAACAACGTCCTGTGACCATGAAAAACTTTTTTAAAGATCAGCCTCTATTTTAGTGGCGGAAGAGGAGGGATTCGAACCCTCGGTACAAGTTTCCTCGCACGGTCATTTAGCAAACGACTGGTTTAAGCCTCTCACCCACTCTTCCGTATGACATTGTGTATTAAGTGATTGTATTGAAAATTCAATATTTATAAAGTAATTATTCAATTATTATGAGAAATAAGTATTCATTATTTTCGCTAATCAAAAATGCTCTTTCATATCATGAAAATTGGCAAAGAGCATGGAAAGATCCTGCTCCTAAAAAAGAATACGATGCAATTATTGTTGGTGGTGGTGGACATGGTTTAGCAACAGCATACTATTTAGCAAAAAAACATAATATGAATAATATTGCAGTAGTTGAGAAAGGTTGGATTGGTGGTGGAAATACTGGTCGTAATACTACAATTATTAGATCAAACTATTTATGGGACGCCAGTGCAGGATTATATGATCATGCATTAAAAATTTGGGAAGGTTTATCTCAAGAGCTAAACTACAATGTAATGTTTAGTCAAAGAGGTGTTATGAATCTTGCACATAATCTGCAAGATGTCAGAGATTTAAAAAGACGAACACATGCTAACAGACTAAATGGAATTGATGCAGTCTATCTAAGCACAGAAGAAGTTAAAAAGTTTTGTCCAATTATAAATACATCACCTGATATTAGGTACCCTGTCTTAGGGGGAACTTTACAAAGAAGAGCTGGTACAGCAAGGCATGATGCTGTTGCTTGGGGATATGCTAGAGGTGCAGATGCAATGGGTGTTGATATTATTCAAAATTGTGAAGTTAAAGGAATAAAAAGAAATGGAGACAGTGTTGAAGGAATTGAAACAACCAAAGGATTCATTAAAACTAAAAAAGTTGGAGTTGTTGCAGCTGGTCATTCAAGTGTAATAGCAAATATGGCCGGTCTAAGACTTCCACTTGAAAGTAAGCCATTACAAGCTTTAGTTTCTGAACCTGTAAAACCAATTATAGATACAGTTGTAATGTCTAATGCAGTGCATGCTTATGTAAGTCAATCTGACAAAGGAGAGTTAGTAATTGGTGCTGGAACAGACGATTATGTTTCTTATACTCAAAAAGGAAGTCATCAAATTGTTGAAGGAACATTAAATGCAATTTTAGAATTGTATCCAATTTTTAGTAGAATGAGAATGTTAAGACAATGGGGAGGTATTGTAGATATTTGTCCTGATGCTAGTCCAATTTTAAGTAAAACCTCAATTAAAGGTTTATACTTTAATTGTGGTTGGGGTACTGGTGGATTTAAAGCTACTCCTGGATCTGGAGATTTATTTGCTCATACTATTGCAAACGATGAACCTCACAAACTAAATGCTGCATTTAATTTAAATAGATTTGTAAGTGGAGACCTTGTTGATGAACATGGTGCTGCAGCGGTTGCACATTAATGTTTTTAATAAACTGTCCATATTGTGGAGAACGTGATCAACAAGAATTTAAAGCTGGTGGTGAAGCTCATATCGAAAGACCTAAGCAACCAACAGAATTGAGTGATGATGAGTGGGCAGAATATTTATTTATGAGAAAAAATATTAAAGGTATTCAATTTGAAAGATGGAATCATGCACATGGTTGTCGTAAATGGTTTAATATGGTTAGAGATACATCAAACGATGAAATAAAAGCAATTTACAAAATGGGTGAAAAACCACCTTCTCAATAAAATGACTAAAAACTTAAGAGTAAAATCTAGCGAGTATATTGATGAAACTAATAGAATTTCATTTAAATTTAATGGCAAAACTTATCATGGTTTTAAGGGTGATTCTTTAGCTTCAGCATTACTTGCGAATAATGTTCACTTAATAGGCAGAAGTTTTAAATATCACCGACCAAGAGGAATTATGACATCTGGTTCTGAAGAACCAAATGCTATAGTACAAATAAACTCTGGTACTAACAGAACAGAACCTAATGTTAGAGCAACAGAAGTCGAGATTTACGAAGGTTTAGAGGCATCCAGTCAAAATTGCTGGCCAAGTGTTGAATTTGATATTGGTGGAATAAACAATTTTCTCTCTCCTTTTTTACCTGCAGGTTTTTATTACAAAACATTTATGTGGCCTGCTAGTTTCTGGGAAAAATATGAATTTTTCATACGACACTCAGCAGGTTTAGGAAAATCACCAACATCAAGTGACCCTGACATTTATGACCACCGAAATGTTCACTGTGATGTATTAGTAGTGGGTGCAGGTATATCGGGAATATTAGCAGCAAAAAATGCAGCAAAAAATAATTTTAAAACGTTGTTAGTTGATGAAAAAAATGAACTTGGTGGATCAACTATTTATGAAAATAATGAATTTAACAAAATTGATAACAAAAATCCTTCTGAGTGGTTAAAAAAAGAAATAGAGGAACTTAAAGGCATTAAAAATCTTGAGATAAAAACTAGAACAAGTGTGGCTGCTTATCATCAATATAATTATCTTTTGGCTAGAGAAAATCTAACTGATCATTTAGAGGTTAAAGATAAAAAAAACAAAATCAGACAAAGGCTTCTCAAAATTAGAGCTAAGAAAGTTATTTTGGCCACAGGTGCATTGGAAAGACCTTTGATATTTAATAATAATGATAGACCAGGAATAATGCTTTCATCTGCTGTTAAAAAATACAGTGAATTTTATGGAGTTGCATGTGGTAGTAAAAATGTATTTTTTACAAATAATGATAGTGCTTACGAAAGCGCTTTGTCACTATATAACAAAGGTATAAATGTTAAGGCGATTATTGATATTAGAGATCAATCTGAAAGTAAAATTGTTAAAAAAGTAAAAGAAGCAGGTATTAAAATTTACTGGTCACACTCTATTGTTGATACAACTGGTTACAAAAGACTAAAAAGTGTTTCAATAATGAAACTATCTAATGATGGTACTTCAGTTACTGGAAGTAAAATTTCTATTTCATGTAATTGCTTAGGAGTCGCTGGTGGTTGGACACCTGCTGTACATTTATATACACAATCAGGCAGTAAACTTAGTTTTGATGAGGAAAATAAAGTTTTTTTACCAAATCAAAATACATCTGAACAAATAAGTGTAGGATCTTGTGGTGGAGATTTTAAAATTGATAAAATCATTAAAAATTTAAATCAAAAGCTTAAAGATGCTCTAAATATTAAACAAACGGATTTAGATAATATTAAAGTTGAGGTTGATCAGGAGAATTCAAAAAAAAATATTTGGCTGCTTCCTTCTGATAAACCTTTGGGTAAAACTAAACCATTTGTAGATTATCAAAACGATGCAACTGCTAAAGATATCAAATTAGCATTAAGAGAAGGTTTTAGGTCTATTGAGCATGTAAAAAGATATACGACTACTGGTATGGGAACTGATCAAGGTAAACTAGGAAATATGCATGCATTGGGAATTATTGCAGAAACAGCTGGTATTAAAATGGGAGAATTAGGAACAACCACGTTCAGACCACCTTATACACCATTAACATTTGGAACTATTGTAGGTCGAAATGTAGGAAAGTTTTTTGATATTTTTAGAAGAACACCAATGAATGATTGGCATGATGAGAATAAAGCTGAATTTGAAAATGTTGGTCAATGGAAACGTGCATGGTACTACCCTATTAATGATGAAACAATGCATCAAGCAGTACAAAGAGAAAGTAAAGCTGCTAGAGAAAGCGCTGGTATATTAGACGCCTCTACTCTTGGTAAAATTGATATTCAAGGGACTGATGCTTCTGAATTTTTAAACAGAGTTTATACAAATGCTTGGTCAAAATTAGCTATAGGAAAATGTAGATATGGCCTAATGCTAAATGAAGATGGCATGGTTTATGATGATGGTGTTACAACAAGATTAGGTGAAAATCATTACATCATGACTACGACAACTGGTGGTGCAGCTAATGTTTTAGGTAAACTTGAAGACTATCTTCAAACAGAATGGCCTGAGCTTGATGTTTATTTAACTTCTGTAACAGACCATTATGCTACAGCGAGTTTATGTGGACCTAATAGTAAAAAAATTCTTAAAAAAATAATTCCCAATTTAGATTTATCAGATGAAAATTTTCCTCACATGTCTTTTAAAGAGGCTCATATCGGTAATATCCAATGCAGAATAATGAGAATTAGTTTTACTGGTGAACACAGCTACGAAATAAATGTTCAAGCAAGTTATGGAAAAGATTTATGGAAAAAATGCATGGAAGCAGGTAAAGAATTCAACATTACACCTTATGGAACTGAAACAATGCACTTATTAAGGGCAGAAAAAGGTTTTATCATTGTTGGTCAAGATACAGATGGAACAATGACTCCTATCGATCTTCAAATGGATTGGATAGTGAGCAAGAAGAAATACGATTTCATAGGAAAAAGATCTCTTTATAGATCTGACACAATGAGAGAAGATAGAAAGCAATTAGTTGGATTGTTAACTGATGATCCAGATATTGTTTTAGAAGAAGGAGCGCAAATAGTTTCGGAGTTAAATCAAAATCCAGTTGAAATGCTTGGACATATAACATCTAGTTATTTCAGTCCAAACCTAAAGAAATCAATAGCCCTTGCAGTAGTTAGAGGTGGAAAAAATATGATGGGAAAAAAACTTTTTGTGCCCATGGAAAATAAAAATATTAATGTCACTGTTGCAAATCCAGTCTTTTATGATGAGAAAAATGAGAGGTTAAATGCTTAACTATAATTCAGTTATTAAAAATGAAATTAAGCAAGAAAGTATTTCAGTAAAGGAAATCTCTCCAGTAATGAAAATTAATTTAAGAGGCAAAAAAAGAGAGTTTTTAACAAATGTTGGTAAAAATCTTAATATGATCTTGCCTACAGAAGCAAACACTTCAACAACGAGTGATAAATTAACAGTCATATGGCTTAGTCCAGATGAATGGATGATAGTATCTAATGAGCTGTCAGGTAAAGACACTAACAAATCCGAACTATATGAAATATTATTCAATAGTATTTCAAAAACAAATTTAGGTGCTGCTATAGATGTAACAGACCAATTTGTTCAATTAGAACTTAAAGGTGAAAATATCTATGAAATCTTTTCAGCAGGATGTCCCTTTGATTTTAATGAATTTAAAGAAAAAAAAGGATCAACAACTCAGACAGTTTTAAATCATATAGATGTAATTCTGCACCATAAAGATAAAAATATTGTAAATCTGTTTGTTAGAAGATCTTTTGCTGAACATCTTTGGTCGTGGATTGAGGACTGCTCTTCTAGACTATAAAAATATTTATAATTAATTAACAAGTTTTCTTCTAAAGTCCCAAGGCATTTCAAATTTACCTTGCCAGATTCCTATTTTTTTATTTTTAGCATTAATTTCATCTGATATGTATTTTTTTGAGTATTTTCTATAAGCTACAGCATAACCATTTGAAACAAGCCAAGAATTTAGATTTAAATTTCTTTTATAACATTCACCAATTAATCTTTTATATCTATCTATATCCAAAATTTTACATTTAATTAATTTGTCATTAATTTTTTTTTTTAATTTTTCAGTTGAAATTTTTCCACATCGGTAATCTTCAGTAAAAGTAAAAATAAATATTGTTAAAAGGGGTTTTTTACATAATTGATTAAATTCAGGTGCATCAATTCCATATAATCTTATTTTATTTGAATTAATTTTAATTGTATCACCGTCGATAATTTGGGCGTTACCAGAAATTTCTTTAATTTCTTTAGACTTAACATCATTATATGTGAGAAAAAAAATAATTGAACAAATTATAATTAAAATAATAGCCTTTTTTTTTGTAAAAAACATATTTTAAAAATAACTAAACATTAACAAGTTTATGTTTTATATAGTATCTAACGTAGATTATTAATACTAATGATATTAACCATTGAAATAGACCCCAAATATAAAAAAAAGTTTTAAAATCTGCATTTATAGATTTTGCTATATAAAAAGACATAATTGGTACAACTACATTTCTTATAATATTATTAAACATAGCTTTTTCTGACTTTTTTAAGGCCATAAAAAAACCATTAGAAAGAAAAAAAATTGGATACGAGGGTAAAATAAATGCTGAAATTTTCAAATAAATAGAACCATGCATAACTACCTCATTATTGGATGAAAAAAATTTAGGAACTATGTCGGCACTTACAAAAATAACCACACCTGCAATCAGCATTATAAAAAATCCATATTTAATGGATGTGTAATATGATTGCTCAACTCTATTGTAGTATTTTGCTCCAATATTTTGAGCTATGATGGATATAATAGCTGTATTAATACCTAATACTGGTAGCAAAAGAACCTGTTCTATTCTTGTTGCTGATCCATATCCAGCTACTGCATATTCTCCAAATAAACCAACGTAAGTAAAAACAATAGTAGCAGCAATTGAATAGCCAAATATTGCAATAGTTATAGGCATTGATTGAAAAAAAATATTTTTTAAAAAAAAATACTTAGCTTTGAAATGATTTAAGGTCATTTGTTTTAATCTCTGATTCTTTAATATTTTTATTAAAATTATTAATAATGAAACAAATTGTGCAATTAAAGTTGATACTCCAATACCAGTTATTCCTAATGGTGGAATAAATAAAAATCCAAAAATAAAAATTGGATTTAAAATAATATTTAGGAAAAAAGAAAATATGAGAACATTTCGATATGTAACAGTATCTCCCTCCGCGTGTAAAAAAGAGTTTAAAGCTACAACTAATATAAAGAATACCGTACCTAAAAAAATAATATTAATATACTCTACTCCAAGTGCTGTTACTTCATTAGAAGAATTCATTAATAAGAATATTTTTTCACCTAAAGCAAAGCCTAAAATTGATACAGCTATTGAAATTATAATTGCGTAAATAATTACATTTGCAAAATAAGTTAAAACATTTTTTTCGTTTTTTTCACCTATACTGCTACCTATCAATGATGTTCCTGCAACTGTGACTCCAATAGAGGTTGCTATGATCATAAAATATATAGGAAATGATTTACTTAAGGCAGATAAAGCTTCGGGAGATATTTTTCCTGCATAAAAGGTATCTACAATTGTAAATAATGTTTGAAATAATGTTCCTATACTTGCTGGTAAGGCAAGTTTTCTCACTAACAACGATACTTCATCTTTTAATAAATTCATTTACAATGTAGATTTGTTAATATTCTTTTTGAAAGATATGTCTTTTTCCTTCTTTTTTAGCAAGATTTATTTGCTTTTGCCTCATCCTGAATCTTAATTTTTGATAATTTGTCAATTTATCATGACAATTTGGACAAGAAACACCTTCTTCATATTTTTTTGACTTTTTATCTTTAGTGGATATTGGTTTCCTACATCCACTACAAATTGAATATGAACCAACTTTTAAACCGTGTTTTAAACTAATCCTATTATCAAAAACAAAGCATTCACCTTTCCATAAACTTTTTTTTTTATTAGTTTTTTTTAAATAATTTAAAATACCTCCATTTAATTGATAAACATTATTGAAACCTTTTTTCTCTAAATAAACAGATGCCTTTTCACAACGGATTCCACCAGTACAAAACATAGCTATAGGTTGATTTTTTTTTAATTTTTTTAGATATTTTGGAAAATCTCTAAAGTTATCAACATCAGGATTGATTGCTCCCTTAAATGTTCCAACATTGTACTCAAATGGTTTTCTGGCATCTATAAGAACTGTATCCTTTTCTTTTATTAGCTTATTCCATTGAATTGGGTCTACATGGCTATCATTTTTCCTTATTCTTTTATTTAGAATTAAATTCATAGGAACAACCTCTTTTTTAATTTTTACTTTAGGTTTGTGAAATGGTTGGAATGAGCTTTTAGAGACATTACTGCTATTAAATTCTTTAAATTTAAGAATTCTTTTTAAATTATTAATAGTGAATTTAATATTTGTAGCTTTGCCAGAAATAGTTCCATTTACGCCTTCTTTAGATATTATTATCGTACCTCTAATGTTTCTCTTTTTTAAAGTTTCAATTAAAACTTTTTGTTTTTTCTTTAAGAAAGAAATTTTAACAAATTTATAAAAACCAATTATTTCAAACATTATAATTTTCTACATACAGTCATTCCATCTCCAAGAGGAATTATTAACTTTTCGACCCTTATATCTTTTGAAATATGATCATTAAATTCTTTAATATTTTTAGTAAATTTATCAGTATTGTTTTCATTAACAACTTCTCCGTACCACAAAACATTATCAATGATTATTAGTCCATTTTTTTTTAACAATTCTAAAGAACGTTCATAGTATTCAATATAATTTATTTTATCAGCATCAATAAAAACTAAATCAAACTTTTCATTTTCAATTTCATTTAAACTTTCTAAAGCTGGTTTAATTAATGTTTTAATTTTATGTTCTTGATTAGCTTTTTTGAAAAAATCTATAGCAACTTTATTAGTTTCCTTATTTTTATCTAAAGCAATTATTTTACCATCATCCGATAAAGCTAATGCTATAGATAACGTACTTAATCCTGTAAATGTACCTATCTCTAAAACTTTTTTAATATTTGAAATTTTTATAATTAAATGCAGAAATTGACATTGTGAAATTGATATCTGCATTCTTTTGATATCACCAAGAGAGTTGTTGTAATCAATAATTTCTTTTTGGACTGGGTGTAAATTAAATCCATGGCTTAATATGTAATCTTGGAGTTCTTTAGTTATATTAAGGTCTGAACCCATAAATTCTAAAGTTTTTTCTTTAAAATCTCATTAACTAATTGAGGATTTGCTTTTCCACCAGAAACCTTCATTATTTGTCCTACAAAGAAACCAAATAATTTTACTTTACCTGATTTATATTCAATTGCTTTATCTCTATTATCATCAATAACTTTGTCTATAAGTGCCTCAAGTGCTTTTGGGTCACTTTCTTGTTTTAAACCTTTTTCTTCTACAATTTTCTTAGGATCTTTATCACCTTTCATCATTTGTTCGAAAACTGTTTTTGCTATTTTTCCAGAAATAGTTCCGTCTTTAATTAAATTGATTAATTTTGATAAATTTCCTGCACTTATAGGACTATCAGTTATTTCTAAATTTTTTTCATTTAAGGCTGCAAATAGTTCACCAATTATCCAATTTGTTGCAAGTTTTACATCAGATTTCTTAATTACATTTTCAAAGTAATTAGATATTGCAATATCTGAAACTAAAATGTTAGCCTCGTAAGATGATAATTTAAACTGTTCTATAAACCTTTTTTTCTTTTCATCCGGAAGCTCAGGAATCTCTGATTTTAAATTTTCAATAAAATCATCAGAAACTTCTAATGGCAATAAGTCTGGATCTGGAAAATATCTATAATCATGAGCATCCTCTTTTGACCTCATTGATCTTGTTTCATTCTTTTTGGTATCAAAAAGTCTTGTTTCCTGATCAATTATTTGACCATCCTCAATTAAATCAACTTGTCTGTTAGCTTCGTATTCAATAGCCATCTGCATAAACTTTATAGAGTTAACATTTTTAATTTCACATCTGGTTCCAAACTCTTTTGAACCTTTCTTTCTAACAGATACATTCACATCAGCTCTTAAAGATCCTTCCTGCATGTTTCCATCACAGGTTCCTAAATATCTCATTATTGATCTTAATTTCTTAATATATGCATTAACCTCATCTGGAGATCTTAGATCTGGCTTACTTACAATTTCCATTAAAGCTACACCTGATCTATTTAAATCTACAAAAGTATTTTTAGAGTCTAGATCATGAATGCTTTTACCTGCATCTTGCTCCAAGTGTAATCTTTCTATACCTACCTCTTTTTGACCATCTGGCATATCAAGTATTACTTTACCTTCACCTACAATTGGATCTTTGAATTGTGAAATTTGATACCCTTGAGGTAAGTCAGCATAAAAATAATTTTTTCTATCAAAGACAGATATCTTATTGATTTTAGCTTTTAAACCAATTCCTGTTTTGATAGCTTGTTTTACACAGTACTCGTTAATTACTGGCAACATTCCTGGAAATGCTGCGTCAACTAAACTTACTTGAGTATTTGGCTCAGCTCCAAATTTGGTCGCTGATGTTGAGAATAATTTCGACTGAGATGTAACTTGTGCATGAACTTCTAAACCAATGACAACTTCATATTGATTATCATGTCTATTAATTAGATATTCAGATTTGTTATTGCTCACTTAATCCACCAATCAGTAATATTGTTTTTAAAATTAATTTTTTCTTCCATAGCATATGCAATGTTTAAAATATTTTGTTCGTCAAAAGCTTTACCAATTATCTGTAATCCTAATGGATACCCATTAGAATCATGGCCTGCAGGTATAGAAATTCCAGGTAAACCTGCTAAATTCACAGGAACAGTAAAAATATCATTTAAATACATTGAAACTGGATCATTTGTTTTTTCACCTATTTTAAAAGCTGAACTTGGAGTGGATGGAGTTAATATTGCATCAACTTCTCTATAAGCATCATCAAAATCATTTTTAATAAGTTTTCTTACCTTTTGAGCTTTAAGATAATAAGCATCATAATATCCTGAAGATAAAACATAAGTTCCAATCATTATTCTTCTTTGAACTTCGGCACCAAATCCTTCAGATCTTGTTTTTTCATACATATCAATAAGATTTTCCCCTTCTGCTCTAAAACCATATTTAACACCGTCGTATCTGGCCAAATTAGATGAAGCCTCTGCTGGTGCTACTATGTAATAAGTTGGTAGTGCATAATTAGTGTGAGGTAGAGATATATCGATAATCTCAGCACCACAATCTTTTGCATATTCAATACCTTTTTTCCAAAGGTCCTCTATTTCCTTAGGCATGCCATCTACTCTATATTCTTTAGGTATTCCTATTTTTTTACCTTTAATATCTTTTGTTAATTCTTTGCTGTACTCGTTTCTTTTGAAGTCTATTGATGTAGAGTCTTTTTCATCATAAGTACTAATAACCCCCTGTAACAATGCACAATCTTTAACATTTTGTGCCATTGGCCCAGCCTGATCTAGAGATGATGCAAATGCTACAATTCCATATCGAGAACAACTACCATAAGTTGGTTTTAATCCAACTGTTCCTGTAAATGAAGCAGGCTGTCTTATAGATCCACCTGTATCTGTTCCAATAGTTATTGGTGTTAATTGAGCTGCTACAGCAGAAGACGATCCACCAGACGATCCTCCTGGGACTAAATTTTTATCAATTGGGTTTTGTACATTACCAAAAAAACTAGTTTCATTAGATGAACCCATTGCAAATTCATCACAATTTAATTTACCCATTAGGATAGCTCCTTCATTCCAAATATTTTGTGTAACTGTTGATTCATAGGTTGGAATAAAGTTATTTAATATTTTACTACCTGCCGTAGTTCTTAAATCTTTTGTACAAAATAGATCTTTCACAGCCATTGGAATACCAGGTAATTTTAGATCAAGATTAGGTTTTTCATCAAACATTTTTGCTTTATTTAAAGCATTTGTAAAATCCTCAGTTATATATGCATTTAATTCTTTTGATTTTTCTGACCTTTCAACAAATGCTTTAGTAACTTCACTTGAGGAAAGTTTTTTACTTTTTATATTTTCTACTAATTCAGATAATGATTGTTTAGTTATATCTGACATTATTCAATTACCTTTGGTACTACAAAATAATCTTCATTTTCCTTAGGAGAATTTTTTATTACTTGTTCTCTTAAGTTTTTACTTTTTACTTCATCAGATCTTAATTTAAGAGTTGTTTCAGCAACAGAAGTTAATGGTTCAACATTGTCAGTTTTTAATTCATTAAGTTTTTCAATAAAATCGAAAATTGAATTTAAATCTCCTGCAAGTTTCTCTGCTTTTTTCTCATCTACAGAAATTCTTGATAGTTTAGATATGTGCTTTATTGTTTTAAGATCGATGCTCATATGGTATTTAAATATGTCGCAAACTATCACTTAAGTTTAAAATATACAATATGATCACTATTGAAGAATTCAAAAAAAAACAGTCTGAAACCTCTAGATTGATTGGTTTAGATCTTGGTTCAAAAAGAATCGGTGTATCAATTTGTGATGAAAAACAGTCAATAGCCACACCCTTTAAAACGATCAATAAGACCAATAATAATGATCTAATCAACGAATTAAAAAAAATAATAGAGGAAAACAATATTAAAGGAATTATTATTGGATATCCAATTAACATGGATGGTTCATTGGGTCCTTCCGCTCAATCAGTAAGCGATATATCAAAAAATATTGACCAAAATGTTAATGTAGATGTTTGCCTATGGGATGAAAGACTTTCAACCGTTGGTGCATTTAATATATCCAGTCAGCTTGATGTTAATGTTTCTAAGCGTGAAAAAAAGATAGATCAAAACGCAGCTGCATTTATTCTTCAAGGAGCTATAGATTATTTAAATAATTAATCCTTGCCATTTAGTGGCTTTATAGCTATAGAGTTAATTTTAATGGCAATTAAAACCAATAACGCTGTTAAAATCTCACAAAAACATCTGTTAGGTATCCAAGATTTATCAGTTAATGATATTAATTATATCCTGGATGAGTCAGAAGCTTTCATAAAATTAAATCAGAGTAAAAATAAAAAAATTGATGTGTTAAGAGGCAAAACACAAATAAACTTATTCTTTGAGCCATCTACCAGAACACAAAGCTCATTTGAACTTGCTGGAAAAAGACTTGGTGCTGACGTCATGTCAATGAATATGAGTAACTCAGCCATTAAAAAAGGTGAAACTTTAATTGATACAGCAATGACCTTAAATGCAATGCATCCTGATATAATTGTGATCAGACATCAAGACTCTGGTGCTTGTAATCTATTATCTCAAAAAGTTAATTGCGTAGTTTTAAATGCTGGTGATGGTAGACGTGAGCACCCTACTCAGGCATTATTAGATGCATTAACAATTAGAAATCGAAAAAAAAAAATTCAAGGATTAAAAATAGCTATATGTGGAGACATTCTTCATTCGAGAGTAGCTAGATCAAATATTTATCTTCTTACAATGTTAGGAGCAGAAGTTAATATAATTGCACCATCGAATCTTATGCCAAAAGAAATTGAAAAGTTTGGTGTAAACACTTTTACTGATATGAAAAAGGGTCTCAAAGATTGTGATATTGTAATGATGCTTAGATTACAAAATGAAAGAATGACCAGTTCATATCTTTCATCGAATAGAGAATACTATGAATATTATGGATTAACGCCAGATAAACTTGATCACGCAAAGTCAGATGCTTTAATTATGCATCCTGGTCCAATGAATAGAGGAATTGAAATTGATACAAGATTAGCTGACGACATAAACAAAAGTGTAATTAAAGAACAAGTTGAATTAGGTGTTGCTGTAAGAATGGCATGTCTAAAAATATTTTGTGAATAAATGAAAAAAAAATACTTTATAAATGCAAACATTATAGATCCTCATAATTCCATAAACGAAAATGGTGGATTAATAATTGGAGAAGACGGTAAGATAGAGGCCATAGGAAAAAAGGTAAATACAAATAATTTACCAACTAGAGAAAAGCCTACTGACTTAAAGGGCAAATATATATTTCCTGGTATAGTAGATATGAGAGTTTTTGTAGGTGAGCCAGGGTATGAATATAAAGAAAATTTTAGAACTTTGAGTAATGCTGCATTATCTGGTGGTGTTACCTCAGTTGTAACGATGCCTAATACAGACCCAATTATTGATAATGTATCAATTGTAGATTTTTTAAAAAGAAGAGGACGTGATAAATCTAAAATAAATATCTTTCCTTGCGCTTCATTAACTCAAAACACAGATGGCACCAATATGACTGAATTTGGGTTGCTAGCCAAAAAAGGAATTGTAGCATTTACTGATGGATTAAAAACAATTCAAAATACTAGACTTATGTCTAGAATTATGAATTCAGCCAAAGATTTAGGATGTCTTATAATGCAACATGCTGAAGATTACGATTTAGCTAAAAATGGAATGATTAATTCTGGTATTATTGCAACAAAACTAGGTTTATCAAGCATACCAGATATTGCTGAAAGAATTATAATTGAAAGAGATCTTACTCTCTTAGAAAAAAATAAATGTCGATATCATATATCTCAACTATCAGCAGGAAAATCAGTAGATATAATTAAAGAACGTAAACAAAATGTTAAATTTACTTGCGGTGTATCAATAAATAATCTCTCATTAAATGAAAATGATATTGGAGATTTTAGAACATTTTTAAAATTATCACCTCCACTTAGAAGAGAAGAAGATCGAGAAGCTTTAGTTCAAGGATTAAAAGATAAAACTATTGATGTAATTGTTTCTGACCATAAACCTGAAGATGAAGAATCTAAAAGATTAACTTTTGCACAAGCTGCAACAGGTGCATCTGGTATTGAAACATTGTTATCTTTAAGTTTAGAATTGTTTCATAATGGATCTGTAAAACTTGAAACTATAATTCAAGCTTTAACCTCTAACCCAGCAAAAATATTAAATATAAATAAAGGAAACCTGTCTACTGGTAATGATGCGGATTTTTGTATAGTAGATATCAATAAACCATGGATTGTAAAAAAAGAAAATTTAATCTCTAAATCTAAAAATACCTCAATTGAGGATAAGAAACTTCAAGGAAAAGTAACCAATACATTTGTAAAAGGTATAGAATTATTTAAAATCTAAAAATGGAACTTTTTATAATAGGTATAATCTCATACTTAATGGGATCAATTCCTTTTGGATTAATTTTATCCAAAGTATTTTTAAAAAAAGATATTAGAGAAATCGGTTCTGGGAATATTGGCGCAACAAATGTTTTAAGAACTGGTAACAAATTAATTGGTTATTCAACACTAGTACTTGATGTGTTAAAAGCAGTAATACCTGTTTTATACGTAAAAATTAATTTTCCTGATGCAACATATATATCAGCTTTATGTACATTTATAGGTCATGTGTTTCCTGTTTGGTTAAAATTTAAAGGTGGTAAAGGTGTAGCAACATATGTTGGGATACTCTTTTCTTTAAATATTATTTTTGGTTTAGTGTTTGGTATTTGTTGGTTAATAATTTTTTTTATTTCTAAATATTCATCTTTAGCTTCTTTGATAGGATCACTTTCTACACCTTTTTATATTTTAATTTTTGAGGACTCAGAAAATGTATTTTTTTACGTAATAATGTTTATTTTAATATTTTTTACCCACAGAGAAAATATTAAACGCTTGAAAAATAAAGAAGAAACTAAGACAAAAATTTATTAATTTGACTATCAAACTCTTTTGAGTAGTTTGTTATTTTATGAATCTGGTCATAGTTGAAAGCCCTGCTAAAGCAAAAACAATTAATAAATATTTAGGTGATAACTATACCGTTTTAGCTAGCTATGGTCATATTAGAGATCTTCCTTCAAAAAATGGATCGGTTGATCCTGATCAAAATTTTAAAATGGAATGGGAAGTTGATAGCTTTTCAAAAAAATATTTAAAAGAAATTACTGATGCTGCGAAAGATTCTTCAAAAATAATTCTTGCAACTGACCCAGATCGTGAGGGTGAAGCTATAGCTTGGCATGTAAAAGAATATTTAGATGAAAAAAAACTTTTAAAAGACAAAGAAGTTGAACGTGTAGTGTTTAATGAAATAACAAAAAAAGCTGTCACATATGGTATTGAAAATCCAAGACAGATAGAGCCTCTATTAGTCGATGCCTACATGGCTAGAAGAGCATTAGATTATTTGGTGGGATTTAATATCTCGCCAATACTATGGACGAAATTACCCGGTTCAAAATCTGCTGGTAGAGTTCAGTCTGTTGCACTGAAATTGATTACCGAAAGAGAGCATGAAATTGAACTATTCAAGCCTGAAGAGTTTTGGACTTTAAGTATTAATTTTCAAGATAAAAATAAAAGTAACATTACAGCAAGTGTTTCTCAGATTGATGGAAAAAAAATTGAAAAATTCTCATTTAAAAATAAGGAAGAAATTGAAAAAGCAATTGCTGATTTTAAGACTAAAAAATTTAATATAACTGATATTTCCTCAAAGGTTATTAGCAGAAATCCTTCAGGACCATTCACGACTTCAACACTTCAGCAGGTAGCTTCAAGTAGGTTAGGTTTTGGTGCATCTCGAACAATGCAAATAGCTCAAAAACTTTATCAAGGAATTGAAATTGAAGGAGATACAGTTGGATTAATTACTTATATGAGAACTGATGGGACCAATTTATCAGCTGATGCAGTCTCTGATTTTAGGAATTTTATTAAAAAAAAATATGGAAACGAATATTTACCAGAAAAACCAAATAATTACTCAGGAAAAAAAGCAAAAAATGCTCAGGAAGCTCATGAAGCGATAAGACCGACTGATATAAATAGAAATCCAGATTATGTTAAAAATTATTTAAGTTCTGACCAACAAAAATTATATTCTTTAATTTGGTCTAGAGCTCTATCGTCTCAAATGGAAACAGCTAAATTTGATAGAAATACAATAACAATTGAGTCTGAAAACGGTAAAACTATATGTAAATCAAGCGGATCGGTTTTGAAATTTGAGGGATTTTTGAAAGTTTATTCAAATCAAAGCAAAGATGATGATGAGCAAATTTTACCTGAGATGTCAAAAGGACCGATTAATATAGAGGCTCTTATTGATGAACAACATTTTACCCAACCTCCCCCACGTTACTCTGAGGCAAGCTTGGTTAAAAAATTAGAAGAGTTAGGAATTGGTAGACCTTCAACTTATGCAAGTATCATTTCAACAATAGCGAATAGAGGATATGCAGAAATATTTAATAAAAGATTTTTCCCAACTGACAGAGGTAAATTAATTTCTGCGTTTTTAGAAAAACTATTTTCAAAGTATGTAGATTATAATTTCACAGCTGGACTAGAGGATCAGCTAGATGAAATAACTTCTGGAAAAGAAAGTTGGTTAAAGGTCTTAGAGATGTTTTGGAAAGACTTTAATAGTAATGTTTCAGAAGTAAAAGAAAAAAGAACAAGAGAAGTTTTAGATCTTTTAAATGATAGCTTGGGAGCATTAATATTTAATACCGACAAAGATGGAAATATAGTCAGAAAATGTCAGTTATGTGAAACAGGTTCACTAAGTTTGAAAAATAGTTTTAGAGGTGGCGCGTTTATTGGTTGTTCAAACTATCCAGAATGTAAATTTACAAGACCATTATCAAAATCTAAAGCGGCTGCTCAGTCACAATTAGCAGAGCCTAAATTTCTCGGTAAACATGAAAATGGAAATGATATTTTTTTAAAAAATGGCAGATTTGGTCCTTATCTTCAATATGAGAAGGCTTTTGAGGAAAATCTTGAGGAAGTAAAGCCTAAAAAGAGAAAAAAAACTAAAAAAACTAAATCCGATGTTAACGAATTATTAAAAAATGTATCAATACCGAAAGGTATTGAGCTAGAAAGTATTGATTTAAATAAAGCTAAATTTTTATGTTCACTTCCCAAATCATTAGGTCTAAATCCAGAAAATCAAAAAGAAATTGTATTAAATACTGGTAGATTTGGACCATATTTAAAATGTGAAAATAAATCAGCTAGAATAGAAAATATAGATGAAATTTTTTCGATAGGATTAAATAGGGCTATTTCATTAATAGCCGAAGCAAAACCTGGAAGAATGTCATCTTCAATTATAAAAGAATTAGGAGAACATCCTGAGGATAAGAAACCAGTAAGAATCATGAAAGGTCAATATGGGCCATACATTAAATATAAATCACTAAATGCAACAATACCAGAGGAAAAAGACCCAGTAGAGCTAACAATGGAAGAGGCACTTATACTGATTGAGAAAAGAAGAGAATACGATAAGAATAAAAAATCTAAAAAAAAAAAATAAAAAAATTTAAAAATACTAAAACAAATAAAGAGTTTACTGATAAATAAAATGGATTTTGAAAATAAAATTGAAAAATTAAAAATAAAACTGCCAGATGCAAAACCTCCTGTAGGTTCTTATGTTGCTACAAAAATTGTCGGTAATTTACTTTATATTTCAGGTCAGATTTCTATTTCGGAAAGTGGTGAATTAATAAAGGGAAAAGTTGGAAAAGATCTATCTGTAGAAGAAGGTTATAAAGCAGCTGAAAGATGTGGTTTAAGTATTATATCACAAGCAAAAGTAGCGTGTCATGGGGATCTTTCTAAAATTAAATCTTGTGTAAAGTTAACGGGTTTTGTTAATTCAACTGATAACTTTACAGACCAACCTAAAGTTATTAATGGTGCCTCAGATTTAATTGCCTCTGTTTTTGGTGAAGCAGGAATGCATACTAGAGCAGCTGTAAGTGCAAATAGCTTGCCTCTAGGTGTATCTGTTGAAGTTGATGCTATTTTTGAGTTAAACTAAATTATCTTCCTATACCAAAATATTTTATATTTAATTTTCTCATTTTTGATGGAGAGTAGAGATTTCTCATATCAAAAACTTTAAAGTTATTTTTTTTTACTAATTTTTTAAAATTTAATAATTTAAACTCATTCCATTCTGTATGTAGAATAATTAAATCTGCATTTAGGCATGCTGTACTTAAACTGTTTGAGTATTTTACATTTTTTAAAAGTTTAAATTCATTCTTCTGACCTGAAGGGTCATAGTAGGTAATTTTACAATTTTTTTTATTAAAATAATTAATCATTGGAATACTTGTAGCTTCACGCATATCATCAGTGTTGGGTTTGAAAGTAACACCTAAAAAAGTAATTTTTTTATTTGTTAATTTATTATTTAAGATCAATTTTACTTTTTCAATTAATGAAAGTTTTCGTGCATTATTTGAACTAACTACACTTTTTACAATTGACATATTTGTTTTAAATTTTTTACCAATATCAATTAATGCACGTGTATCTTTAGGGAAACATGATCCACCGTAAGCGGGTCCTGCTCTTAAAAATCTATCTCCAATACGTTGGTCTGAACCCATACCTGAAGAAACATCTTTGACATCTACACCAGTTTGTTCACATAAATTTGCAATTTCGTTGATGAATGAAATCTTAGTGGCTAGGAATGAGTTTGATGCGTATTTAATCAATTCCGCACCTCTACGTGACGTATTAAAATAACGGCTTGATTTTTTAATTATAGGTAAATAAAGCGATTTAAGGATTTTGTTTGCTTTTTTGCTATCTGTTCCAATGATTACACGATCAGGATAAATAAAATCCCTTATAGCCTCACCTTCTCTAAGAAATTCTGGGTTAGATACGACATCAATAAGTTTTTTATTTTTTAAATTTTTTAATATTTTTTCAATTTTATCACCAGTTGTTACTGGAACAGTAGATTTGGTTACAATTATTTTATATTTATTAATTGCTTTTTTTAACTCACGTACAACATTAAATACATATTTTAAATCAGCCGAATTACTTTTTTTTTTGGTTGGTGTACCTACACAAATAAAAATAACATCTGAATTAAAAACTGCTTTTTTAAGATCAGTTGTAAAAATTAATCTTTTTTGTTTATGATTTTTTTTTAAAATTTCCTCTAAACCTGGTTCATATATTGGGACTATTCCTTTATTTAAAGAATTGATTTTATTTATATCTTTATCTACGCAATAAACTGTATTACCTAAATCAGAGAGACAAACTCCACTTACTAAACCAACATAACCTGTGCCTATCATACACAGCTTCATAATTTACCTATTTCTATAGAGGAATTTATATAACCATTCATAGTACCACAGTCGAGATATTTACCCTCAAAATTATGAGCTATAAATCTTTCTTTATCATTTATTAATATTTGAATAGCATCTGTAATATGTATCTCTTTACCTCTTTTGGGTTTTAAAGATTTAATTTTATTAAAAATTGATCGAGGTAAAATATATCTTCCAATAACAGCATTGTTAGATGGTGCTTTTTTTACTGATGGTTTTTCAACAACACCATCAATAATATAATTTCTTTTATTTAATTTTTTATTAATTATATATATTCCCCATCTTGAAACATTGTTTTTTTTAACTTTCATAGAAGCCATAACTGAAGCATTATATTTTTGATGAACCTTAATCATAGCTTTAGAGCAATTTTTTTTAATTATTAAATCATCTGGTAGCAACATTAAGAAATATTTACTTTTAATATATTTTTTAGTTTTAAGAACAGCATCTCCTGTACCTTTAGGTATATTTTGAAATACAAATTTAATTTTTTTTTTATATTTAAGTATTTTCTTGTACTCATTAATTATTCTAGGATCTTTCTTTTTTTTAATAATTTTTTTATAAAATTGGTCGTTATAAAAATATTTTTTTATCATTAATTTTTGGGTAGAAATTATAAACACAATTTCTTTAATGCCTGCTTCGATACATTCATCAAGAATATATTCAATCCCTGGTTTGCCATTAATAGGTAGAAGTTCTTTAGCAAAAACACTTGTTAAAGGTAGTAATCTTGTTCCAAGACCAGCCAGAGGAATAATTGCTTGTTTAATCATTTAAATGTTTTACTTATCTTATATTTTAATACAAATGAAAGTTTTATTAAACAATTCTTCATTATTTGAATCATTGAGGCCATTTGATGACCTAGGGTTTGTTCCTACCATGGGTGGGATTCATAAAGGTCATTTATCACTTATAAATAAATCAAATAAGCTTTGTAAAAAAACTATAGTAAGTATTTTTATTAATCCAAAACAATTTAATAGTAAAAAAGATTTAAAAACCTATCCAAGAAATTTAAAAAAAGACTTAAAAATTCTATCAAAAAGCAAAAAAGTTGATTTTGTTTATCTTCCTAATTTTAATGATATTTACAAAGATAAAAAAAAATCAAAAATTAAATTATTTAAAAAAGATAAAATCTTATGCGCTAAATTTAGAAAAGGTCATTTTGAAGGAGTTTTAGATGTAATGGATAGACTAACTAAAATTGTAAATCCTCAAAAAATATTTATGGGAGAAAAAGATTTTCAACAATTATACCTAGTTAAAAAATTATTAGAAAAAAATCATAAAGTAAGAATTATTTCCTGTAAAACTATTCGTGATAAAAATAATGTAGCTTTATCATCTAGAAATTTTCTTTTAGATAAGTCACATTTAAAAATTGCCGCAAATGTTTATAAAAAACTAGTTAATATTAAAAAAAATATTAAAAATAAGAAAAATATTTCTAGCTTTTTAAATCTTCAAAAAACACAATTGAGAAACAATTTTAAAATTAAAATTGATTACTTAGAGTTAAGAAATATAAATAATCTTAATATTTCAAAAACAAAAAAAAATTCTAGATTGTTTGTTGCTTACTATTTAAACAAAGTAAGATTAATTGATAACATTTAATTTTACAAAAAATAGGCTCCAACACCCAAAAAAGAAACAAAACCAATTACGTCTGTAATTGTTGTAACAAAAACACTTGAAGCAATCGCTGGATCAATATTTATCTTTTTTAAAGTAAAAGGAACTAATATACCAAACAATCCAGCTATGATCATTGTTAGCACCATTGATATTGCTATAATCATTGAAAGGATACTATCTTGAAACCATATCTGCACAATAAAAGCACTTATTACTGCAAATATAATTCCATTTAGAATACCAATAGAAAATTCTTTAAAAACATTTGATGAGAAGTTATTTTGAGTTAAATCATTGGTAGCAATAGTTCTTACTGTTACTGCAAGCGTCTGCATTCCAGCATTTCCACCCATTGAAGCAACAATTGGCATTAAAAAAGCTAATACTACCATTTGTTCAATAGTTGCCCCAAATAAACTTATACACCAAGTTGCTAAAAAGGCTGTAAATAGATTTAGCAAAAGCCAATTGAATCTTCTCTTTGTTTTTTTTACAACTCCATCAGTAATTTCTTCATCTCCTACTCCTGCTAATCTTAAAGCATCTTCTTCAGCCTCCTCCTTCAATACTGTTAAAACATCATCATTCATAATCATACCAACCAACTTGTTGTTTTTATCTACAACAGCGGCTGAATTTAAATTGTAATTTTCAAATAAGTTTGCAACTTCCTCTTTATCCATTTCAACAGGAATTAATAATTGAGACTCTGACATAATTGTTGCCATTTTAGTATCACGTGGTGTTGTTAAAACTTTAGATGAAGGAACAGTGCCTATTGGTTTAAAATCCTCATTAACAATAAAAATTTCTAAAAATTCCTCTGGTAAATCTTTATTTTCTCTTAAATAATCAATTGTTTGACCTACAGACCAATTACTTGGTATTGCTGTAAATTCACGCTGCATAAGTCTCGCAGCAGTATCCTCTGGATAACTTAAGCTTTCTAGTAGAGCAAATCTATCTTTTGGTGGTAAAGAGCTAAGAATTACATTTTTATCCTCTTCAGGAACATTTTCTAATATAGATATAGCATCGTCTGATTCTAAACCTTTTAGGATACTCACTATAGAGTCTGAGGATAAATAAGTAATAATTTCTGTTTGAATAGACTCATTCAATTCAACAAAAACATCAGGATCGATATTGAAGTTATTTAATTTAATTAAACTTTCTCTATCACCCTCACTAAGATGTTCGATAATATCTGCAGCGTCAGCAGGGTGCATTTCATTAAATGAATTTGTAATAAATTGAGCGTCATTATTAGCTATTTTACTAGTAACAACTCTTATATACTCTTTATTAAATTCAAAATTTACTTTTTTATCTTTAGTTTTTTTAGTTAAAGACATAAATCTACCTATAATTTAGATTTGCACTATTAATACATAATAAAGATAATACAATTTATTAATGAACGTAGAGATCAAAAAGTCAATAAAACCAATAAATTATTTTGATGCTATAAATGTATTGGAGGCAAGATTAAAAGAATTACACAAAAACACAGGTGAGGAGTTAATTTGGACTTTAGAACATAATGAGGTTTTTACAGCAGGAACTTCCTATAAAGAAAATGAGATTATTGATAAAACCATCAAAATATTACAAACAAATAGAGGTGGTAAAATTACCTACCATGGGCCAGGTCAATTAATTTGTTATTTTGTTTTAGATTTACGAAAAAAAAAAGATATCAGAAAATTTATAAATGTTATTGAAAATACAATAATTGAAACTTTAAAATTTTATAAAATAGAAACTTTTCCAGATAAAAATAATATTGGCATTTGGTACAAAGATAAAAATGGAGTCAAAAAAATTGCAGCAATTGGTATTAGGGTCAGTAAATGGATTGCTTATCATGGTTTTGCAATAAATATAAATAATGACCTACAAAATTATAAAAAAATTATACCATGTGGTATTTCAGATAAAGGAGTAACTAATTTAAAAAGTATCATTGATCAGGATTACTCAGATCTAAGTGATAAATTAATTAAAATTTTTATTTCAAATTTGAAAATCTAAGCCTTTTAGATTTTAAAAGTTTTTTAAAATAATCAGGTAATAATGCTGAATATGTATATTTTATCTCATTAATTTTAAATTTAATTTGATACGAATGTAACATTAAATTTTTATTAACTCCTTTATTGGAATTTGATAATTTGTATTTAGTATCTCCAAATATAGGATTTCCTATTGCATATAATTGTTTTCTTAACTGATGTTTTCTTCCTGTAATAGGTTTTAATTCTAATAAACTTGCCTCAGAATTTTTATCAACAACATTAAAAATAGTTTTTGCTTTTTCGATTATTTTTTTATCACCATCGTATCTAATTAAATCATCATCCCATACACCAGATTTTTTGCTAATTTCTCCTTGGCATATAGCTAAATAGGTTTTATGCACCTTCCTTAATCTAAATAAAGAAGTAAGTAATTGAGCACTCTCTCTGTTTTTAGCAATTATAAAAACTCCTGAAGTATCTTTATCTAATCTATGAACAGAATAAGGTTTTGATCCTTCAAAAATTTTACTTTTAGCAAAAATATCAACTAGATTTTTTTTTGATTTAGTTCCACCTTGAACTGATATACCAGAAGCTTTATTTAAAACTATAAAATTATCGTTATTGTCAATAATTTGATCTTCATTTGATTTGATAACTTCATTTGAAGGTAAAAACTTAATTTTTTTTTGCTGAATTGTTTCTTTAAATTTAATATTAAATATATTTATTTCATCTTTTGTTTTTATTTTAAAAGAGCTTTTAACTTTCTTTTTATTGAGCTTAATTTTTCCTGTTCTTAAATATTTCTCAACAAGTCCTTGTGGAATTTTTCCAATTTTTAATCTTAACCATCTGTCTAAACGCATATCATTACACGTTGAATCAACGATGTAAGATTTTTTCATGATTTAAGATTTAAGCTGTAGCTTGTTTTTTCTCTTCTGTTTTAGGAGCTTCTTTAGTTGTGTCTTTTTTAGGTTTATCAACTCTCTTAGCTTCTACATCTCTATCAACAAATTCAATTATTGCCATTGGAGCATTATCTCCATATCTAAATCCAGCCTTAATTATTCTTGTGTAGCCACCTTTTCTATTCTGATATCTTTTAGAAAGTGTTTTTTTAACTTTATTAGCTGATTTAATATCCTGTAATTTAGAAACCAACATTTTGGTTGTTTGTAGAGTTTCTTTTTTACCTAATGTAATAATCTTATCAGCTTGTGGTTTAAGAAATTTAGCTTTTGGCAAAGTAGTTTTAATCTGCTCGTACTTAATTAAGGAATTAAGCATATTTTTAAGTAGAGCTTTTCTGTGTTCTGATGTCCTATTTAACTTCCTATTTGCTAAACCATGTCTCATTAAATTGCTTCCTCCAATTTTTTAGACATCTCAGCAATATTATCTGGTGGCCAGTTAGGTATCTCCATTCCTAAATATAAAGACATACCAGTTAAAACTTCTTTAATTTCGTTTAATGATTTTCTCCCAAAATTTGGTGTTCTCAACATTTCACCTTCAGATTTCTGAACCAAGTCACCAATATAAATAATGTTGTCATTTTTCAAACAATTCATTGATCTGACAGATAATTCTAACTCGTCTACTTTTCTTAACAAGTTTTTATTAAACTCAGGCTCTGTAGAAACCTCTTTAACAGGTACCTCAACTGGTTCATCAAAATTAACAAACATTTTTAGTTGATCTTGAAATATTCTAGCAGAATAGGCAACTGCATCCTCAGCAGAAATTGATCCATTAGTTTCAACTTCCATTGTTAATTTATCATAATCTAATGCTTTACCTTCTCTAGCTGTGCTTACTGAATAAGAAACTTTTTTGACAGGGCTATAAAGTGAGTCTATAGCTATAAGCCCTAAAGGTGGTTCCTCAGGTTTATTCAATTCAGCTGGTACATATCCTTTTCCAGTATTTACATTCATCTCCATATGGAAAGACGTGTTTTCATCTAGATTACAAATAACTAAGTCAGGATTAAGTATTTCCACATCGTTAACAGGACTTATATCCGATGCTTTAATTTCACCAGGACCTTTCGCATCTAAAATTAATTTTTTTGTGCCTTCAGAATTACTCTTTAATGCTAAAGATTTTACGTTTAAAACAATATCAGTAACATCTTCTCTTACACCTTTTATTGAAGTAAATTCGTGTAAAACTCCATCAATTTGTATTGAAGTAACAGCTGCACCTCTGATTGAAGAAAGAAGAATTCTTCTTAAAGAGTTACCTAAAGTTAATCCATAACCTTTTTCAAGTGGTTCTGCAATTATTTTAGCATGAGTTAAGTCTTCGCTAATTTGTACATCTAATTTTGATGGTTTAATTAATGACTTCCAATTTTTAACATTTACATTTTCGACTTCCATTAAACTCTCCTTTTCTTTGGTGGTCTAGTTCCATTATGAGGCATAGGTGTAGTGTCTTTTATAGACAAAATTTTGAAACCTCTGGCTTGTAAAGCCCTTAAAGCAGTTTCTCGTCCAGATCCTGGACCTTTTACTTCAACTGATAAGGTTTTCATTCCATATTCTAAAGCTTTTGACGCAGCAGAATCTGCGGCTATCTGAGCTGCATATGGAGTTGATTTCCTTGAACCTTTAAAACCTTTTTGTCCAGCAGACGCCCAAGATATTACATTTCCATTTGTATCTGCTATTGAAATAATTGTGTTATTAAATGTAGATTGCACATATGCAATTCCATTTAAAATATTTTTCTTAACTTTTTTCTTTTTTGAATAAGAACTTTTTACACTTTTTTTTGAAGATTTTTCAACCTTCTGATCTTTATTCTCAACTTTATCAGCTTTAGCCATATTTATTTTTTAGTTGGTGTTAATTTTTTTCCTGCGATCGCTATTGCTTTACCTTTTCTTGTTCTTGCATTACATCTGGTTCTCTGTCCTCTAACAGGTAATTTTTTTCTATGTCTTGTACCCCTATAACAAGCTAAATCGATTAATCTTTTTATACTTAATGAATAATCTCTTCTTAAATCACCTTCTACTTTAAAGTTTTGATCAATATACTCTCTAATTTTTAATATCTCTTCATCTGTTAATTCATTCACTCTTTTTGCTCTTGGAATTTCTAAAGATGAACAAATCTGTTGAGAAAATTTATCACCAATTCCATAAATATAAGTCAAACCTATATGAACAAGTTTATTTTGTGGAATATTTATACCTGCGATCCGAGCCATAATTTTAGTGATAAATTGTGACTTTTATATAAGAAGATTACTCAAAGTCAATGTCTTAAACATTGATAAAAGTCTCTATTTTCCTTGTTATTTCATGAATTTCTAAGCCTCCATCAATCTCCTTAAAATTTGGATTCTTAGAATAGAAATTAAGAACTGGTTGAGTTGTTTCCATATATTTATCATGTCTTTTTAATATAGTATCAATATCATCATCAGATCTGTTTTCTATAGTTTTTCTTTTTTCAAGCCTTTTGATTATTGTTTCTTTGTCTACATTAAGAAATAAGATTAAATCTAGCTTTTGATTTGAATTTATTAGTAATGAATTTAAATTTTCAGCCTGACTCAAAGATCTTGGATATCCATCAAAAATTAATTTACCTTTTTTTAAAGGATCAAATACTAGGTTTTCTATAAGTTGATTAACAATTTTATCACTAATAAATTTACCTTCTTTCATGTCATTAATTATAGAAATACCGATATCAGTATTATTTTTAATTTCTTCTCTCAATAAATCACCAGTAGAAATTTGAAAAGCATTTAATTTTTTAACTAAATATTTAGACTGTGTACCTTTCCCAGCGCCAGGAGGTCCAAATAAAATAATATTCACTTATTTACCAAATTTTGTTTTTTTAATTAATTGTTCGTATTGTGAGCTCATTAACCGTGTTTGAATTTGAGTTACGGTATCTATAGCCACCACAACAACAATTAAAATAGATGCACCACCTAAATAAAAAGGTATAGGATAATTAGCAATTAAAAATTCTGGCATAAGACAGACTAAAGTTAAATACAAGGCACCAATAGTAGTAAGTTTGGTTGATATATTTTCGATATATAAAGCCGTACTCTCTCCTGGTCTAATTCCTGGCACAAATCCACCATACTTCCTTAAGTTCTCTGCAGTTTCTGTTGGATTAAAAGTAATAGATGTATAAAAAAATGTAAAAAATATTATTCCAGACGCATAAAGTAACATATACAGTGGTTGACCTTGTGTGAAAAAGGAGCTTAAATTTAAAAAAGTTTCGTTATTAGAAAAAGAAAAGTTTGAAAAAGTTACAGGCAATAATAAAAGAGCAGAAGCAAATATGGCAGGTATTACTCCAGCTTGATTAATCTTTAATGGTAAATGTGATGATTCTCCTCCATACATTTTATTTCCCATTTGTCTTTTAGGATAATTTATAATAATTTTTCTTAAAGCTCTCTCCATAAAAACAACAAACAAAATTGTCAATATTAATAAAACGAATATTGATAAAATCATGAAAGTCGATACCGCCCCTGTTCTACCAAGTTCGAAAGTTGTAACTAATGCTCTTGGAATCTCAGCAACGATACCAGCGAATATTATAAGAGAAATACCATTTCCAATACCTCTTTGAGTAATTTGTTCTCCTAACCACATTAAAAAAATTGTTCCTGCCACTATAGTTGTAACAGTAGTTATTTTAAAAAACGCGCCTGGATTTATCACTAAATCAGCTGAAGACTCTAAGCCTACAGATAGTCCATATCCTTGAACTGTTGCAAGTAATACTGTTCCATATCTAGTAATTTGTGTAATTTTAGCTCTACCAGTTTCACCCTGAGCTTTTAAATTTTTAAAGTAATCTGAAACACCTGTCAAAAGTTGCACTATAATAGCAGATGAAATATATGGCATAATTCCAAGTGCAAAAATTGCCATTCTACTTACCGCGCCACCTGCGAACACATTAAACATTCCAAGTAATCCTTTTTGGTTACCTTCCATCATAATTTTTAATTGTTCAGGATCAATTCCAGGCAGTGGTACAAAGGTTCCAAATCTATAAACAGCTAAGATTAAAATAGTAAATATTATCCTATTTCTTAAATCATTTGTTGATGATGATGCGCTCATATAAACAAATTATTTTTTTAATTGAATAGATCCACCAATTTTTTCAAGTTTTTCTATTGCAGATTTTGAGGCTAAGTCAGCTTCAATATTAATTTTATCTTTCACTTCCCCAGAGCCCAAAATTTTAAGTTTCTTAGAATTTTTATTTATTAATTTAAGTTTTTTTAACAACTCTGAATTTAATACTTCATTTGGATTAATACTTTTATTATCTATATGGGATTGAATCTTGTCCAAATTTAAAATTGCAATACTTTCTCTTGATATTGGGTTAAATCCTCTTTTAGGAAGTCTTCTATATAAAGGCATTTGTCCACCCTCAAAACTTTTTATAGCTACACCAGATCTTGATTTTTGTCCTTTAACACCTCTTCCTGACGTTTTACCTTTACCAGAACCGATACCTCTACCAACTCTTAATTTTGATTTATTAATTTTTTCTCTGTTGTTTAAAGTTATCATTATCCTCTTTTTTCAATTATTTCTGAAATTTTTTTATTTCTTATTGCTGATATTTGTTTTGGTGAATTTTGCTTCTTTAATGCTTTCATTGTTGCTCTAATAACATTATGTGCATTGGAAGTTCCCATTGATTTAGCTACAATATCTTTCACACCTAAAACTTCACATACAGCTCTAACTGGACCACCTGCGATAATACCTGTTCCTTTAGAGGCTGCTCTTAAAACTATCCTACCAGATCCATCTTTAGCCTTTACATCATGATGTATTGTTCTACCTTCTCTTAATGGAATATGTGTAAGCTTTCTTCTTGCCATTTCATTCGCTTTTTTGATTGCATCAGGAACTTGCTTGGCTTTAGCGTGAGCAATACCAATTTTACCAGCTTGATTACCAACAACAACTAGAGCTGAAAATCCAAATCTTCTTCCACCCTTAACAACTTTAGTAATACGATTTATGTGAACTAATTTTTCTAATATATCGTCTGTTTTTTTATCTTTTAAATTTTCCATAATTAAAATTCCATTCCGTTTTCTCTTAAAGTTTCTGCAAAAACTTTGATCCTACCATGATATTTGTAAGAACCTCTATCAAAGTAAATTTTAGTAATTTTTTTCTCTTGAGCTTTTTTGGCTAATTTTTGAGCAACCAGTTTAGATAATTCTGTTTTATTAACTTTATCACCAGATTTAAGATCTTTTTCTATAGATGAGGCTGATAACAAAGTTATTTTTTTTGTATCATCTATTATTTGAGCTGAAATATTTTTTGATGATCTAGAAATACTTAATCTAAATCTATCTTTTGAAGCAACTCTTTTAACTTTGTTGCTAACTCTAAATCTTTTTCTGATAATAGTATTTAGTTTCATTACTTTTTCTTTCCCTCTTTTTTGAGAACATATTGTCCTTTTTCTCGTACGCCTTTTCCTTTATATGGTTCAATTTTTCTTAATGTTTTAATTTTAGACGCAACCTCACCGACTAGCTGCTTATCAGATCCAGTAATTTTTAATGTTGTTTGTTTTTCAACAACAATTTTAATACCTTCTGGTATATCAAAATTGATATCATGGCTATAACCCAACTGTAAATTTAGATGATTTCCTTTTAATGCTGCTCTATAACCTACACCAACTAATTCTAAATTTTTTTCATAACCAGTACTTGATCCTATCACAGCGTTATTAATTAAACTTCTATTCATTCCCCAAAGTCTTTTTGAGTTTTGATCTACTCTTTTTGGCTTAATAGAAATTTCTTTTCCTTCAATTATATCTAAATTAAACATATCTAGGTCAACATTAATTGATTTTTTTCCTAAAGGTCCTTCAATATTTATAATATTGCCAGCTAAAGCAACTTTTACTTTTTCAGGTATTGATATATTTATTTTACCTATTTTAGACATTAAAATACCTTACAAATTATTTCACCACCAACTTTTTGTTTTCTTGCATCAATATCAGTCATTACTCCTTTTGGAGTTGATACAATAGCAATCCCTAAACCATTATTTATTTTAGGTAAGCTTTGTGCAGATGAAAAAATTCTTCTACCTGGTTTCGATACTCTTTCAAAAGCACTAATTACTGGATTGCCAGAATGATACTTAAGTTCTAATGATAGCATTGGTTTTTTGTCTTCAGAACTTACTTTAAAATCTCTTATAAAACCTTCATTTTTAAGTATATCTGCAATTTTTGTTTTGAAATTAGATGAAGGTAATTCCACTTTTTTATGATTTCTTGCTTGAGCATTCTTCACTCTTGCAATCATATCTCCTATTGGGTCACTTAAACTCATAATTTTCCTTTCTACCAGCTAGATTTAACTAAGCCAGGTATCTTTCCTTGTAATCCTAATTGTCTTAATGCAATTCTTGAAATTTTTAATTTTCTGTAAACACCATGTGGTCTTCCAGTAATCTCACACCTGTTCATGACTCTTGTTTTTGCAGAATTTCTTGGCAGTTTAGATAATTTTTGCTGCGCTTTAAATCTTTCTTCTAATGAAATTTTTTTATCCATAACAATTTTTTTTAATGCTTGTCTTTTTTTGTAAAGCCTTTCAGAAAGCTTTATTCTTTTTTTATTTTTATTAACAGCGCTTAACTTTGCCATATTTAATTATCTCCTTTTTTAATAAATGGAAAATTCATTTTTTCTAGTAAAGCAAAACTATGTTCTTTATTAATTGCTTTTATAACAATTACTATATCTAAACCTCTAACCTTGTCTGCTCTATCAAAACTTACTTCTGGAAAAATTATATGCTCTTTGATACCGAATGTATAATTGCCAGATTTATCAAAACCCTTTGTTGATAAACCTCTAAAATCTTTAATTCTAGGTAATGCTATATTAACTAATCTATCTAAGAATTCATACATTCTATTTTTTCTTAACGTCACTTTTAAACCAGCGTTTGAACCTTTTCTTGTTTTAAAGTTTGCAACTGATTTTTTAAATTTTGTTGTTACTGGTTTTTGTCCAGTAATTTTAGCCACATCTTCTTCACATGATTTTAAAATCTTAGAGTCTGAAGCATCTAAGCCAAGACCCATATTTAAAATAATTTTTTCAATTCTGGGAGCCATATAAATATTCTTGAAACCAAACTGATCTTTTAACGCGGGTTTAATTTCTTTATTAAATATTTCTTTTAATCTTGGTGTCATTATTTTTTAGCCTCTTTTTTCTTAGCAGCCTTTTCATCAATTAGTTTCAAATTAGAAATATGTATGAAACTTTCTTTAGGAAAAATTCCACCTTTTTTCTCTTTCGTTGTTTTAACATGCTTTTTAACCATATTTATTTCTTTAACCTTAGCTCTATTATTAGCTCTATCAATTTCAATAACTTCACCTTCTTTTTTTTTATCTTTTCCAGTTAAAACTTTTACTTTTAAACCTTTTTTAATCATTATAAAACCTCCGGAGCCAATGAAATAATTTTCATTTGACCTCTGCTTCTTAATTCTCTTGTAACAGGACCAAAAATCCTTGTTCCTACTGGCTCTCCTTTATCATCAACTAATACAGCTGCATTATTATCAAATTTTACTTTTGAACCATCATTTCTGTGGATTCCTTTTTTAACCCTCACAACAACAGCCTTATGCACAGATCCCTTTTTAACTTTTCCTTTAGGCATAGCTTCTTTAACTGCAATTACAATTGTATCACCAATACTAGCGTATCTTCTTTTTGAACCACCTAATACTTTAATACACTCAATTCTTTTTGCACCAGTATTGTCTGCTACTTGTAATTCTGTTTGAACACCAATCATTACTTATTAATCTCCATAACTTGAAATTTTTTATTTTTAGAAAAAGGTTTGCTCTCAATAATTGAAACTTTATCACCGGTTTTGTACTTATTATTTTCATCATGAGCATTATAGTTTTTTCTTACTTTAATTACTTTTTTTAATACTGGATGAGAATATTTACGTTCTACCATAACAGTAACTGTTTTGTTTGGTTTATCGCTTATAACCACACCTGTAAGTATTTTTTTAGGCATTTGCTTTTCCTCTTAAAATTGTTTTTAATTTTGCGATCGTTCTTCTAGTTTCCCCAATTTTAGCTGGATTTGTTACTTGTGAATTCATTTTTTGAAATCTAAAATTAAAAAGATCCTTTTTAAGTTTATCTATATTTTTCACTATTTCGTCCTTTGATAATTTTTTAATTTCTTGTTTCTTCATTATGCAAATCTCTTAATAGTTTTGGTTTTAATTGGTAATTTTGCTGATGCTTTGTATAAAGCTTCTTTTGCAATTTGTTCAGATACTCCATCAACTTCAAATAATATTCTTCCTGGTTTTACTCTACATGCAAAGTATTCAGGTGAACCTTTTCCTTTACCCATCCTAACCTCGATTGGTTTTTTAGAAACTGGTATATTTGGAAATATTCTTGTCCAAACTCTTCCTTGTCTTTTCATGTGTCTGGTTAAAGCAACTCTTGCAGCTTCAATCTGTTTTCCAGTAACTCTCTCAGGCTGTAAAGCTTTTAATGCGTAAGCTCCATAATTAATAGTGCTTGCTCTTGTAGCATTACCATGAATTCTACCTTTGTGAGCTTTTCTCCACTTTGTTCTTACTGGTTGAAGCATTATTGTTTACCTTCCTTTGGTGTTACCTTGTTAGTTTCTTGACTAAATTCTCTAGCAAAAACCTCACCTTTATAAATCCAAACTTTAATTCCAATAATTCCATAAGTTGTAAGAGCCTCTGCCTCTGCATAATCTATATCGGCTCTTAAAGTGTGTGATGGAATACTTCCGTCTCTCAACCACTCTGTTCTTGCTATTTCGTTTCCACCAAGTCTTCCACTAACTGAAACTTTAATTCCTTTGGCACCCAATCTAATACATGATTGCATTGCTCTTTTCATGGCTCTTCTATAAGAAATTCTTTTAACAAGTTGCTGAGCTATGTTTTCAGCTACTAAATATGCATTAGTCTCAGGTTTTTTAACTTCTTTAATATTTAGATTAACTTCATTTGTTGTGAATTTTGAAAGATTGTTTTTAATTTTGTCTATATCACTTCCTTTTTTTCCAATAACAAATCCGGGTCTAGAAGTATAGATTGTAACATAACATTTATTAGATGTTCTTTCGATCATTACCTTAGACACTCCCGAATTGATTACATTCTTCTTGATATATTCTCGAATTTTAAAATCTTCGATTAGATAATTTCCAAAATCTTTTTTTTTAGCATACCATACAGAGTCCCATCCTCTGTTGACACCTAATCTAAAACCTACAGGATTAACTTTTTGCCCCATGCTTCTCCATTTGTTTTGCTTCTGATAAAATTATTGTAACAGTTGACCAAGGTTTTAATATTGGTGCCGCTCTACCTTTTGCTCTTGGTCTAAATCTTTTCATAATTATTTTTTTTCCACAATATGCCTCTTTAACTATTAACTTATCAATATCGTATTGAAAATTATTTTCAGCATTGGCTACCGCTGAACTAATAGTTTTTCTCACATCTCTTGTAACTCTCTTTTCAGAAAATTGTAAATCTCTAATTGCAGCATCAACTTTTTTGCCAACAATACTTTTTAGTATTGGATTTAGCTTTCTAACACTTGATCTAATACCGTTGTTAACAGACTTCACTGTTTTTTCGTTAGATTTATCTATTTTCTTTTTCTTGCCCATAGTTATTTCTTCTCTGCTGTTGCTGGTTTAGCTTTTTTATCAGCTGGTGTATGACCAAAGAACGTTCTTGTTGGTGCAAACTCACCTAATTTATGTCCAACCATATCTTCTGAAACAGTTATTGGTATAAATTTTTTGCCATTATAAATTTGGAAACTTACCCCTACAAAATCTGGTAAAATTGTAGATTTTCTTGACCAAGTTTTAATAGGAATTTTCTTTGGATTATCTTTATACTTTTCAACTTTCTTCATCAAGCTTTCTTCTACAAAAGGACCTTTCCAAACTGCTCTAGCCATTACTTAGTGTCCTTCCTCTTATTTCTTCTCTTAACTATAAATTTATCTGTTCTCTTGTTATCTCGAGTTTTTAACCCTTTAGCAGATTGTCCTGTAGGTGAAACTGGATGTCTTCCACCAGCAGATTTTCCTTCACCACCTCCATGTGGGTGATCAACTGGGTTTTTAACAACACCTCTAGTGTGAGGTCTTCTACCCAACCATCTTGATCTACCTGCTTTTCCAATTTTAATATTTTTTTGATCTGGATTACTTAAAATTCCAACTGTAGCTAAAGCTCTTGAATCTATTTTTCTCACTTCACCTGAGGCTAATTTTATTAAACTATAGTTTCCATCTAGACCGCTAATAGTAACTGATGAACCAGCTGCTCTAGCGATTTTTCCACCACCACCTGGTTGTATCTCGACATTATGTATATTGATACCTACTGGAATATCTTGCAATGGCATACAATTACCTACTTTAATTTCTTTTTTAGAACCGCTCTCAACTTTATCTCCAACTTTAACTTTTTGTGGTGCTAAGAAATATGAGTGAGTACCATCCTCAAATTTAACTAACATTATGTAGCATGATCTATTAGGATCATATTCAATCCTTTCAACTGTAGCTTCCATGTCGAATTTTTTTCGATAAAAATCCACATGTCTGTACATTTTTTTATGTCCACCAGCTCTATTAATAGAGGTGATATGACCGTTATTATTTCTACCTTTCATCGCATTTTTAGGTGAAACTAACTTCTTGAATGGTTTACCTTTCCATAAACCAGTTCTATCAACTAAAATGGTGCCTCTTGTAGATTTTGTATATGGTTTAAAAGTTTTTAATGCCATTTATTAAATTCCTGTTGTTAGATCAATACTTTGACCTTTTTTTAAAGTAATTATTGCTTTTTTATATCCAGATACTTTTACTTTTTTACCTCTGGTAACTTTTGTTCTGTTTTGTTTATTTATAATATTTATTTTAGTCACATTAACTTTAAATATTTTTTCAATATTTTTTTTTAAATTTTTCTTATTTGCACCATCTGGAACTTTAAATACAATTTTATTCAGTTCAGACAAGTTAGTTGATTTCTCAGTAACTACAGGTGATAGAATTTTGTCGTATAAGTGTATTTTTTCCATTTTATGAATATCTCTTTTCTAATTCTTTCACTGAACTTTCTGTGAATACAACTTTTTTAAATTTAATAATATCGTAAGCACTAAAATGATTTACATCAGTAACTTTAACATTTGGAATATTTCTCACTGATTTTTCAATTTTTTCTTTTGAATTTTTATCTAAAATTATTAGTGAATTTGTAATTTCAAGTTTATTAATAATTGAGTTCATCTCTTTTGTTTTTTTAATTTCAGAACTAAAATCGTTTAAGATTAATAAATTTTTATTATTATTTTTTTCAGTAATTAATGAAGCTACGCTTTGTTTTTTCTCAGTTTTGTTTAGTTTTCTTTTTTTATAGGCCAATTCGCCCTTTGGTCCATGGGCAATACCACCACCAACAAATATAGGAGCTTTTCTACTAGCATGCCTTGCACCACCAGTCCCTTTTTGAGCATATATTTTTGAAGTTGGTCCTTTTACTTCATTTTGTTGCTTAGTTTTGGCATGTCTTCCTTTGTAATTAGCATTTGTTTTATAAAGAACAGCGCTAACTAATTTATGGTTTATTTTTGCAGAAAAAATCTTATCCAAAACTTCTATACTATCTTTTTTTCCGTCTATGCTAATTTTATCTAATTTCATTATTTTTTCTTTTTCTCAGGTGTTTTTTTAGCCTCTTCTGCAGCCGCCTGTTTCTCACCAATTGTCATTTTGTTTATATTTTTTACTGATTTTTTAACCATTACTTCAGAATTTTTTGAACCAGGTATTGATCCTTTTAAGTAAAGAAGTTCGTTGTCCAAGTCCGTTTTTATTATTTCAATATTTTGCATTGTTCTTAGCTTGTCACCCATATGACCAGCCATTTTTTTTCCTTTAAAAACTTTTCCTGGATCTTGACTATGCCCAGTTGAACCATGTGCTCTGTGTGATATTGAAACACCGTGACTGGCTCTTAAACCACCGAAATTATGTCTTTTCATAGCTCCTGCAAAACCTTTACCAATTGTCTTTGATCTTGTGTCTACAAATTTAATATCTTTGAATATTTCTAAACCAAACTCGTTTCCTTCTTTGTAGACAGATGTATCATTTACCCTAAATTCTTTTAATTTTTTCTTAGCTTCTGTATTTTTTTTAGAAAAAACACCTTTCATTGCTTTTGTTAATTTTGAATTTTTAATTTTTCCATATCCAAGCTGAACTGCTTTGTATCCTCTTTTTTCCTCTTCAATAACTTGAATAACTCTAGCTTTTTCTACCTTAAGGACAGTCACAGGAACTAACTGACCTGATTTATAGAATTCTCTTGTCATTCCTATTTTTTTTCCTAATAAAGCTATCTCACTCATAATTAAATTTTTATCTCCACATCTACACCAGAAGCTAAATCAAGTTTCATCAATGCTTCTACAGTTTGTGGTGTTGGTTCAATAATATCAATTAATCTTTTATGTGTTCTTGATTCAAATTGTTCTCTACTTTTTTTGTCAATGTGAGGTGATCTTAAAACTGTATATCTTTCTATTCTAGTAGGTAATGGAATTGGTCCCTTAATTGTTGCTCCAGTTCTTTTTACTGTATTAACAATTTCTTCAGTAGAGGCATCTAAAACTTTGTTGTCATATGCTCTTAATTTAATTCTAATATTCTGTTTTTCCATGATTAACCTGCAATCTTCTTAGTTACTTCGTCTTGAACATTTTGTGGGACTTTTGAATAATGATCAAAAAACATTGAATATTGTGCTCTACCTTGAGACATTGATCTTAGATTATTTATATAACCAAACATATTAGCTAAAGGAACCATTGCTGTAATTACAGTTGCATTACCTCTTTGCTCTTGAGTACTGATTTGACCTCTTCTACTGTTTAAATCACCAATAACATCACCCATGTAATCTTCAGGTGTTACTACTTCAACTCTCATTACAGGTTCTAATAATTTTAAACCGCCTTTTGTACAAGCCTCTTTAAAGCAAGCTCTACTCGCTAATTCAAATGCCAATACACTTGAGTCAACATCGTGATGTAAACCATCTAAGATAGTTACTTTGTAATCAATCATTGGAAAACCAGCTAAAATCCCAGTATCTGAAACTGTTTCTATGCCCTTTTCAACACCAGGGATAAATTCCTTTGGAATTGCACCACCTTTAATTTTGCTTTCAACATCTCGACCTTTACCAGGTTCTTGAGGCTCAACTAAAAGTTTAACTTTTGCAAATTGACCAGCACCACCACTTTGTTTTTTGTGAGTATATTCAACCTCTGAAGCAGCTTCTATAGTTTCTCTATAAGCAACTTGAGGAGCTCCAACATTGGCTTCTACTTTAAATTCTCTTTTCATTCTATCAACAATAATATCCAAGTGTAATTCACCCATTCCTTTAATAATTGTTTGTCCTGACTCTTCGTCTGATGTAACTCTAAAGGATGGATCTTCCTTAGCTAACCTACCTAAAGCTTCACCCATTTTTTCTTGGTCCGCTTTTGTTTTTGGTTCTACTGCAATTTCAATAACTGGATCAGGGAATTCCATTGGTTCAAGAAGAACAGAATTTTCTTTATCACATAAAGTGTGTCCTGTAATTGTATTTTTTAATCCAGCTAATGCTACTATATCGCCTGCGTTGGCTTCTTTAATGTCTTCTCGAGAGTTTGCATGCATTAGAAGCATTCTTCCAACTCTCTCTTCTTTCTCTTTAGAGGAATTGAATACTGCCGTACCAGTTTTAATGGTACCTGAATAGACTCTAATAAAAGTTAATGATCCAACAAATGGATCATTAGCAACTTTAAAAGCTAAAGCAGAGAATGGAACACTGTCTTCAAATTTCATTTCCATTTCATCTTCACTACCTAATTTAGTTCCTTTGATAGAACCAATATCCACTGGACTTGGTAAATAATTTACAACAGCATCAAGTAAAGGTTGAACACCTTTGTTTTTAAATGCTGAACCTGTTAATACAGGAACAAAACTAAAGTTAAGTGTTCCTTTTCTTATACATTTGACTAAATCTTCCTCTTTTATTTCATCGCCATTTAAATAAGCCTCCATTAGCTTTTCGTCCTGTTCAACAGCTGTTTCTACTAATTCTGTTCTATATTTTTCTGAAATTTCTTTTAAGTCTTCTGGAATTTCTTTGTATTCCCATTCAGCTCCCAGTGCTTCATTTTTCCAAACTTGAGCTTTCATTTTAACAAGATCAACTACTCCAGATAAAGAAGCTTCAACACCAATAGGAACTTGCACAACTAAAGGTTTGGCACCTAATCTATCCCTAATCATATCTACACATCTAAAGAAATCAGCACCTGTCCTATCTAATTTGTTCACAAAACAAATTCTTGGTACTTTATATTTATCTGCTTGTCTCCATACTGTTTCAGATTGAGGCTCTACACCCGCAACACCATCAAATACAGCAACTGCACCATCTAAAACCTTTAAAGATCTTTCTACTTCAATCGTAAAGTCTACATGTCCAGGGGTATCTATAATATTAATTCTATGGTCATTCCAAAAACAAGTAGTAGCCGCAGATGTTATTGTGATACCTCTTTCCTGTTCTTGTTCCATCCAATCCATTGTTGCAGCACCATCGTGCACCTCACCAATTTTATGACTCTTTCCAGTGTAGTATAGAACTCTTTCTGTGGTAGTTGTCTTTCCAGCATCTATGTGGGCCATGATACCGATATTTCTATATTTATCTAAAGTATGAGTTCTAGACATAATTTATTACCACCTAAAATGTGCAAAAGCTTTATTTGACTCAGCCATTTTATGCACATCCTCTCTTTTTTTAACAGCAGCACCTTTTTTTTCATAAGCATCGTAGAGCTCATTAAAAATTTTATCTGCCATATGTTTATCTTTTCTTTTTCTTGCTGACTCAACTAACCATCTAATAGCTAAAGCTTGTGCTCTTTTATTTTTTACCTCTACAGGTACTTGATAGGTTGCACCACCAACTCTTCTGGATCTAACTTCAACAGTTGGTTTTATATTGTTAATTGCTTCATTAAAAATATTAATTGGCTCATCTTTTGTTTTGGTTTTAATTTTATCTATAGCATCATAAACTATTTTAGCAGCTAAACCTCTTTTACCATCATACATTATATTGTTAATTAATTTTGGAATAATAGTTGACTTAAATTTTGGATCCGGAACTATATTTTTTTTTGGTTGAGTTTTTTTTCTAGACATTATTTCCCTTTTTTCGTTCCATACAAAGATCTTCTTTTTTTTCTGTTTGCAACACCTTGAGTATCTAGATTACCTCTTAAGATATGATAACGTACACCTGGTAAATCTTTTACCCTACCACCTCTAATCAGTACAACTGAGTGTTCTTGAAGGTTATGACCTTCTCCAGGAATATAAGCTGTAACCTCAAAACCATTTGACAATCTTACTCTTGCAACTTTTCTTAATGCAGAGTTTGGTTTCTTAGGGGTTGTTGTATAAACTTTTACACAAACACCTCTCTTTAAAGGCTGTTTTTGTAAAGCAGGAACTTTATTCCTTGCGGCAGGCTTTACTCTTTTTTTTCTTAGCAACTGATTAATAGTAGGCATAAATTTTAAATAATTAATTAAATATTTTTAGATGAAAATAACTGACAGGTTATTTTGTGGCAGCGTTTAGTACTGTTGAAAGCACTACATTCCAACCAAAAACATCGCCAAAATACTTATTAATACCTCTTTGTCAAACTAAAACTGCAATTTTTAGGGGATTTTTTTACTGATTTGCCTGTGTTTCCTCAATTTCTGATGCTTCTATTTTATCTTGTTCAGCTAAGAAATTGTTATCATCTTCTAAGGCTTTATTGTTCCATCTATTTTTAATATTACCAGTACCTGCAGGAACTAATCTTCCAACAATGACGTTCTCTTTTAAGCCGTTTAATGGATCAACTTTTCCTTTAATAGCTGCATCTGTCAATACTCTCGTTGTTTCTTGAAACGAAGCCGCAGAAATAAAAGACTCTGTTTGAAGTGAAGCTTTGGTGATACCCATTAGAACTCTTTCTCCAACAGCAGGCGTTTTGCCATCAGCAACTAATTTCTCATTAGTATTATCAAACTTAATTCTATCAACAACTTCACCAGGTAAATAACTAGAATCACCAGATACTTTAACTTCAATTTTTTTAAGCATTTGTCTTAAAATAGTTTCGATATGCTTATCATTAATAATTACACCTTGTAATCTATATACTTCTTGAACTTGGTTAACAAAATATTCTGTTAATTCCTTAATACCTAATATCCTTAAAATATCATGTGGTAATGGTTGACCGTCTAAAAGATATTCACCCTTTTGGATTTTTTCACCAGGATTAAAATTAATGTGTTTTCCTTTTGGAATAAGATAATTAGAAGGTTCGGTTCCATCTTCTGGGACAATCGACACTCTTTGTTTTCCTCTCACTTCTTTTCCAAAAACTACACTACCATCATTTTCTGCAATAATTGCACTATCCTTAGCTTTTCTAGCCTCAAATAACTCAGCAACTCTAGGAAGGCCTCCCGTTATATCTTTTGTTTTTGTAGTTTCTTTCGGTAATCTTGCAATTACATCACCAGCATAAACTTTTTGGCCGTCTTTAATTGACAGAATTGAGTCTGGTACGAGGTAATACCTTGCTTCATTATCATCAGCTTTTTTAATTACATTTCCTTTTTCATCTCTTAGTGTAATTCTAGGTTTTAAATCTGTACTTTTTGATTGTCCCCTCCAATCTATTACTGACTTAGAGGAAATTCCTGTTGCATCATCGGTAGTTTCTTGGATAGATACACCATCAATTAAATCTACATAACTAGCTGTACCACTTTTTTCAGCAATAACAGGTGTAGTGTATGGATCCCATTCGCAGATTTTAGTATTAGCTTTTACTTTATCTCCATTATTAAAAAATAATCTTGAACCATAAGCAACTTTATATACTGCTATTTGAACTCCTTTATCATCCTCTATGGAAAGCTGAGTGTTTCTACCCATAACAATCAAATTCTTTTTGGAGTCCTCTAAAATATTTGAATTAATTATTTTTAAGGTTCCATCACTTTTAGTGATAATTTGAGAATCTTGTTTAACTGAAGCTGTCCCTCCTACGTGAAAAGTTCTCATCGTTAACTGTGTACCTGGTTCTCCGATTGATTGTGCTGAGATCATTCCAATTGCCTCTCCCACGTGAACCATCTTACCTCTAGATAAATCTCTACCATAACACATAGCGCAAACACCTTCTTTTGAACTACATGTCATTACTGAATAAACTTTTATTGATTTAACACCTGCTGCATCAATTTTATCACAACCTGCTTCATCGATCATTTCAGATTTTTTTATAATTACTTCTCCAGTTAATGGATTTTTCACTTCAGCAGCTGTAACTCTTCCTAGAGCTCTTTCGGACAAGCTTACAACTACATTTCCTCCTTCTAAAATTTCAGAAAGTTCAATAAACCCAGGACTATTACACTTAGACTTGGTAATTGTTAAGTCTTGAGCCACATCACATAATCTTCTTGTCAAATAACCAGAACTAGCAGTTTTTAAAGCTGTATCTGCTAATCCCTTTCTTGCTCCGTGTGTAGAGTTGAAATATTCTAATGCAGTTAATCCCTCTTTAAAATTTGAAATAATAGGACTTTCGATAATTTCACCTGAAGGCTTAGCAATTAAACCTCTCATTCCAGCTAATTGTTTCATTTGAGCTGCTGAACCTCTAGCACCACTATCTGCCATCATAAAAACTGAATTTATTTTTAATCCCTCTGAAGTTTTTTCAGTTGCAGAAATGCCTTTCATCATTTCACCAGCTACTTTATCTGTACATTTAGACCAAGCGTCGACAACTTTATTATATTTCTCTCCTCTTGTAATTAACCCTTCAGCATATTGTGTTTCGTAATCGGCAATTAATTTTTTGGTATCATCTATTAATTGCGTTTTATTTTCAGGAATTACAAGATCATCTTTACCAAATGAAATACCTGCTTTAAATGCATGTTTAAAACCTAAGTCTTTAAGTTTATCACAGAAAATAACAGTAGTTTTTTGGCCACAAAATCTAAATACAATATCAATTATTTCTGAAACAACTTTTTTAGGCAATAATCTATCTACTAAAGAAAACTTAATATTACTATTTTTAGGTAATAAATTTGCTAATAAAAATCTTCCTGCTGTAGAAGTATATTTTTCTATTTTTTTGCTCCCTTTTTCATCTAAAGTCTCATATCTTGAAATAATAGTACTATGAACATTTATTTGACCAGAAGATAGTGCAAATTCAATTTGATCTGAGTTTGTAAAATATCCAGCTGGTTTATCTGATATAGGATCTTGTGACAGATAATATATACCTAAAATCATATCCTGACTTGGTACGATAATTGGTTTACCATTTGAAGGTGAGAGAATGTTATTTGTAGATAACATTAAAATTCTCGCTTCTAATTGAGCCTCTAAACTTAAAGGAACATGAACTGCCATTTGATCACCATCAAAATCAGCATTAAATGCTGCACAAGTCAAAGGATGCAACTCAATTGCATCTCCTTCAATTAATTTTGGTTCAAACGCTTGTACTCCCAATCTATGGAGCGTTGGTGCTCTGTTTAATAGAACAGGATGCTCTCTAACAATTAATTCTAAAGCGTCCCAAACCGCATTAGTTTCTTTTTCAACTAATTTTTTAGCCTGTTTAATTGTTGATGCTAAACCTAATTTGTTTAATCTTGCATATAAAAAGGGCTTAAATAACTCTAAAGCCATTTTTTTTGGTAGTCCACATTCATGCAATTTTAAATCTGGACCTACAACAATTACTGATCTTCCAGAATAATCTACTCTTTTTCCTAATAAATTTTGTCTAAACCTTCCCTGCTTACCTTTTAACATTTCAGCTAAAGATTTAAGTGGTCTCTTACCTGTTCCTGTAATTACCCTTCCTCTTCTTCCGTTATCAAAAAGTGCATCAACAGACTCTTGTAGCATCCTTTTTTCATTTCTTACAATTATGTCTGGAGCCTTAAGATCCATTAGTCTTTTTAATCTATTATTTCTGTTAATTACTCTTCTATACAAATCGTTCAGATCTGATGTTGCGAATCTTCCACCGTCTAAAGGAACAAGGGGTCTTAATTCAGGTGGTATAACTGGAACTACAGTCATAATCATCCATTCAGGTTTCTGACCAGTTTCGATAAATGACTCTATTAATTTCAATCTTTTAATTGCTCTCTCTTCATTAACTTTAGATTTAGTCTCTTTAATAAAGCTTACAAGGTTTTTCCTTTCTAATTCTAAATCTAAATTTTTTAACATTTCAAGAACAGCTTCAGCACCTATACCTGCAGTAAAACTCTCTTCACCAAATTCGTCTTGATACTTTGCCAACTCTTCTTCATTCAAAAGTTGATTTTTTTGTAGACCAGTTAAACCTGGTTCAATCACTATAAAGTTTTCAAAATAAAGAACTCTTTCGATCTCTTTTAACTTCATGTCTACAGCTAAAGCAATTCTACTTGGAAGAGATTTTAAAAACCAAATGTGTGCTACTGGGGTTGCAAGATTTATGTGACCCATTCTTTCTCGTCTTACATTTGATTTTGTTACTTCAACACCACACTTTTCACATATAATTCCCCTAAATTTCATTCTTTTATACTTACCACATAAACACTCGTAATCTTTGATTGGTCCAAAAATTCTAGCACAGAACAAACCATCTTTTTCTGGTCTAAATGTTCTGTAATTTATAGTTTCAGGCTTTTTAATTTCACCATATGTCCATGACTTAATTTTTTCTGGACTAGCAAGTGAAATCTTTATGCTATTAAAGTTCTGAGCTTCAGATATCTCGCTCCCTTTAAATAAATCTGTTAATTCTTTTTTCATTAATTTAGCTCCACATTTAATGCTAAAGATTTAATCTCTTTAACCAATACGTTAAAGGACTCTGGTATTCCAGATTCAAAATTTTCTTCACCTTTAACTATTGTTTCATACACCTTTACTCTTCCAGCAACATCGTCAGATTTTACAGTTAAAATTTCTTGTAATGTGTAAGATGCACCATAGGCTTCGAGAGCCCATACTTCCATTTCACCAAATCTTTGACCACCTAACTGTGCTTTTCCACCAAGTGGTTGTTGAGTGACTAAACTGTATGGTCCTGTAGATCTTGCGTGTATTTTATCTTCCACCAAATGATGAAGTTTTAACATATAGATTATTCCAACTGTCACGGGTCTATCAAATTTTTCTCCGGTTCTTCCATCCCACAAGTAAGTTTGTCCAGATCCAGGTAAATTTGCTAGTTTAAGCATCTCTGTAACATTTTTCTCTTTAGCGCCATCGAAAACTGGGGTGGAAATTGCGATACCATCTTGAAGATTTTCACAAAGGTCCTTAAATTCGTTCTTACTTAGTTTATCGACTTTTTCATTAAAAATTTCTTCTCCATAAACAGATTTTAAAAATTTTTCTATTTTTTCGGTTCTTTCAATTTTTTTATTATTTTCGTTAACTAAATTTTTAACTTGTTCTCCAAATTCTTTACAAGCCCAACCTAGATGTGTTTCTAAAATTTGACCCACATTCATCCTACTTGGCACTCCCAGTGGATTTAACACAATATCTACCGCTCTACCATCTTCTCTATACGGCATATCTTCAACAGGTACAATTTTACTTACAACCCCTTTATTACCGTGTCTTCCAGACATTTTATCACCAGGTCTTAATCTTCTTTTAATAGCAACAAAAACTTTTACCATCTTCATAACGCTTGGTAATAAATCATCTCCACTTCTTATTTTTAGAACTTTATCCTCAAATCTTTCTGTAATGTCTTGTTTGGCTTTATTGTATTGATCTTTTAATTGAGCTAATGTTGCTTCATTGTTTGTGTTTCCTACTGTAATTTTGAAGACATCGTTAATTGATAATTTATTTATAGTTTCAAAGTCTAATTTCGTTCCTTCAGATAAATCTTTAACTTTTTTGGTCAAAGTTGAACCTGATAAAAATTGTGATGCTCTTTGCTTAATACTTCTTTCTAAAATTTCTTCTTCAACTATTTTATCTTGCTGTACTTGTTCAATTTCAGCTCTTTCAATAGTTATTGATCTTTCATCTTTTTCAATACCGTGTCTGTTAAATACTCTAACATCAACAACCGTTCCACTAGATCCTCTTGACATTCTTAGAGAAGTATCAGTTACATCAATGGCCTTTTCTCCAAAAATTGATCGTAATAATTTTTCCTCAGGTCCGGATGCTGAATCTCCTTTTGGAGTAACTTTACCAACTAAAATATCTCCAGCATTTACTTCGGCTCCGATATAAACTATTCCGGACTCATCAAGGTTTTTTAGTGCTTCCTCATTAACATTTGGTATATCTCTTGTTATTTCTTCCTCACCAAGTTTTGTATCTCTTGCCATGATTTCATATTCAACAATATGAACTGATGTAAAGACATCATCGGTAACGCATCTTTCAGAAATTAAAATTGAATCCTCAAAGTTATAACCTTGCCATGGCATAAATGCTACCGTTACGTTTTTCCCTAAGGCAAGTTCACCTAATTTTGTTGAAGGTCCATCTGCAATTATATCTCCAGTTTTTACTTTATCACCGACTCTAACAAGGGGTCTTTGATTAATACAAGTATTCTGATTTGATCTTTTAAATTTTTGTAGGTTATAAATATCAACACCAGATTTACTAAAATCAGTTTCCTCTGTTACTTTGATTACAATTCTTTTACCATCAATTTTATCAACGATTCCATCACGTTTTGCGACTATTGTAACTCCTGAGTCTAAAGCAACATCACTTTCAATTCCTGTACCAACAAGTGGCGATTCTGGTTTTAATAATGGAACTGCTTGCCTCATCATGTTTGATCCCATTAAGGCTCTGTTCGCGTCATCATTTTCTAAGAATGGAATTAATGATGCTGCAACTGAAACTAATTGTTTTGGTGATACGTCAATGTAATCAATAGAGTCAGGTTTAGATAAAAGAAAGTTTAGATTTTGTCTGCACGAAACTAGTTCTTCAGTGATTTTTCCATTTTTATCAAGTTTTGTATTTGCTTGAGCAATAGTAAATTTAGTTTCTTCCATTGCTGATAAGTATTCGACTTTATCTTGAACAACACCATCTTTTACTTTTTTATATGGGCTTTCAATAAAGCCATACTTATTAATTTTTGCATATGTGGATAAACTATTAATCAAACCAATATTTGGACCCTCTGGTGTCTCAATTGGACAAATTCTTCCATAGTGAGTTGGATGCACGTCTCTAACTTCAAAACCTGCTCTTTCTCTTGTTAAGCCACCCGGACCTAATGCTGAAACTCTTCTTTTGTGAGTAATTTCAGATAACGGATTTGTTTGGTCCATAAACTGAGATAGTTGTGAACTTGCAAAAAAATCTTTCAATGAAACTGTTAATGGTTTGGCATTAATTAAATCTTGTGGCATTGCTGATTCAACATCTAGAGTTGTCATTTTTTCTTTAATAGCTCTCTCCATTCTGTAAACACCAATTCTAGCTTGGTTCTCAACTAACTCTCCAACAGAACGTACCCTTCTATTTCCTAGGTGGTCTATGTCATCAACATCGTCTTTACCATCTCGTAAATCTAACATTTTATGAATAATTGCAATTATATCATCATTTCTTAATATAGTTATTTTGTCAGAGCATTCTTGGTTTAATCTAGAGTTCATTTTAACTCTTCCAACATCCGACAAATCATATCTGTCTGAGCTAAAGAAAAGATTATTAAATATTTGAGTTGCTATCTCAATTGTTGGCGGCTCACCGGGTCTTAGCATTTTATAGATTTCCGTGATTGCTTCGTCTTTACTGTTATTTTTATCAGCTAAAATAGTTGTAAGTAGATAAGGTCCTTTATTAATAGAGTTTGTAACAGAAATTTGAAGTGTATGTATCTTTGCATCTAAAATTTGTTGAATAATTGTATCATTTAATTCAGTCCCAATTTTAAATACACCATCCTCTTCTTCATTAACTTTGACATCTCTGTGTAAAAATTTACCATACAAGGACTCCCTAGAAACTAGTATGTCTTTCAAACCTTCGTTAGCTAATTTTTTTGCACTTAGAAAATTAATCTTGTCACCTAATTTAATTACTACTTCACCAGTCTTTGCATCAATTACTTCCTCTGAGAAATTTTTTGCTTTATAGTTTTCTGGATTAAATTTAGTTTTCCATTTTTCTGTTTTTGGATCAAAATTATATTGTTCACTTTCATAAAACTCATCTACAATTTCTGATTTTGTATAACCTAGAGCTAATAATAAAGTAGATGAAAAAATTTTCTTTTTTCTATCAATTTTAAAATATAAAAAATCTTTAACATCATATTCAAAATCTAACCAAGAGCCTCTATTAGGTATTACTCTACAATTAAATAAAAGCTTACCACTTGCATGAGTTTTTCCTTTATCGTGATCAAAAAATACACCTGGACTTCTATGCATTTGGTTTACTACAACTCTTTGAACACCGTTAGTAATAAAAGTTCCACTATTAGTCATCATAGGAACTTCACCCATATAAACTTCTTGCTCTTTAGCTGATAAAATATCTTTTGTATTATTTTCTTGATCTATTTCATAAACCACTAATCTTAAAGTGCACTTAAGAGCCGATGAATACGTAAGACCTCTTGCTATACACTCCTCAACATCAAATTTCGGTTTTTCTAATCTGTATGAAACATACTCTAAGGTTGCTTTATCATTTAAATCTTCGATTGGAAAAATACTTTTAAATACCCTATCAAAACCTTTAGAGAGTTCTAGCAACTCTTCATTAAATTCTGTTAGTTCTTTGTAAGAATTTTTTTGTACTTCAATTAAGTTAGGGATAGATAAACTTTCTTTAAGTTTACCAAAACTTTTTCTTATATTTTTCTTTTCAGTAAAAGATAATTGCATCTATGTTTATAAATACTGATCAAAAAATAATCAGTATTTGAATTCTTTCTATTTAATTTACTTAAGTTCTACTTTAGCGCCAGCAGCTTCTAATTTAGCTTTGATCTCTTCAGCGTCTTTTTTATTAACACCAGATTTAACTTCTTTTGGTGCTCCCTCTACAAGATCTTTAGCTTCTTTTAAACCTAATGAAGTAGCTGCTCTTACTTCTTTGATAACATTAATTTTTTTATCACCTGCAGAAACTAACATGATTGTAAAATCATCTTTATCTTCTGCTGGAGCCGCACCACCTGCTGCTGCTGGGGCTGCTGCTGCCATTGGAGTTACACCCCATTTTTCTTCTAATTGTTTTGAAAGTTCAGCTGCTTCTGCAACTGTCAAACTTGATAAGTCTTCAATGATTTTATTTAGGTCAGGCATATGTATTACTCTTTGGGTTGTGTTTCAGAATTTTCTGCCGACAAACTACTCATTTTTTCTGAATGTGCAAGCAAAATACTGATTAATTTAGATGCAGAAGCGTTCAAAATACCCACAATATTGGCTCTTGCTTCATCTAATGTAGGCAAACTAGCTACATTTTGGACACCGGCCTGGTCTAAGACCTCGTTATCCATAATTCCACCAATTAATTTCAAGTTTTCATTATCTTTTGCAAATTTTGAGAGAATCCTTGCGGACATTATTGCATCCTCTCCAAATGCAACTGCAGTAGGACCAGTAAATAAATTTGATAAATCTTTACACTTTGTTTTTTCTAAAGCTAATTTTGTAATTCTGTTTTTTGTGATTTTAAAAATGATACCATGTTCTCTCATTTTCGCTCTCAATTCATCTAATTGACTCATGGTTAAACCTTGATAATGAGTTACCATAACAGCTTTGCTATTTTCAAACTTACTGGTCATTTCTTCAATATAATTTTTCTTTTGCTCTTTGTTCATCATAACTATATCGATTTTCCTAATTTAACTTTATATGAAACACCCATTGTTGATGTAGCAAATACAGTTTTGATTAAATCACCTTTTAATGTGTTGTTTGATTTTTCTTTCTCTAAAGCATCTAAAATAGCATTGTAATTTTTAATTAATTGATCATCACTAAATGATTTTTTACCAATGCTAACGCCAATGTTTCCATCTTTATCATTTCTAATTTCAACTTGACCAGATTTAGCATTGGTTACAGCTTCTTTAATATTTTCAGAAACTGAACCAAGTTTAGGGTTTGGCATTAAACCTTTAGGACCTAAAACTTTACCTAATTTAGAAAGTTTAATCATCATTCCAGGTGTACAAATTAATTTTTCAAAGTTTAATTCTCCATTTTTAATTTTTTCAACAAACTCATCTCCTCCAACAATATCTGCACCTGCGTCTTTTGCATCTTGCACTTTACTATCTTCACAAACTACAGCTACTTTTACTTTTTTACCTGTTCCACCAGGTAAATTAATTACTGTTCTGATATTAACTTCACTTTTTTTTTGTTTATTGTTTATTTGAAAACTTAAATCTAAAGACTCATCAAATTTGGTTGTACAGTTCTTCTTAAGTTCTGGTAATAATTTTTCTATAGACTCCGCGCTTAAGTCTTTTGTGTTTTCAGGTAATTTTTTGTATCTTTTTGATGTCATTATTCTTTTACCTCAATACCCATTGATCTTGCTGATCCTGCGATAATTTTTATAGCTTCCTCAATATCATTTGCATTAAGGTCATTCATTTTTTCCTTAGCAATACTTTCTAGTTGTTTTTTCGAAATCGAGGCTACAATATTTCTTCCAGGCTCTTTTGATCCACCTTTAAGTCTGACAGCTTCTTTTATATAAAATGATGCTGGAGGTGATTTAATTTTAAAATCAAATTTCTTGTCTTTATAAACAGTAATTTCAACTGGCACAGGCTTTCCCGCCATTGATTTTGTTTTATCATTAAAAGCTTTACAAAATTCCATTATGTTAACACCACGTTGACCTAATGCAGGTCCAACTGGTGGAGCTGGATTGGCTTGACCACCTTTAATTTGCAATTTTATAAATCCACTTATTTCTTTTGCCATTAACTTACCTTCTCAACCTGATTATATTCTAAATCTACTGGTGTTGGACGACCAAATATAGAAACTGACACCTTAAGTCTAGCTTTTTCTTCATCAATTTCTTCTATCATTCCAGTAAATGAAGCAAACGGACCATCTACAACCTGAACCTTTTCACCCACACTGTAATCTACGCCAGATTTTGGCTGAGCAACACCATCTTTAATCTGACCTAAAATCTTCTCTACCTCTTTATCTGATACTGGAACTGGGATACCTTTGGTACCTAAGAAACCACTAACTCTCTTTATATTTTTAATCATGTGATAAATATTATTATCCATTTCACTCTTAATTAAAACATACCCAGGAAAGTATTTCTTCTTCCTTTGAATTCTTTTTCCTCTTTTAACCTCTGTAACGTCATGTGTTGGAACTATAATTTCTTCAAACTTATCAGCAATTTTAGCTTTATCCGCCTCCTCTTTAATTAAAGAAGCTACTTTATTCTCAAAGCTAGAATGAGACTGAACAATGTACCAGTTTTTCATTAAATACTCACTTTAAGTAAAAGTTCTAGGAAAAATTTCAAAACCTGATCTAGAAGAAGAAAAAACAAAGACATAACAACTGCCATAACAAATACCATCAAAGCACCTTGTAGTGTTTCTTTCCATGTTGGCCATGTTACTTTAAATGCCTCTTGCTTGACTTCTTGTAAAAATTTGATCGGGTTTCTCATAGTTTTTAAGCTCATATTGGCAGGAGCGGAGGGACTCGAACCCTCAGCCTCCGGTTTTGGAGACCGGCGCTCTACCAATTGAGCTACACTCCTATTTATAGAGTTACTCTATAATTTTAGTTACTACTCCTGCTCCAACAGTTCTTCCACCTTCTCTAATAGCAAAATTTAATTTTTCTGCCATTGCGATTGGTGTAATTAGTTTAACGGTAAATTTAGCATCATCACCTGGCATAACCATCTCTGTACCAGCTGGTAATTCTACTTCACCTGTAACGTCCGTTGTTCTAAAATAAAACTGAGGTCTGTATTTAGTAAAGAAAGGAGTGTGTCTTCCACCCTCATCTTTTTTAAGTACATACGCTTGTGCTTCAAATTTAGTATGTGGAGTAATTGAACCAGGCTTACAAAGAACCTGACCTCTTTCGATGTCAGTTCTTTCAATACCTCTCAATAAAATTCCTACGTTATCACCAGCCTCACCAGAATCTAAAAGTTTTCTAAACATTTCAACTCCAGTACAAACTGATTTTTTAGTTTCTCTAATTCCAACTATTTCAACTTCTTCTCCAGTTTTAATTACACCTGACTCTACTCTTCCAGTCGCAACGGTACCTCTTCCTGAAATTGAGAAAACATCTTCGACCGGCATCAAGAATGGTTTATCAACTTCTCTAGCTGGTTGTGGAATGTGTTCATCAACTGCTTTCATTAATTCTAAAATTGAATTTTTTCCAATTTCATCATCTCTTCCTTCAACTGCTGCTAAAGCTGAACCTTTAACAATTGGTGTTTTGTCACCTGGGTATTTATATGAAGTTAAAAGTTCTCTAATTTCTTCTTCAACAAGTTCAATCATTTCTTTATCATCAACTTGGTCTACTTTATTTAAGTAAACAACAATTGCAGGAATACCAACTTGTCTTCCTAAAAGAATATGTTCTCGTGTTTGTGGCATTGGGCCATCAGCTGCATTAACAACCAAAATTGCTCCATCCATTTGTGCAGCACCAGTGATCATGTTTTTAACATAGTCAGCGTGACCTGGACAGTCTACGTGAGCATAGTGTCTTTTTTCAGTTTCGTACTCTACGTGTGCTGTAGAAATTGTTATTCCTCTCTCTTTTTCTTCAGGTGCTTTATCAATTTGATCATAAGCAACTGCAGTTCCGCCGCCGGCTTGTGCTAATACATTTGTAATCGCGGCAGTAAGAGTTGTTTTACCATGGTCGACATGACCAATAGTCCCAATGTTACAGTGGGGTTTATTTCTTACAAATTTTTCTTTTGACATTACGTTTTTACCTCAGTTTATTTGTTTTCATTTCTAATTTTATTTTCTTGGAGCGGGTAAAGGGAATCGAACCCTTACATCCAGCTTGGAAGGCTAGCGTTCTACCATTGAACTACACCCGCACAACCCCAAGAGTAACACTCCACGTTATCTAAAATTTTACTAAGTGGTGGAGGGGGAAAGATTCGAACTTTCGAAGACCGAAGTCAACGGGTTTACAGCCCGCCCCATTTGACCGCTCTGGAACCCCTCCTTTGGGGAAGTGTCCCCTTGTTCAATAAAGCTTCAAATAACATGCGTTTTATATATTTTATTTGTGCAATTGCAACACGTCATTTATTAGGAAAATATGAAAAAAAACGTGTAAAACAGTTGTTAATTTATGAATAAATCATCATTTTTTATTGTAGGCCAACATGCTGTGATCGAGGCACTAAGAAACCCTAAAAGAAAGGTCTTAAGAGTATTTCTAACTGAAGAGTCTAAAAAAAATATTCATAGAAAAAACCCAAATAAAAATATTCTAGAAGATGTTAAAGTCTACTTTAAATCTAAAAAAGAATTAGACAAATACACCTCAAAAGAACAATTAATGCATAATGGTTATGTTGCTGAAATTGAACATTTAGATCAACCAGATTTAAAACAATTTATTAAAGGAAAAAATAATTTAACATTTGTTTGTCTTGATGAGGTAACTGATCCAAGAAATATTGGTTCACTAATAAGAAGTGCTGCCTCATTTGATATTGATGGATTAATAATAAAAGAAAGACATTTTCCTAAAGATAGTAAGTTTATGTACAAGTCAGCAAGTGGTTCTATGGAGCACTTAAATATATTCCAAGTATCTAATATTAATTCAACATTAAAAAATCTAAGAGAAAAAAATTTCTGGGTCTATGGTTTTGATGCAAAAGGTCAAAAAGATTTTACAGAAATAAAATGGGATGGAAATAACATCCTCCTCTTTGGATCAGAAGGATTTGGAATGAGACAGCATACTAATAAATATACAGATTATTTAGTTAAAATTAATATTAATCAAGATATTGAAAGTTTAAATATCTCCAATAGTGCTGCAATTGTATTTCATCATCTCAGTTATTTGAAAAAAAAGAATTAATATATTCAGAAAATAATGATCTTTAATATTTAATAATAAATAGCTTATTTATTATTTAAATCTATTTAATAAGCTGTCATAATAATCAAGTTTATTTATGACTGAAAATATAGATATAAATGAAATTCAAAAACTTCAAGATTTCTATCTAAAATTTTGCGAAGATAATTTACTCAATGATTTGAAAATTCATAATTTTTGTGAAAATGCACAAAATGAAATTAACGAAAATTATGAAGATCTATATGCCAAAACAACAAGACCAAATTTAATATCAACACCTTTTGAAAGACTTGTTACTTTTCATATTATTAGTTATTTTTTTAAAAAAAATATTAATATAAAACTTGCTCCATCAATTATATCTTCTGATTTAATTTTCGAACTTGATGATTGTTATATAAATATTGACTGCAAGACAGTTAATATACTTAAAAACCCTGGTGATGCTAAAGATATATCAATATCACCAAATCAAATGACATTTCAATGTCCTCCTCTTTATAAAACATGTCTTGAAGATGAAACTGTCTTTTCAGGTTTTCATTACGAAGGTCATCAAAACCCTATTAAAAATTTTAAACCAAATTTTACCTTTATGTTCAAACTTGTATATGCTGACAATTACTCATTTGAAAATATTGAAGCTGGTCAATCAGTAAAAAATGCTGGTATTAGTCTTGGAATTAATAACTTAAATCAATTTAAAAAAAGAAGTTACAAAAATTTGTCTTTAGCAATAGCTTGTGTTCCAAATGGTTTATTAATAGATCAAAACACTAGAAGTAATATTTTACAGGGATTTAAAACATATGAATACATCACCTCAACAAAAAACTATCATCAAAAATATAAACCATTAGATAATAAAAAAAATTCATGGATAGAAATAAAACTAAAAAATATAGAGAAAGGTAAAAAACTTGTTTTTTATCTTGATAAGACTTTAAAACATCCAAACTATCATAATGAACATGCTGTGAGAGCTTTACAAAAAAATAAATATTGTATTATCTTAGGTGGTGATGCTGCAAGGTTAAATAGAGATTATGTTAACTTTAAAAAATATGTATTTTAAGCAGCTCTTCTAAATAATTTAGATAAAATCATCTTCTTGATTTCTTTTGCAACTTTTTCAGCTAATAAAACTGGCACAGCATTACCAATTTGTTTGTGCATACTTCTAAATGTTGCACCCTCAAAAATAAAATCGTCTGGGAAGGTTTGTAATATTGCACATTCTCTAACAGATAACCTTCTTTTTAAATTTACATGAATTTCAGGACTTGTAGCAGTTAAAGTATCACTTGGAGTTTTCCAATTTGTAATTCTTAAAGATTGTTCAAATTTAATTTTCTTTTTTACAAGTGTAGTTACTTGTTTGTCATACTTTGTATCAAATCCTAATAATTTTTTTAAACCTCTCCAATCATCAGGGTTTGGTATACTTCCTGAATTATTATCTTTTCTAAACCAATGACCAGCAGTATGAGCATAACCAAAATGTTCATCGACTTTCTTTGTGGAAATTCCAGCTTTTTTTCTCCATTTTTTTAAATAATCACAGATATCAAATTGGTTTACAGGATACTTACGTCCCCAGAATTCATCATGTACATTAGTGTCACCAATATGGTTATGAATAACCCTATTATTAACAAATAAAGTTTTATTAGTTAATGAAGTCTTTGATAAAAAGCCGATTGCTTCTTTAGTTGTAATGTGATTTTCAAGTAAATCATTAAACAATCCATTTTCTTGAGTTGGTGCTTGATGAGATTGTTTTGGAAAAGGATTTTCTAAATTTAGCCTATTTCCAATTATAAAAACTCTTTTTCTAGCTTGCGGGACACCATAATCTGCAGCATTTAATATTTTGTAATCAACCTTATAACCTATGCTTTTAAAATCTTTTATGATTTTTTGCATAACAATACCTTTGCCAAGTGTTAAAATTCCTGAAACATTTTCAGCAACAAAATATTTTGGTTTTTTTACTCTGATGACTCGTAGCATCTGCTTATAGAGCTTATTTCTACTGTCATCTACACTTCTACCTAAATTTGCAATTGAAAAGCCTTGGCATGGAAAACCTCCTATAACCACATCAGGATTATCAGGTACATTATTTGTTCTAATTTTTTCGATATCCCCTAGGACTATATGATTACCAAAATTTCTTTTGTATGTTTTTACTGAATCTGGGTCAAAATCATTTGCCCAAATAATTTCAAATCCTGCATTCTTAAAACCAAGGTCCATACCGCCGGCACCTGCAAATAATGATATAATTTTAAGCTTTTTTTTATTCATGGGAGAATCAAAGATATTCTATATAATTAATATTAAAATTAAATTGGATAAATAATTTTTTTTGCTATAAAAAGCATTCTTTATAGCGCCCTTGTAGCTCAGCTGGTAGAGCAATTGATTTGTAATCAATAGGTCCGCGGTTCGAATCCGTGCGGGGGCACCACTTCACTTACTTTTTTATCAAAATAATTTATGCAAAAACTATTCTTACGACAATAAGTGTTGTCAGATTGTTGTCAAATCAAGAAGTCAATTAAGAAGTAAAAACCTGAATTGCTGTAGCAGCTATTGAGATACCATTTAAAACTACTGATATTTTTGCGGCATACGCCCAACCATAAGGTTGTTTATCTTCAATTTTTTTTAATTGGTAGAATGTTGAACTATTCCAAACACCGACCATTGTTACAACATTTGAAATCAAACCTGGTACAAAGTAAAAATTATTACCATTCAGTTCTGCAAAAAATGCTGAACCAAATGAAATTATTCCGTTTATTAAAACAAAGTATAACCAATATGTTTCTCCTAAAGGTTTTTTTCCATCCCATATATCTTCAATAAAATTCCCTGGATGTTCTTTTTCAGATTTAATTTTTTTAACTGAAGATTTATTTTTTTTATTATTTGATTTGCTTGAAATATCCTCGAAAAATCCTTTTAATAAACCTATAGCTGGAAGTATAAATAATAAATACCACCACTTAAACCAGCTATCAGATTTTTTATTCTTTGTTTTATATTGATTTTTTGATGATGTACCTGCCTTTGCATATCTACAAGCATAATAATATCCTTCAATTACTTCTTCGGTAAAGTTATTCTTTAGTTTTACACCTATGCGATGATCTTTGGTGTAAGGATCGATGATTAAATTATGATTTGCAGAATACACTGTATTTCCATCTTTTGCTTTTATAGAAACTTGTGTGATCTGAATTGTATTTTTTGTTGGATTATTAAAAGTAAATGTACCTGTAAGATTCCTTTGCCATCCTTTATCATAAGTATTATATGCACTATTATTTTTATTTTGATCCCATCTTGTTTTTAGATCACTGTAACAATCAGCAAAAGAATGATTGCTAATTAACAACAAACCAAGAACCACGATCCCTAAAAGTTTTTTCATCATCAAAACTCTACCATTGTTGTCAGATTGTTGCCAAGTCTAAAAAATTTTAGAATTATTGTTGCTAACAAATGTTTATTTAAACTTTAACAATTGATTTGTAATCAATAGGTCCGCGGTTCGAATCCGTGCGGGGGCACCATCAGTTTTTTTTTTTCATTTTTTCACCAGTACCATTCCAGTAACCTTTTTTATATACTTCAGCGTCTGTTGAATAGTTTATAAATTGTAAAGCCTCTTCTCCCCATATATTATCAGTTATATTAATATCTTTTCTTTGATCTATTACGCCAATAGAGAAGTGTTGCTCGTTCATACTTGGTACTTTGATTCCTATTAATGTACCACAGGTAGAGCAAAATAAATTTATCATAGATCGACCATGATCAGTTTGTTTATCCTCATATGAAGTTGGTCTATCGCCTAGATATTTTATTTCATTTTCATTAAAAAGTACGAAAGATCTAAAAGCACTTCCGCTTGTTTTTTGACACCAATTACAATTACAGTTTACTTTCCAGGTGGGTTGTCCATTTATTTCAAAAGAAATTTTTTCACATTTACAACGACCGCTATATTTATGCATTATATTTAATTCGTTTCTTTTCTAATTTGCTCAATTTTAATTTTCTTTTGTAAACTTCTATTTTTATCATATAGTAAATTAAATTTAAATTTATTATTGGTTTTTACTGTAATCGATTTAGCATTTCTTACCTCTAAATTATCTGCAACAGCACTTATAGGTCTTTTTGATGGATTTAAATTGGTTATAACAATTTTGGTTTTATCATTAACAATTTTACCTTTCCATCTTCTAGGTCTGAAAGCACTTATTGGAGATATTGAAAGTTTTTTTGAATGAAGGCTTAAAATAGGTCCATGAACGGAAAGATTATAAGCTGTACTTCCTGCTGGTGTTGATACTAATACACCATCTGAAACTAATTTTTTAATTATTTGTCTTGAACCTTGTTTAATTGACAATGCAGCAGCCTGCCTGCTCTGTCTTAATACTGATACTTCGTTTATCGCTACTGATCTCTTAATTTGATTATTTTTATTTTTTACAATCATTTCTAAAGGAGAAATTGAAATTAAATTCGCTTTAGCCAGATTTTTTATAATATCTTTAGATGAAAATTTGTTCATAAGAAAACCATAATTTCCAGAATTAATTCCATAAAAATGCTTTTTTAAATTCTTATTTTTTTTTAAAGTTTGAAGCATAAAACCGTCACCTCCAATAACAATAATAAGATTTTCTTTTTTAAACTGTGAAGATTTAATTTTTTTTAATAATATTTTTTTAATATTTTGCGATTTTTTATTTTTATCTGAAATTATTTGAAGTTTGCTCATTTAATGGTGCCCTCGGCCAGACTCGAACTGGCACTCCGCAAGCGGCAAGGATTTTAAGTCCTTTGTGTCTACCAATTTCACCACGAGGGCATTTGTGAATTTCATGAGTGTTTATGCTAATATTTATAATTGAACAAGTTTAATAAGTAAATTTTTTTTATTTTATCTCCATGTGCGCAAGTCTGGTGCAAGTTATCCTATAAAATCCTTTAAATAAAACTGAGATTCTTAAGAACTAGATCTTATAAATATTGCATTCTCTATTTTTTCAAATGCGTTTTGATAAGGCTGAGGTGTTAAGATTTGTTCATCCTCTCTATCTGTTTGACCATATCCAAAAGATTTCTTTTTAGTAACAACAAAATTAATTCTTACTTTGGTTTCATTTCCTATCTCTTCAATAAATGCATTGGCTTTTGTTTGGGACACTTTTGTAATACCTAGCCAAAATTTTAGTGCCTTGTCACTGTTAGCAGCACTTTCGGCTGTTATAAGTCCAGTGTTGATATCAGCGCTATTAATTGAATAACCCAGATCCTGAAAAACTGACATAACACTTGGAAAGACTAAATCTTTAGAGTGCTCGTAACTTCTTGATTGCATAGATTGAATATCAAGTGGTGTAAGATTTACTTTTGGTTTGGTAGTTTCACAACCAGTTATAAAAACAAATAAAATAGGTAATAATATATAAATTTTTTTCATATTTTAGAAGTTTGACGCTCTACTTTTAAAATCTGTTACAATATCATTTCCATCAAACTTAATTATTAAGGTCATCATTTTTGAAGAGGTTTCAAAGCCTGAGGCTTCAGATGATTTACCAGCTATAATAACAAATATAAATCCAGAACTTGATGAAGACTGACTTATTTGAGCTTGTCTCTGATATGTCCAAACTTCATTTCCTGAAGAGTCTCTTGTGGTTATATTTGGTGCACCAAAAGTTTCTATTACATCTGCTTTAGTTGTTTTACCAACCTCAAGATTCATTTGAACCATACCCTGTGTCAGTTCAGAATTTTTTTTGGTTAAAGGTTCAGGAGCTGTTACACAACCTGTTAAAAGTATTGAAAAAATAAATACAAATAAAATTTTTTTCATAAATTAACTATATTTTTTTATCTCTCTATGCGCAAGTCTAGTGCAAGTCTCACAAAATTAATTAACCCTTATTTTCTAATCCTAATTGAAAGCTAAAATAAAGTTATGAGATTTGTAGGATGTTTTAGACTACCTTGGACTACTATGGACTAACTTTAACTTCTATCCCTCGGCTTTTAAGTTCTTTGTGTCTACCAATTTCACCACGAGGGCATTAATAAATTTCATTGTTATATCTTTAAATTTTGACAATACAATCTTTTTAAAGATTGAATACTTTTTTCCTCATATATTACATTAATACTTTCGAAATAATTTTTAAATAAATTTTCATTAAAATTATCTGTACTTACATCAAAAATGAACTTTGTGTCACTTGTACAACATTGTCTAAGTAGCTCTAAATATTTTTTAAATGGGTAATGGTAGCCCATAGATTTTAACGAAATAACTAAGTCAATTTTATTATTTATTTGAATAATTTTATCTACATCATATATATGAATACAGCTTTCTTTGACATTATTATTCAAAAGTATATTTTTTGTCTCATTTAAATCATTGTAGCTCTCATAATTAGAGCTGAATCCATATTTTATCTTTTTATCAATTCTATTTTTGTCTAATAAGAAGAAATTTGGATCATTAGTATAAATTTTATTCAAATTAATATTTATAATTCCTAACCCACAACCAATATCCATAATATTTCTTGCTGATTTAGGTAAAAAATCTTTAAACGTTTTTACTTCCCTTAAAAATAAATCTTCAGTTATTTGCTCTAAATTTTTATTTTGAAAAAAATTAATAAAAATATTTGTAAAAAGTAATCTTCCAAATTTTTTTCTAATCCAATTTTGTTTTTGTGTAAGAAGCTCATTACGTTGTAATAATAATAATTTTTTTGACTTTTGATTAAGTTTTATCAATTTAATTATGTTTTAAGGGCATTTGTTAATGCAGAAATATCAAGTTTACAATCTTTGTAACCTCTTTTTACAATATTTAAATATCTTTCTGTTGGATATCTAAAAGTTGATTTATTAACCATCGTATAAGTCATTACTTTTTTTCCATAATAATAAAAATAAAATTTTTTATAAAGAATAGGAAAATCCTCATATACATCTAACTTTTTTTCATCACTTTTAGAAATATCAAATAATGCACCTGGAACAATAGAATTTTTTTTAGCTTCTATATCTGCTGCTCTATACTTGCTTCTAAAAGTTAATCTAAAGTTTTTTAAGTTTATTTTTTTTAAGAAAATACTGTCTTTACATCTACGTTTCATTTGAAAGTGGTGGAGGTTACTACCATAAGCGAAATACAACATTAACGATCTACGATTTCTATATTTTTTTCATTAACAAATTTTAAAATCTGTGAATTACAATTATCAATTTTACTTTGTTTTTCAGATCTAATCACTATCGAGACACCTAATTTACCAGCATGAAAAAATGGGTAACTTCCTATTTCTACGTCTATATTATCATTTTGAACCTTAGTTAGAGAATTTGCAATTTCACTTTCTACAGTTCTTAAACTTATAGTAAGACTTTTAATTGGTTCTCCCCCAACAATTTTGTTTGTTATGCCTCCTAGCATTGATTTTAAAATAGATGGAACCCCTGGCAAAGAAAAAACATTTTCTACATTAAAACCTGGTGCACCACTAGTTGGATTTAGAATTAAATTTGCATTCTCTGGCATCCAAGCCATCTTTTGTCTACCATCATTAAATTTCCCTGGTTCGTAATAATCTTCTAAAATTTTAAATGCCTCTTTATGAACCTCATATTTAATTCCGAAAGCCTTTGAAACAGATTGAGCGGTAATATCGTCATGTGTAGGGCCTATACCTCCAGTTGTAAATACGTAGTCATATGTTGATCTTAGGAAATTTAATGTTTCTACTATTGTTTCTTCAACATCAGGAATTACTCTAACCTCTGCAACATTTACCCCTATTGAATTTAACCAAATGGCTATAGTAGAAGTATTTGTATCTTGAGTTCGTCCAGATAAAATCTCATTACCAATAATTAAAATTGAGGCATTAACTTTTGCTTTTTTTTCCATATGAAATATATAATTTACTAATGGAATTTACCAAGTCTTTAGTAAAAGGCAAACTAATCAAGCGTTATAAAAGGTTCTTTACAGACGTTAAACTAACAAAAGAAATTGTCACAGCTCACTGTCCTAATACTGGATCAATGAAAGGTCTTTTAGATGAGGGTAATGAAGTTTATTTACTTCCTAATAATGATCCTAAAAGAAAGCTTAAATATGGATTGGAGATTATCAAATCTAGAAAAAATTTAGTTGGTGTAAATACTCATATGGCAAATAGAATTGTTGAGCATGGTCTTCAAAATAATCTAATTAAAGAACTTAAAAATAATGACACTATAAAGCCTGAAGTTTTTTTTAATAAAGAAACAAGATTTGACTTTCTGCTAGAAAAAAAGGGTCAAAAAAGCTTTGTGGAGGTAAAAAATGTTACTTTATTTCGAGATAAAGATACTGCTGAATTTCCAGATGCTCCAACCGAAAGAGGAATTAAACATTTATTAACTCTTATTGATGCCATAAAAAATAGTTATAAAACCTACTTAATATTTTTAGTTCAAATTCAAAATATGAAATATTTTAAAATAGCTAAAGATATAGATGAGGAATATTATAAGAATTATTTAAAAGCTAAAAAAGCTGGTGTAAATTTTTTAGCATATAGATGTGATATAAGTTCTAAAAAAATTTATATAGATAAAAAATTAAAAATTAAAGATGACTGATTATAAAGAAAAATTTGAAAAAATGAGAATTGCTGGAAATCTTGCTGCAAGAACATTAGATATGTTAACTGAAAATATTAAAGAAGGAATCACAACTGATTATATAAATAAATTAGGTTACGAATTTATAAGAGATAATGGTGGCTATTCTGCCCCATTATATTACAGAGGTTTTTCAAAATCTTTATGCACATCATTAAACCACGTTGTATGTCACGGGATACCATCGGATAGAACTTTACAAGAAGGTGATGCAGTAAATGTTGACGTAACAGCAATTGTAGATGAACATTACGGGGATACTAGTAGAATGTATTGTATTGGAGAAACTTCAGTTAAGTTAAATAATCTTATAGACGCTACTCACAAGTCTTTAATGAAAGCTATTAAAATTTTAAAACCTGGAATTAAATTGGGAGATATTGGTTATGAAATTCAGTCATTTGTTGAACAAAAAGGTTTTTCTGTTGTAAGAGATTTTTGTGGTCATGGTATTGGTACTTCATTTCATGAATCACCAAATATTTTACATTATGGCAAAAAAAACACAGGTATGGAATTAAGACCAGGTATGACATTTACTATCGAACCAATGATAAATGCAGGAAAATATGATGTTAAAATATTAAATGATGGTTGGACAGCAGTTACAAAAGATAAATCTTTATCTGCACAATTTGAACATACGGTAGGAATTACTGAAAATGGTTATGAAATCTTTACAGAATCTGCTAAAAGTTACTCAAAGCCTCCATACTTATAATTAATGATTAAAAGATATTCGCGAAAAAAATTAACTGATATTTGGTCAGAAGAAAATAAATACAAAATCTGGCTTGATGTTGAAGTTGCTGCAGCAGAAGCAATGGAAAAACTTGATCAAATTCCAAAAGGAGTTGCTTCAGTTGTAAGGAAAAAAGCTAGAATTAATGTAAGTAGAATTCACAAAATAGAATCTGAGGTTAAACATGATGTAATAGCATTTCTCACCTCTGTTACTGAAAAAGTTGGAATTAGAGCAAGATATCTTCACCAGGGTATGACCTCATCTGACGTTTTGGATACCAGTTTTAACATTCAAATGGTTCAATCAGGTAAAATCATTTTAAAAGATATTGATCAAATTTTAAAAGTTTTAAAAAGACAGGCAAAAAAATATAAATTTACGCCATGCATGGGAAGAAGCCATGGTATCCATGCGGAGCCAATTACTTTTGGATTAAAATTAGCTTCATTTTATGAGGAATTTAAGAGAAATAGAAAAAGACTTAAAGATGCTATTGATGAAGTCTCTACTTGTGCAATTTCAGGAGCTGTTGGAACATTTGCAAATATTAATCCGAATGTTGAAAAACATGTAGCAAAAAAACTAGGTTTGAAAGTTGAGCCTATTTCAACACAAGTTATTCCAAGAGATCGTCATGCTTTTTATTTTTCAGTTTTAGGAATAATAGCAGGATCAATAGAAAGAGTTGCTACTGAAATTAGACACTTGCAGAGAACAGAAGTTTACGAACTTCAAGAGTTCTTTTCAAAAAATCAAAAAGGGTCTTCAGCAATGCCTCATAAAAAAAATCCTATTCTAAGTGAAAATCTTACTGGTCTTGCTAGAATGGTAAGAAGCACCGTGACCCCTGCCCTAGAAAATATTGCATTATGGCATGAGAGAGATATTTCACATTCAAGCGTAGAGAGAAATATAGGACCAGACGCTAATATAACTCTCGATTTTGCACTAGTTCGATTAACAAACATTCTAGATAATATGATTATTTATCCAAAAAAAATGTTAGAAAATTTAAATTTAACTAAAGGACTTATTTTTTCACAAGAACTAATGCTAGAGCTAACTAAGACAGGTTTAAGTAGAGAAAAATCTTACAAAATGGTTCAAACTTATGCAAAAAAATGTTTTGCAGAAAACTTAAATTTATTTGAAGTTATCCAATCTGATAAATATATAACGAGTAAAATATCACCAAAAAAATTAAGAACTATTTTTAGTTATGCTAAACATTTCAAAAATGTAAATTTAATTTTTAGAAGAGTGTTTAAATAATGAAAAAAGGAAAAAAATTATACGAAGGCAAAGCTAAAATTATTTATGCTACAAGTGATAAAAATTTAGTAATTCAGTATTTTAAAGATGATGCAACCGCATTTAACAATCAAAAAAAAACAACAATTGAAGGCAAAGGTGTTCTGAATAATAGAATTTCGGAATATATACTTTCAAATCTTTCACAAATTGGGATTAAAAATCACTTAATAAAAAGATTAAATATGCGTGAACAAGTAATAAAACTTGTTGAAATAATTCCTATTGAATTTATTGTCAGAAATGTTGCTACAGGATCAATTACAAAAAGATTAGGTATAGAAGATGGGACTGTCTTAAAAGAACCTTTAATTGAATATTGCTTGAAAGATGACAAGCTTGGTGATCCTCTAATTTCTGAAGAGCACATTTTAGCTTTTGAATGGGCATCAAAAACAGAAATCGATAAAATAAAAAAATTAATTTTAAGAATTAATGATTTTATGATTGGAATGTTTAGAGGTGTTGGAATTAAACTTATCGATTTTAAATTAGAATTTGGAAGAATTAAAATTGATGGAAAAAATGAAGTTATTTTAGCAGATGAAATTAGCCCTGATACTTGTAGATTATGGGACAGTATTACAGATAAAAAACTAGATAAAGACCGATTTAGAAAAGATCTAGGTGATCTAATACCTGCTTATACTGAGGTTGCTAAAAGACTAGGAATACTCCATGAACAATCAAATGTTTCTGCAGTTAATGTCACTCAACTTTCTTCTGTAAAAAGAAAGAAAAAATGAAAATTTCTGTCGTCATAACCTTAAAAAAAGATGTTCTTGATCCACAGGGAAAGGTTATTCATCAAACTCTGGATGGAATGGGTTTTAAAGATGTTAATGAAGTAAGACAAGGTAAATATTTTGAAATAGACACAAAAGAAACTGATAGTGATAAAGCAAAAACAAAAGTTGAAGAAATGTGTAAAAAGCTTTTGGCAAATCTTGTAATTGAAAATTATAAAATTATTGATCCAAAGTAATTAATGAAATCATCGGTTATTACTTTTCCTGGTTCAAATTGCGATAGAGACATGGATGTGGCTCTTAAAAAATTTGGTTTTAAGAACAAAATGGTTTGGCATGCAGATACAGAATTACCAAAAAGTGATCTAGTTGTATTACCAGGTGGGTTCTCATATGGTGATTATTTAAGATGTGGAAGTATGGCATCTAAATCAAAAATAATGCAGTCTGTAATTAATTTTGCAAATTCAGGTGGCATGGTTATGGGTATCTGTAACGGATTTCAAATATTGGTTGAAACTGGTTTAGTTCCAGGAGTTTTGCTTAGGAACAAATATCTAGAATTTATATGTAAAAATGTTTTTGTAAAAATTAACGATAAGCGAAATAAATATTTTAAAAACGTTAACAACGAAGTATTAGAATTTCATATTGCTCATAATGAAGGAAATTATTTTTGCACTAACGATCAATTGAAAGAAATTGAAGATAATAGTCAAATAGCAATTAATTATTGTGATGAAAATGGAAAAATAGAAGATCAATTTAACCCTAATGGATCAATTAAAAATATTGCTGGCATATTTAACAAAGAAAAAAATGTACTAGGAATGATGCCTCACCCTGAAAGAATGATTGATAATTCATTATCTGGCGAAGATGGATCGTTGTTTTTTAAAAACCTAATAAATAACTTAAAATGATTGTAAATGAAAAAATAGCAATTGATCACGGTTTAAAGAAAGATGAATACGCTAAAATTTGTGAGCTTTTAAATAGAACTCCTAATATAACAGAACTAGGGATTTTTTCTGCAATGTGGAATGAACATTGTTCTTATAAATCATCAAGATTACATTTAAAAAAACTACCTACTAAAGGAAAGAAAGTTATTCAAGGTCCTGGAGAAAATGCTGGTATTATTGATATTGAGGATAATGATGCAATAGTTTTTAAAATAGAAAGTCATAATCACCCTTCATTTATTGAACCTTATCAAGGGGCTGCAACTGGTGTTGGAGGTATAATGAGAGATGTGTTTACAATGGGTGCAAGACCAATAGCCAACTTAAATTCTATACATTTTGGATCACCACAACATAAAAAAACCAAAAATTTATTAAGAGGTGTTGTTCATGGCATAGGAGGTTATGGGAATTGTATGGGTGTACCAACAATTGCTGGCCAAACAAGTTTTGATAGCTCTTATAATGGAAATATCCTGGTTAACGCTATGACATTGGGATTGGTCAAAAAAGATAAGATATTTTACTCTAAAGCAGCTGGTTTAGATAAACCCGTAATCTACGTTGGGTCTAAAACTGGAAGAGATGGAATACATGGTGCAAGTATGGCTTCCGCTAGTTTTGATGAAAAAATTGAAGAAAAGAAGCCAACTGTTCAAGTTGGAGATCCGTTTACTGAAAAACTTTTACTTGAAGCTTGTTTAGAGTTAATGGAAGGAGACTCAATAATAGCCATTCAAGATATGGGTGCTGCTGGTCTTACTTCTTCAAGTATTGAAATGGCTTCAAAAGGAAACCTCGGTATTGAAATTAATTTAAATAAAGTACCTTGTAGAGAGGCTAAGATGACACCTTATGAAATTATGCTTTCTGAGAGCCAAGAAAGAATGTTAATAGTTTTAGAAAATGGGAAAGAGGAACATGCCAAAAAAATTTTTGATAAATGGAATTTAGATTTTGAAGTAATTGGTAAAACGACTAAATCAAAAAAAATAGAGCTTTATTTTGATAAAGAAAAGGTTGCTGACATACCTATTAATACTTTAGTTGGAAACTCTCCAATGTATGATCGAAAATGGAAAAAAGTAAAGCTACCTAAAAAGAATAAGATTAAAAAAGAAGATATAAAACATTTAAAAATTATCGATGTTTTAAAAAAAATTTTATCAAACCCAAATGTATGTAGTAAAGAATGGATTTGGCAACAATATGATCATACAGTTATGGGAGATACGATACAGAAACCTGGTGGAGATGCAGGTGTTGTAAGAGTACATGGGACAGAAAAAGCTGTCGCGGCTTCAGTAGACTCTTCTGCAGTTTATTGCTGGGCACATCCTTTAACAGGTGGAAAGCAAGTAGTTTGTGAAAGTTTCAGAAATCTTATAGCTGTAGGTGCTAAACCAATTGCTATAACTAACTGTTTAAATTTTGGAAGTCCTGAAAATGAAGAAAATATGGGTGAGTTTGTTGAATGTGTAGAGGGTATTGGTGAGGCGAGTGAATATTTAAAATTCCCAGTGGTTTCTGGAAATGTATCTTTTTATAACCAAACAAAAGATGAGGGAATAAAGCCTACACCTGCAATCGGTGGAGTTGGGTTAATCAAAGATTATAAAAATATGATAACTATGGAATTTAAAGAAGTTGGTAATTTAGTTTTAGTAATTGGCAAAACCGAAGGACATATTGATCAAAGTTTATTTGCAAGAAATATTTTAGATGAAAAAAATGGACCACCACCTGAAGTTAACCTTTTTAACGAAAAAAATAATGGAGAAACATTGCTTAAATTGATTTATGCTAATTTAATAAAAAGTGCACATGATGTTTCGCTAGGTGGCATCATTACTGCGACTGCAAAAATGTGTATTAAAGGAAACAAAGGAATAAATATTAAAAAACCCAAATATCTAATTAATGAAATAGAATACTTATTTGCTGAAGATCAAGGAAGGTATATTGTTGAAATTAACAAAAAAGACTTTAAAAAAGTAAGCGATATATTGAATAAAAATGCGGTTCACTATGATGAACTTGGTATAATTGCAGAAAATGAACTATATATTAACGACAAGACAAAAGTTACAATTGACGAATTATCAACTTCGAATAAAAGTTGGCTTATAAATTACATGAGTAAATAATGGCGATGGATCTTAAAGAAATTGAGAGTTTTATAAAACAAGCAATGCCAGATGCTATAGTGGAAATTCAGGATTTAGCAGGTGATGGTAATCATTACTCTGCAACAGTTACTTCATCTCAATTTTCTGGAAAAAGCAAAATTGAACAACATAAAATGGTTTATAATTCATTGAAAGGTCGAATGGGAAATGAATTACATGCTTTAGCAATTAAAACAAAGGAGAGCTAAAATGGATCAACAAACAAATGATTTAATAAAAAAAGAAATAGAAAATAACGAAGTGTGTTTATTTATGAAAGGTACACCTGATGCACCTCAATGCGGATTTTCAATGGCTACTTCAAATATATTAAAAGTTCTTGAAGTAAATTTTAAAGGTGTAAATGTTTTAGAAAATCAAAATTTAAGAGAGGGTATTAAAGTTTTTAGTGATTGGCCGACAATACCTCAATTATATGTTAAAAACGAGTTTATTGGTGGATGTGATATAGTTAAAGAAATGTACGAGAGTGGTGAGTTAGCAAAACTTTTTGAGAGTAAAAATATAAATTTTAAGTCTAAGAATTAATTATCTAGAATAATATTCAATTACTAAATTGGGTTCCATAACTATTGGATACGGAACTTCTTCAAACTTTGGAACTCTAACGAATTTTAGTTTTTTATTTTTTTCATCCATTTGAATATACTCTGGTGTCTCTCTCTCTTTATTTGCAAGAGCAATATCAATAATTGCTAGTTGCTTAGATTTATCTCTTATCTCAATTGAGTCTTCTTCTCTTACTAAATAACTTCCAATGTTAACTTTTTTACCATTTACTTTAACATGACCATGATTGATTAATTGTCTTGCTGAAAAAATTGTTGTTGCAAATTTAGCTCTATAGATCACGGCATCTAGTCTTCTTTCTAAAAGGCCGATTAGGTTTTCACCTGTATCACCTTTTAGCATTACAGCTTTTTTATAAATATTTCTAAATTGTCTTTCATTAATATTACCATAATAAGCTTTTAACTTTTGTTTAGCCTGTAATTGAATGCCGTAGTCAGAAGGTTTTGAAGTTTTTGTTTGACCATGTTGTCCTGGTCCGTAAGCTCTAGTATTAAAAGGACTTTTGGGTCTACCCCATAGGTTTACTTTTAATCTTCTGTCTACTTTATGTTTAGAGTTTAATCTTTTTGTCATTTAATACTGGGCTTTATAGACTTACTCTTAATTTTGTCAATCAACGTTTTTTACCTAAACTAGCAAATACACCTGATAAAATACGTGTTTCTTTCGTGGATAATTCCATTCTGTAAAAAATATTCCTTAAGTTTTCAAGCATTATCGGTTTCTTCTCTTTCGACTTAAAAAAATTAATATCTTCAAGATTTTTGATACACAAGTTTGCCATAGCGACTATGTCTTTTTTAGAGGCTAATTTAACTTTATTTGATTTCTTAAAAGAGGATGCTTTTGAATAAATTATACTTGATACATATTGCGCGATTATTATTAAGCTGTGAGATAAATTTAATGATTTAAAATCAGGATTTGTTGGAATTTGAAGAGTGTAATTTGCATAACTTACCTCGTTATTTGATAAACCAGATGCTTCTGATCCAAATAAGAAAGCTACTTTTTTTTCAAAATTAATTTTTTTTAAATCTTTTAATTGTATATGTTTAATATTTTTATTTCTAAATCGTGCAGACGTTGCAATCACAACATCAATATTTTTTAAAGATTTTTCTAAATTTTTAAAATTTTTTGCTTTATTGACTATATTTCTTGCTCCAACGGATGTAGCTAAAATTTTATCATTTGGAAATATTGGTTTAGGATTAACGACAATTAATTTTTGAAAATTGAAATTTTTCATTCCCCTTGCGCAGGCTCCTATATTTTCTGAAAGTTGTGGTTGGTGTAAAATGAAAGAAATATTATTAACAGACATTATTATATGCCATGATTTCTGTTATAATTAGAGATAGTTGATGGTTTAATATCGTTTAAATATTTGGGATCTACTGTCCAAATAGAAACTTTTAATGGATAACATTTTGCTACATCAGATGAATGTTCAGATCCACAATCACCACCTGGACAAGCAGAAAGAGCACCCAATAAATCTGTTTCAGCAAAAAACTCTAAATAATCGCCTGGTCTGACTGGACTTGCTTTCATAAAGTATTGTTTGGTATCATTTGTAAATCCAGTTAACATAAAAACATTTAATACATCATGAACAATTTTTTCTGCATGATCTAACTGAACATTTTTTTCTTTAACTAAAGCTCTTGTCAAATTTGAATGACAACAATAGTGATAATCATTATTTGAAAGTAATTTTGAAGTATAAGGATCGCATCTTGTGCCAATTACATCATGAACTGATCCTCCATCTTTATCATAATCATACCAGTCTAAAGTATCCCAAGTTATCGTTGCTAAAGATCTAAGATATGGAAAACTACTAAACATTTTGTCTCCTACAGATAAATGTGTTCCGTATAGAGCTCTTGTCTTTCCTGAATAAAACTTTTCCTCTAAATTGTTTAAATTGAATAAATTTAAATCTCCTACTTGTGGGCCATCTATACTTTCGATTCTAAAAAACTCACCAAATTTAACCTCAAATGTTTTTGCATCTCTAGGAGGAATAACAACCTCATGTTTTTTAACTAAGTGATCTCTAGCAGAATGTAAAATACTCAAATTCTTTTCTTCAATATTGTTATAAGGATAACAAACAACAGGTTTTGATCCTACTCTGCTATCAATATCTAATGGTTTATCTGAAAATCTTTTAATTTTCATTCTTACAGGCTTCCAGGGGCTTTATCCTTAAATAGTTTGTAATCTAGACTATCAACTAAAGCTTTGAAAGATGCGTCTATGATATTTGGAGACACTCCAATAGTAAACCAATTAATACCTTTTGAGTCTGTGCTTTCAATACTTACTCTTGTTATCGCTTCTGTACCGGTGTTTAAAATTCGAACTTTATAATCCACAAGTCTTAAATCTTTTAAATATTTGGAATATTTAGCAAGCTTGTTTACATTTTTTCTAATAGCATTATCCAAAGCATTTACAGGTCCATTTCCCTCTCCTTCACACAAAATCTTTTCTCCATCTACTTCTAATTGAGCTTTTGCGTATGAAACAATTTCTCCTGCATTATCTTTCTTTACTGAAACATCATATTCATTAATAGAAATATATCTTGGTATTTCACCCATTAATCTTCTAGCTAATAACTCAAAAGATGCATCAGCACCATCATAACTATAACCAATAAATTCTCGATCTTTTACTTCCTCTAAAAGTTTTTTTATTTTTGGATTACTTTTCTCAACTTTAATTCCTATTGAATTTAATCTAGACATAATATTTGATTGTCCTGCTTGATCTGAAACAACTATATTTCTAGAGTTACCAACTTCTGCTGGATTGATATGCTCATAAGTTTTGGGATCTTTTTGAACAGCAGAAACATGCATTCCACCTTTGTGAGAAAAAGCCGAGGCTCCAACATATGGTAAGTGCTTGTTAGGTTTTCTATTTAATATTTCATCTAATAATCTTGAGCATTGAGTCAAATTTTTCAGTTTTTCTTTTTTGATATTAATTTCATAATTTTCATAAAAATCTTTTTTTAAAAAAAATGTTGGTATTAATGAAACTAAATTTGCATTACCACATCTTTCACCTAAACCATTTAAAGTGCCCTGTACTTGTCTAACACCTGCTTGAACAGCAACTAAACTATTTGCTACAGCATTTTCAGTATCATTATGAGCGTGTATCCCTAAATTTTTACCCGGAATATACTTAATTACTTCTAAAATAATTTTAGATACCTCATGGGGTAATGTTCCACCATTTGTATCACACAATACTATCCATCTTGCCCCATTATCATATGCTGCTTTAACACAAGAAATAGCGTATTCAGGATTAGCTTTATATCCGTCAAAAAAATGTTCTGCATCGAACATAAATTCTTTACCAGATTTTACGATATGTTTTGCACTCTCAGTTATATTTAAGAGATTTTGCTCATTAGTTATTCCAAGTGCTACTTCAACTTGAAAATCCCATGATTTACCAAATAAACATACCGACGAACTTTTTGAATTAATTAATGATGATAACATTGGATCATTTTCCGCACTATGTTCAGATTTTTTAGTCATTCCAAATGCTGTTAATTTAGCTGATTTAAATTTATGGTCTTTGTTAAAAAATTCAGTGTCGGTTGGGTTTGCACCGGGCCAACCTCCTTCAATATAATCAACACCTAAATTATCAAGTGATGCAGATATTTTTTCTTTATCGTCTAATGAAAAATCTACTCCTTGTGTTTGAGCCCCATCTCTTAATGTTGTGTCAAATATATATAATCTATCTTTACTCATTTAAATTTCCAGGTCGTTTTATCATCTTTATCCTCTATTAAAACACCTTTGTCTAAAAGCTCGTCTCTAATTTTGTCAGCTTTCTCATAATTTTTATTATCTCTAGCTTTATTTCTTTCGTTAATTTTATTTAAAATTTCACTTTCAGAAATTAATACTTTTCTTTTCTTGAATTTAAGCCACTCCTCTTTTGACTCATTTAATAATCCAACAAAATGACATGCTGAAATAAATAAGTTTCTATATTCATCTGACCCCTTTTGTGCTTTCTCGTATAATTTATGCAAATTAGCAATATAACCAGGTGTATTTAAATCATCATAAAGTGGCTTAAGAACTTCGTCAGGAATTTTCGTTTTTTCTTTGATGTTAGAATACATATTATACCATTTACTAATTGTATTCTCACACTCCTCTAGAAGTTTGTCATTCCAATCTAGAGGTTGTTTATAATGGGCACTCATTAAAGCCAATCTTAAAACTTGGCCACTAATTTTACCTCTAAAATCTTTTATTTTTATAATATTTCCCTGAGACTTTGCCATTTTTTCATTAGACGTGGTTATGAAAGCATTATGTAACCAATATTTTGCAAAAACTTCATTATCGTTAGCACACCTTGATTGAGCTATTTCATTTTCATGATGAGGGAATAATAAATCAATACCACCTCCATGCACATCAAATTCTTTTCCTAAATATTTTTTTGACATAGCAGAACACTCCAAATGCCATCCAGGTCTTCCTTTGCCCCAAGGTGAGTTCCAGAATGGTTCATCTTCATTTGATGGTTTCCACAAAACAAAGTCTTCTGAATTTTTTTTATTATCACTAATTTCAATTCGAGAACCTGCAATAAGCTCATCCAAATTTTTATTCGATAATTTTCCATAATCTTTAAATTTTTTAACCTCGAAGTAAACGTGTCTATTATTTTCATAGGCAAATTTTTTTTTAATTAATTCTGTAATCATCTCAATCATCTCAGGAATATGATCTGTAGCCTTTGGTTGGTGGTTAGGTGTATCACAATTTAAATAATTACAATCCTCACTAAAACTATCTAAAATTTTATTTGTTAAATCTCCAATAGAAATTTTATTATCTTTTGATGATTGTATTATTTTATCATCGACATCGGTTATATTTCTTACATAAGTTACTTTTGAATACTTATTTTTAAAAATTTTAAATAAAATATCAAAAACTATTAGTGGTCTTGCATTCCCAATATGTGGATCATCATAAACAGTTGGACCACAAACATACATTCTAACATTATCCTTAATTTGAGGTATAAACTTCTCTTTCTTGTTAGTAAGATTATTGGTTAAAAAAATATCAATACTCATAGTTTTAGAAATATACTTAAAATATAGATTTGTGAATCTATTTGATTAATTTGGAATTTTACACACTGGAATTGGCTCCATTTTGTGCAAATTTGCGTTACGAATTGAATTGTATTTTTCTCTATTTACTGAATTTTCATTATTCATAGCTTCTTCAAGTTCTTTATAACTTAAACCTAATTGACCTTCGTCTGTTCTACCATCATCCCATAATCCATCTGTTGGTGCTGCATTTATAATTTCTTCTAAAATACCAAGTTCTTTACCGAGCTCCCAGACTTCAGTTTTATTACAGTCAGCAATTGGAGAAATATCTACACCACCATCTCCATATTTAGTATAAAACCCAACACCAAAATCTTCTACTTTATTTCCAGTTCCAACCACTATCCCTTTGTTTGCAGCTGCAACTTGGTAAAGTGTTGTCATTCGTAATCTCGCTCTTGAATTTGCCATTCCATGCTCATTTGAAAAATTATTTAAAGTTCCCTCAAAAGACTTGAACAAACCATCTAATTCAATTGTATGACCTTCAACATTTTTATAATTTTTTTTTAACCATTCTTGATGAGCTAAACTCAAATCATGCTGAGCACTTTTTTGTTTAATCGGCATCGATAAAACTATAGTTCTTAAACCAGTCATTGCACTTAATGTACTAGATACAGAAGAGTCAATTCCTCCAGAAATACCAATTACCAAAGACTGAGCTTTATTAGGCATTTGTTCAACGTAATCTTTTATCCAGTTAGATATAAATTTAGATTTTTCCTTAGAATTCATAATGTTTATTTATCAATATAATTTTTTAAAACAACAGCTTAAGATGCCGCTTGAATAGCATTTTTGGAATAGCTGGTATTCTTTTTTATCTCATCAGAAATTAAAAATGCAAGCTCTAAAGCCTGATCAGCGTTAAGTCTTGGATCACAATGTGTATGATACCTACTTGATAAATCTTGATCCTGAATATTTTTAGCACCACCAGTACATTCAGTCACATTTTGTCCTGTCATTTCAATATGCAAACCTCCAGCGTATGATCCTTCGCTTTGATGAACCGCAAAAACATCTTTAACCTCTTTTAATACATTATTAAAACGTCTTGTCTTATACCCAGTCGTAGACTGAATTGTATTCCCATGCATTGGATCACATGACCAAATAACATTTACACCCTCTTTTTTAACTCCTCTAACAAGTTTAGGTAAAAATTTTTCAACGTTATCATGACCAAATCTTGAAATTAAAGTTATTTTTCCTTTTTCGTTATTTGGATTTATTAAATTACAAATTTTAACTATCTCTTCTGGTTTACTTGTAGGTCCACATTTTATTCCAATTGGATTCTCAATTCCACGACAATATTCTACGTGACCTCCGTCAAGCTGTCTTGTTCTGTCACCTATCCAGACAAAATGAGCTGAAGTTGCATGATATTCACCTGTGGTAGAGTCTATTCTTGTCATACTTTCTTCAAAGGGTAAATGCAACGCTTCATGGGAAGTCCAAAAATTTACAGTCTTCAGTCTTCTATTAAATTCTGAGTTAATTCCACAAGCATCCATAAATGATAAAGCATCAGCTATTTTATCCTCTAACTCTTTAAATTTCTTAGCTTGTGGACTTTTTTTAATATAACCTAAATTCCATAAGTGAACTTTTTTTAAATCTGCAAAACCACCATGTGAAAAAGCTCTTAAAAGATTTAATGTTGAAGCTGATTGAGAATAAGCTCTAAACAACCTTTTTGGATCATGTTTTCTTGCCTTCTCAGAAAATTCAATGCCATTTACATTGTCGCCAAGATAACTAGGAAATTCTAGATCTCCTTGTTTTTCTGTAGGCGCACTTCTTGGTTTTGCGAATTGACCTGCTATCCTTCCAAGTTTAATTACTGGCAGCGATGCTGAATAAGTCAGAACTAATGACATCTGAAGAATTACTTTAAAATAATCTCTTATATTATCTGGATTAAATTCTGCAAAACTTTCAGCGCAATCACCTCCTTGAAGTAAGAATGCTTTACCATCTACTACATCAGCTAATTGTTTTTTTAGATGCCTTGTTTCCTCGGCAAAAACAAGTGGGGGAAAAGTTTTTATTTTATTTAAAACTTGATCTAATTCTTTTTTATCCTGATACTCAGGAATGTGCTTTACTGGATAGTTTCTCCAACTGTTTATTTTCCATTTTTTCATATTCAACTCGAGATTGTTTTAACAGAGTTTTAGTATTATTCAACAGTTACAGATTTAGCCAAATTTCTTGGCTTATCTATGTCATAACCTTTTTTAAGTGCAGAATAATAAGCAAGTTTTTGTAATGGGATAGTCAAAAGAAATGGTAGTAAATCATCATTTGTGTTTTCCACCTCAATAGTTTCCCAAATATTTTCTGAAACTATTTCATTTTTACTTTTATTTGTAATTAGTAAAACTTTTGCACCACGTGCTATAACTTCTTGCATATTTGAAATTGTTTTTTTGTAATAACTATCTCTCGGGGCCAGAACCACAACAGGCATACCTTCTTCAATTAAAGCTAGCGGTCCATGTTTCATTTCTCCTGCTGGATAACCTTCTGCATGAATATACGAAAGTTCTTTAAGTTTTAATGCACCTTCCAATGCTATTGGGTAAGAAAAACCTCTTCCCAAAAACATTGAACCTTTTACATCATTAAAAGTTGAGGATATTGATTGGATGTCATTATCATGTAGTAAAGTTTTTTCAATTAATCCAGGTAAATATATTAAATCTTTAATTTTTTCTTTATATTCTTTTTTTTTAATTTCATTCCTCATTGATCCAAGTTTTAGAGATAAAATATACAAAACAAGTATTTGACCAAGAAATGCTTTCGTCGACGCTACTCCAATTTCTGGACCACAATGAATTGGAAGCACAAAATTTGATTCTCTTGCTATTGAACTCTCAATCACATTCACAACTGCACAAGTTCTCATTTTATTTTTATTACATAGATCTAATGCAGCATAGGTATCTGCTGTTTCTCCTGATTGAGAAACAAAAATGTATAAAGAGTCTTTTTTAAATCTATTTTTTCTATATCTAAACTCTGAAGCTATATCTATATTAACGTCTAAATTTGTTAGATCTTCAAACCAATATTTTGCCATCAAACAAGAGTGAAATGCAGTTCCACAACCAATTAAAGTTATTGAATTAATCTCTTCTATTTTCCATGGAAAGTTAAAAATATTTATCTCTTTATTCATAATATCTATATATTCTTTAATTCCAGTTTTTATTGTTGTTGGTTGTTCTTCAATTTCTTTTGCCATAAAATGTTTAAAATCACCTTTGTCATAACTCGCTTCATTTGACGATAATTTTAATATTTTTTTATTAACTTTTTTCCCTTCTTCATTGAAAAAAATAACTTGATCTTTTTTAACAATACAAAATTCACCATCATCAAGATAAGTAATTTTATTTGTCATAGATTTTAAAGCATATGAATCTGAACCTAGGTAATTTTCATTTGGTCCATAACCAACTGCTAAAGGTGAACCTCTTCTCGCACCAACAATTAAATCTGGCTTATCTTTAAATACTATTCCAAGAGCAAAACTTCCGTGAAGTTGTTTTAAAGTCTTTGTTATAGCTTCTTCCAGATCTGAAATCTTTAAATGCTCAGTTATTAAATGAACAATAACTTCGGTATCTGTTTGAGACTTAAATTTATGTCCTTTATTAACTAAAAGTTTTTTTAATATTGTCGAGTTTTCGATAATTCCATTATGAACAACTGAAACATTGTGAGATGAGTGTGGATGGGCATTAATACTATTGGGAATACCGTGTGTTGCCCATCTTACATGACCTATACCTATATTTCCCTTTAAATTTTTTAAGTCAAAATTATTTTCTAAATTATCAACTCTACCTTCTGATTTTACTTCATTAATTTCACCATCTGAAAGTGTTGCTAAGCCAGCTGAGTCGTAACCTCTATACTCTAATTTTTTTAATGAGTTTATTATATTTGCTGAGACAGGTTTATTACTTGATATACCAATTATTCCACACATAAATTATTTTTTGTTTTTTTTATAATTTTTAATTTCAAATTGCTGCGATCTTGTTAGCGCTAAACATTTACTTTTTACATTTTTTGTTATGGTAGATCCTGCTCCAATTACACTCTCTTTATTTATGATAAGTGGAGCTACTAAAGAGGAATTTGAACCTATAAAAACTTTATCTTTAATTTTTGTTTTATTTTTTTTCACACCATCATAATTACATGTAATTGTGCCTGCACCAATATTTACCGAATTACCAACATCTGTATCTCCTACATAAGATAAATGGTTAACTTTAGATTTCTTACCCAAGATGCTTTTTTTAATTTCAACAAAATTACCTACCTTAGAACCTTCTTTTAGGATTGTATGTGGTCTTATTCTTGCGTACGGGCCAACTTCAACTTTACTTTCAATTTTGCAAGCCTCTAAATGAGAAAATGATTTTATAATTACATTATTACTAATTTTTACTTTAGAACCGATTACAACGTAAGGTTCGATGGTAACATTCTTACCAATCTTGGTATCATTTGAAAAAAAAATAGTTTCAGGACTAATCATTTTAACTCCTGATTTTAAAAATTTGTTTCTAAGTTTTTTTTGATTTAAATCTTCCATTTATGTTTGATTTACATTAAGTATATATTTTGATTAATTCACAATTTATTTCTTTAAAATACTTTAATTATGAAACAAAAATTTACAGTTTTATTTGATTTAGATGGTACATTGGTAGATACAGCTCCAGATCTAATGCTTGCTCATAACCATGTTATGAGAAAATTTGGTTATCCGACAAAATCTCTTGATGATTTAAAAAGTTCAGTTGGTCAAGGGGCTGGGGCGATGATTGGTAGATCTATATGGAGCCAGGCTAAAAAAGAGTTAACTTCAATTAATGAAAAAATAAAAAATGAAATGACTAATGAATTTATTTCTTTTTATGGAAAGAATATTTTAAATAAAAGTACTTTAATTAAAGGGGTAAAAAATTTTTTAAATTGGTGTAAAAATGAAAATATATCAATGGCGGTATGTACAAATAAAACTGATCATCTTGCAATTGATCTTTTAAAAAAAATTAAAATTTATGATTATTTTGAATATGTTGCTGGCTATAATACATTTGATTACTGCAAGCCTGATCCAAGACATATAACTTCAATAATAGAAATTTTAGACGGTGATAAAAGCAGATCAATTATGATTGGTGACAGTGAGTCGGATGCTAACGCTGCTAAGGCAGCAGAAATTCCAATGATTTTGATAGAAGATGGATATACAGAAAAAAATATTGATGAAATTTATCATAATCACCTAATTAAAGACTTTGTTGGTATTGAAAAAATAATATCCAAATATCTTTAATATTGATTAATTTATTTTAACTATTAAAACAAAATCTCAACATTGGAGTTATTTTGTTATTACATACTATTAAAGTTTACCCATCAAAAATTCATCTTACGAAGAAAAAGCAACTTGCCTGGAAAATAGCAGAGATAGCATGTGATAATGCTAGATTAAATAATGATTCAATTGAAATGGTTGTAAATAGAATAATAGATAATGCTTCTGTTGCAATCGCATCATTAAATAGAAAACCAGTAATTTCATCGAGAGAAATGGCTTTAAATCATCCAAGAAAAAATGGTGCAACTATATTTGGTATTAACTCAAAACTAAAATTTGATTGTGAATGGGCAGCATGGTCAAATGGCACAGCTGTTAGGGAACTAGATTTCCATGATACTTTTTTAGCTCAAGATTATAGTCATCCAGGAGATAATATCCCCCCTCTTATAAGTGTGGCGCAACAAAATAATAAAAGTGGTTTAGATTTAATAAAAGGAATTATTACCGCTTATGAAGTTCAAGTAAATTTAGTTAAAGGAATATGTTTGCACAAACATAAAATTGATCATATTGCTCATTTAGGCCCAAGTGTAGCTGCTGGATTAGGAACCATGTTAAAATTAAATGTAGAAACAATTTATCAATCTGTTCAACAAGCACTACATACAACAATATCTACAAGGCAATCTAGAAAAGGAGAAATTTCAAGTTGGAAGGCTTATGCACCTGCTCATGCTGGTAAACTTGCAATTGAGGCTGTCGATAGAGCTATGCGAGGTGAAGGAGCACCTAGTCCCATTTATGAAGGTGAAGATAGTGTGATAGCAAGAATTTTAGATGGAAAAAAAGCAAAATACAAAGTGCCTTTACCAAAAAAAGGTGAAAGTAAAAAAGCTATTCTGGAAACATATACAAAAGAGTATTCAGCAGAATATCAATCTCAAGCATTAATTGATCTTGCAAAAAAACTAAAAACGAAAATACCCAACTTAAATATAATTAAAAAAATTGATATTTTTACAAGTCATCACACGCATTATGTTATTGGAACAGGTGCTAATGACCCACAAAAAATGGATCCAAATGCTAGCAGAGAAACCCTTGACCATTCTATAATGTATATTTTTGCTGTAGCTTTGGAAGATGGAGATTGGCACCATGTCAAATCTTATACTAAAGCACGAGCTAAACGAAAAAGTACAATTAAGATTTGGAAATCCATAAAAACTTATGAGGATAAAAAATGGACCAAGAAATATCACGATCCTGACCCAAGAAAAAAATCATTTGGTGCAAAAGTAGTTGTAACATTGAATAATGGAAAAAAAATCACTGAGGAACTCGACCGAGCAGATGCTCATCCTTATGGGGCAAGGCCATTTAAAAGAGAAAATTATATTAATAAATTTTTAACCTTAACACATCAAATTCTTGAAAAAAAAGAGAGTGATAGATTTTTAAGGACTGTTCAAAATTTAAAAAATTTAAAATCAGGTCAATTAAGTAAATTAAATATTGAGGTAAAAAAGAGTAAAATAAAGAGTAATCGTAAAAAAGGAATTTTTTAAATGCATTTTGTTGAAAAAGAACCAAGTCAAAAAAGAATAGATTTTGATCAAAAATTAAAATCCAATAAAATATTAAGAGTACCAGGCGCATACAACCCTTTAACAGCAAAATTAATTGAGGAAATTGGATATGATGCGGTTTATGTTTCTGGTGGAGTTATGGCTAATGACCTTGGATTTCCCGACATTGGTTTAACAACATTACAAGACGTTAGTACAAGATCCTATTTAATTTCTAGAGTAACAAATCTTCCAACAATAGTTGATATAGATACTGGATTTAAATCTTGTAAAGAAACTATTGAAACATTTGAAGAGTTTGGAATAACTGGTGTTCACCTAGAAGATCAAATTGAAAGAAAAAGATGTGGACATCTTGATAATAAAGAACTTATTTCTGCAGAAGCAATGGTTAAAAAAATTAAGGAGTGCGTCAGTGCAAAAAAAGATCAGAATTTTAAAATTATCGCTCGCTCAGATGCAAAAAGTGTTGAGGGTATTGATAAAATGATAAACAGATGCAAAGCATACATAGATGCTGGTGCTGAAATAATTTTTCCTGAGGCTTTACAAGATGAAAAAGATTTTGAAAAGGTGAGAAAAGAACTTTCATGTTATTTGTTAGCGAACATGACTGAGTTTGGAAAATCTAAGCTTTTTAATTACAAAGAATTAGAAAATTTTGGCTATAATATAGTTATTTACCCAGTTACAACACAAAGACTAGCTATGAAAAATGTAGAAGACGGATTAAGGGACATTTATGCAAATGGACACCAAAATAATATAATAGATAAAATGCAAACTAGAAAAAGATTATATGAATTAGTGGATTATGAAAAATATAATTCTTTAGATGAAAAAATTTATAATTTTAATACAGATGGACACGAGTAATGAGTGAAGATATTAAAAAAGGACTATTAGGTATTGTTGTTGATGAAACTGAAGTTTCAAAAGTTATGCCTGAAATAAACTCTCTAACTTATAGAGGTTATGCAGCCCAGGATTTATGTGAATATTGCAGATTTGAAGAGGTGGCATATTTAATTTTAAATAAAGATTTACCTAATTCTATAGAACTTAAGCAATTTGAAAAAGAGGAAAAAAATAATAGGGAGCTTACAAAAAATCTTTATGAAATAATTAAACATATGCCAAAAAAATCTCACCCAATGGATGTGGCTAGGACTGCTGTAAGTGTGATGGGATTAGAAGATAAAGAAACAACAGACTCTTCACCTGAAGCAAATATGAGAAAAGCATTAAGAATTTTTGCAAAAACACCTACCGCCTTAGCAGCTTTTTATAGAATTAGAAAAGGTAAGAAAATTATTAAACCTAAAAAAGACTTAACTTTCTCAGAAAATTTTTTCTATATGTGCTTTGGAAAAGTGCCTCAAAAAGAAATAGTCAAAGCATTTGATGTTTCTTTGATTTTATATGCTGAACATAGTTTTAACGTCTCAACTTTTACTGCTAGAACAATTACAAGTAGTTTATCAGACATCCACGGTGCAATAACGGGTGCAATAGCAAGTTTGAAAGGCCCGTTGCATGGAGGAGCTAATGAAGAAGTTATGCTCATGATGAACAAAATTAAAAAACCAGAAAACGCTTTAAAATGGATCAATAATGCTCTTAAAAATAAAGATGTAGTGATGGGATTTGGTCATAGAGTTTACAAATCTGGAGATTCGAGAGTTCCTACAATGAGAAAATATTTTGGTAAAGTTGCCAAAATTAAAAAAGATAAAAAATTTGAAAAAATTTACGACATTGTTGAAAAGGTAATGATTAAAAGGAAAAATATTCACCCGAATGTTGATTATCCAACAGGACCAACATATCATTTAATGGGATTTGATACAGATTTTTTCACCCCTATATTTGTGATTTCAAGAATTACAGGTTGGTCAGCACATATTATGGAACAACATGCAGCTAATAAACTTATTAGACCATTAGCAAGTTACAAAGGAAATAAGCATCGAAAAGTAATGCAGCTTAATCAAAGATAATTAAAAAATTATCAGTAATAAAAAAACGATTTGGATAAAATTAATTATTACTGATATGAGGTGAGAATATTTAAATTTTGTATCCTCTTTATTATCTCTAAATTTATTAATTAATGGCATAAGTATAAAACTAGAAATACCAAAAAGAATTGTTGTTGATAAGATTAAGTAAAAATTTAAAGAATAATTCTTAATCAAAACAAAACATAAAGTAGCTATTAAGCATATAGTCAGATTTACATTATAATAATAGGGAAATATTTTTCTTATAAATATTCTTGCATTCTCCTCATTCAATGACTTAAAAGTTATTGGCGCAACAATAAAAGAAAAAAATAGCATTATTCCTAAGACTATAGTTGGAAGAAAAATAATTAATTCTGCAAACATTTTATAAAACTATTTCAAATCCTTCAAAGTGAGGGGCGCCCAAATATAAATCTTTATGTTGGCCTGCATTTTTATGAGCTAATCGAAAAGCTTCTGACTTTGTCCAATTAATAAAATCTTCTCTTGAATTCCATACAGTATGCGACGCATAAAGAGAATATTCAGTATTTTTTTCACCTTTAACTAAATGAAATTCTTTAAAACCTTTAGTACCTTCTAGATGAGTATCTCTTTCTCTCCACACTTTCTCAAATTCCATTTCTTTACCTAATACTATTTTAAATCTATTCATTGCTATAAACATAATTTCCTCACAGATAACTTATGACTGCTTTAGGGTCTGGCCTTCTTCTTTCGTTTGGTTCCTCAACTTTATGACCTAAATATATAAAACCTGATATTCTATCGATCTTTGTTCGTCCGCCTAAATATTCAAGCATTTTATCATTATATGCATACCATTCTGTTAACCATTGCGCTGCATACCCTAATGATTGAGCACAAGATAATAAATTCATGCAAACTGCACCTGAAGACAAAGTCATTTCCCAAGTAGGTATTTTTGGATGTTCTAAAGGAGTTGATATTACTGCTAAAATTACAGAAGCTCTTTGAAATCTTTTTGACTCCGTTTCTACCTGTATTTCGCTAGCATTAGGATTTTCTTTTTTAAACTCGCTTAAAATAATATTTTCATCAATTAATTTAAGCTTATCACCTTTAATTACACATATTTTCCAAGGGTTTAGCGCTCCGTGGTCAGGCACTCTAATCCCTGCAGCTAAAATTTTATTTAGATCTTCATCAGGAATATTTTTAGGAGACATTTTTCTTGCTAAAACAGACCTACGCCGTGAAAAAAAATTACTCTCCATTCAAAAAATGACCTATTTTATTTTAAGCAAAAGCTTCCGCCCAAGTACCTTGAGTCGATGCTTTTGAATATTCTGTAGCTCTACCTTCAAAAAAGTTCATATGCTCTACAGCATTAAGCATAGTATCAAGCCACGTTAACGGATTTTTTTGAACATCATAGATAGGTTCTAATCCAAGTTGAACTAGTCTTCTATTTCCGATAAACCTAATGTAATCCTTAACTTCTTTAGCAGTTAATCCTTTCATTGGTCCCATTTCAAAAGCAAGATCAATAAACGCATCCTCATGCTCTACAATTGTTCTGCACGCTTCATAAAGTTCTTTTTTTAATTTAGGTGTCCATATTTCTGGGTTTTCTTTAATGAATTCTTTAAAAATTCTAATCATTGAATTGCAATGAAGAGTTTCATCTCTAACTGACCAGGTAACAATCTGACCCATACCTTTTAGTTTGTTGTGTCTTGGAAAATTTAAAAGAATTGCAAAACTTGCAAATAGTTGTAATCCCTCTGTAAAAGCACTAAAGACTGCTACAGTTTTTGCTATATCTTCTTTGGAATTTACATTGAAGCCTTGCATATAATCATACTTATCTTTCATTTCTTTATATTTCATAAAAGCTGAATATTCTGACTCAGGCATTCCAATTGTATCTAGTAAGTGAGAATAAGCTGCTACGTGAACAGTTTCCATTGCAGCAAAAGCAGTCATCATCATTAAGACCTCTGTAGGTTTAAACACACTAGTATAATGTCTTAAATAGCAGTTATTAACTTCTACATCAGCTTGTGTAAAAAATCTGAATATTTGAGTAACTAAATTTTTTTCTGGTTGTGATAAATTTTTTTGCCAGTCTCTAACATCATCACCTAAAGGAACTTCCTCTGGTAACCAATGAATTCTTTGTTGAGTTAACCAGGCATCATAACACCAAGGATATCTAAATGGTTTGTAAACAGGGTTCTCAACTAAAAGTCCCATCTTTTTTGGTTGTATGATTTCTTTTTTATCTACTTTTTCTGCTACTGACATGAAAGACACTCCTCGTATTCTGGTTGTTCATTGGTTTGTTGATTTTTTGATTTATAAACATTAGCTGTAATATCAGTTGATTTTGCATCATTAATATTTTCAGCTCTCTGAATTGATTTTGATCTACAGTAGTAAAGGCTTTTCAAACCTTTCTTCCAAGCATCAAAATGAATTTTATGTAATTCTTTTTTATGAACATCTGCTGGTAAAAATAAATTTACAGATTGAGCTTGGGAAATATAAGGAGTTCTATCTCCACTAAGTTCAATTATCCAGTTTTGATTAAGTTCAAACGCTGTTTTGAAAACATCTTTTTCTAATTCAGTTAAAAAATCTAAATGACTAACAGATCCTTGATTTGTAGTAATTGTTGACCATGTTTCATCATCATTTTTGCCATGACTTTCTAATATTTCTTCTAAGTATCGATTTCTTACATTAAATGAACCTGATAATGTTTTGTGTGTATAGCTATTTGCTGCAATAGGTTCTACTCCAGGAGATGCTCCTCCACAGATTATTGAAATAGAAGCAGTTGGAGCAATTGCTGTTTTATTTGAAAATCTTTCTTTGTAACCATATTCAGCAGCGTCTGGACAAGCGCCTCTCTCCTCAGCCAGATCTTTTGAAGCTTGATTAACTTTTTCATCGATATTTTTGAATATTTTTTTATTCCAAGACTTAGCCATAACTGACTCTAAAGGAATTCTATTTTTTTGTAAAAATGAATGAAATCCCATAACACCTAATCCTACACTTCTTTCTCTTTCTGCAGAATATTTTGCATCTTTAAATTGTTCAGGTGCTTTATTAATAAAATCTGACAAGACATTATCTAAAAATCTCATCACATCACTAATCATGTCTGGGTCATCTTTCCATTCATCATACTTCTCAAGATTTAAAGATGATAAACAACAAACTGCTGTTCTATCTTTGCCATCTTTATCTATACCAGTGGGTAATGTAATCTCACTACATAGGTTTGAAGTTTTTACTGTTAGATTTGCTAACTTGTGATGTTGTGGGATTTGTCTGTTAACTGTATCAATATAAATTATATATGGTTCACCTGTTTCTATTCTAGCTGTTAATAACCTAATCCATAAATTTCTTGCTGAAATAGTTTGTTGTATGGTTCCATCAGCAGGACTTTTTAATGCCCACTGTTCATCTGTTTCAACAGCTCGCATAAACGCATCTGAAACTAAAACACCATGATGTAAATTCAATGACTTTCTATTTGGGTCTCCCCCTGTTGGTCTTCTCATCTCTATAAATTCTTCAATCTCTGGATGATCAACTGGCAGATAACAAGCAGCTGACCCTCTTCTTAATGATCCTTGACTAATTGCCATAGTTAAAGAATCCATAACTTTTATAAAAGGAATTATTCCTGAAGTTTTTCCGACTTTACCAATTTTTTCACCTATGGACCTTAGGTTGCCCCAATAACTTCCGATACCACCACCTTTAGCAGCAAGCCAAACGTTTTCACTCCAAAGATCTAAAATTCCACTTAAACTATCTGAAGCTTCATTTAAAAAACATGAAATTGGTAAACCTCTTTTTGTACCACCATTTGATAAAACTGGTGTTGCAGGCATAAACCAAAGATTACTAATGTAGTTATAAATTCTTTGTGCATGTAAATTATCATCTGAATATGTGCTGGCTACTCTAGCAAATAAATCCTGATAAGATTCGTTTGGACCAAGATATCTATCTTTTAAGGTTGCTTTACCAAAGTCAGTAAGATTAACGTCTCTTGATCTGTCAATCTTAATTATAATTCCTTTATCATTTTGGAATAATTCTGTTTCATTATTCAAAGAGAATAAATCTGGTCTATTATCTTTAGATACTTCCTTAACGTTTGGGCTATATTCAGAGACAGCTTTCTTTAATGCTTGTGATAGAATCTTATTCATAAATATTACTATAATTTGTTATTTTAACGAAAACAACTATATGTTGTAGGCGTTTTGAGTTGATATACTATATAAACTTTAAATCAACAGAACATTTATAGAACGCGACAAAATATTTATCAATAAAAAAATTTAAAAAAATGTAAGTAATTAACAAATGTCTGAAAAAATAAAAATAGATCTACACGGTTTCAGAGAATATGACGCTCGTTGGTTGTATAAAAAAGATATTAACAGCGAAGGAATCACAAATCTTGGCAAAGGATTCGGATCACAAATTATAAAACATACTGCAAAAGCGAATCCAAGGGTAATTGTTGGACATGATTATAGATCATATAGTGAGGAAATAAAGAGGGCTCTTATAAAAGGATTAATTTCAACTGGGTGCAATATAGAAGATGTAGGTTTATCATTATCACCCATGGTTTATTTTGCACAATTTAAATTAGACGCAGATGCCGTTGCTATGGTTACAGCAAGTCATAACGAAAATGGTTGGACGGGTGTGAAAATGGGTATCAAAAAAGGTCTAACTCATGAACCTGAAGAAATGAAAGAATTAAAAGAAATTACATTAAAACAAAAGTTTTCTAAAGGGCAAGGAAAAGAAAAAAAAATAGTTAATTTTAATAAAATTTATAAAGATGACTTGATTAATAAAAATAAAATAAAAAAAAAAATTAAAGCTGTGGTTGCCTGTGGTAATGGGACTGCAGGAGTTTTTGCTCCAGATATATTGAGGGGTATTGGTTGTGAAGTAATTGAGTTAGATTGTAACCTGGATTGGAATTTTCCTAAATATAATCCAAACCCAGAGGATTTAGAGATGCTTCATGAAATTGCTAAAGTTGTGAAGGAAAATAATGCTGATATAGGTTTTGGATTTGATGGTGATGGAGATAGGGTTGGTGTTATTGATGATACAGGTAGTGAAATATTTTCAGATAAAATAGGGCTTATAATAGCTAGAAGTTTATCAGATAAACATAAAAATTCAAAATTTGTAGTAGATGTTAAATCAACAGGCTTATACTCAAAAGATAAAATCTTATTAGAAAACAATTGTGAGACAATTTATTGGAAAACAGGTCATTCTCATATTAAAAGAAAAGTCAAAACTGAAAAAGCTTTAGCTGGATTTGAAAAAAGTGGACATTTTTTCTTCAATCAGCCTTTGGGATATGGTTATGATGATGGAATCAACTCAGCAATTCAAGTGTGTCACTTATTAGATAATCAAAATAAAAAAATCAGTGATATTATTAGTGAATTACCTAACACATTTCAAACGCCAACAATGGCACCATTTTGTAAAGATGAAGAGAAATACATTGTTGTAGAAGAGCTGTTTAAGAAAATTAAAAATTTAAAAGAAAACAAAACTGAAATAGGTGGTCAAGTTATTAATGATATTTTAACAGTAAATGGAGTAAGATTTTCATTCGAAGATGGTTCTTGGGGACTTATAAGAGCATCTTCAAATAAACCATCTTTGGTTATTGTTACTGAAAGCCCAACATCAGATGAAAGAAAGAGAGAAATCTTTAATTTTATTGACGATTTGTTACAAAAAACCGGTAAGGTCGGTGAATATGATCAGAAAATTTAATTTTTTAAATTATCTTTATCAGTTCTAGTTTCTAAACTGTCAGCGCTCTGATTGTTTTCCTGCTCATAAATTTCATCACTGTAAAATTTTCTAACCAGTTCTTCCTCTTTTAATTTTTGCTCTTCATCAAACTTTTTCTCCCACTCCTTCATTCGCCTATTTTCCTCTTCAATTCTCTCTTTTTTAGCAATTTCAGCTAATCGAATTCTCTCGTTTTCTTCTTCAATTCTTTTTTGTTTTTCCTCCTCTATTTTCGATTCTCTTTCTCTTTTACGTCTTTCATTTTCTCGATTTAATCTATCACGTTCTGCTTCTTTAAGTTCTTTTTCTTTAATTCTTAATTCCTCTTCCTTGGCTCTTTGCTCAGCCTCCTCTTTTAAAATCTGTCTTTGAATTTCCTGCTGTCTTTCACTTTCAAGATCTCTTAATCTTTGTTCCATTTCTTTAAGTTTTTCCTGCTCATATTTCAGCTTTCTAGCTGCCACTCTTAATCTTTGCTCTTCTTCAAGTCGATTTTTTCTTTCTATTTCTTTGATTCTTAATTTTTCTTGTCTTTCTCTTTCTTTTTCATCTCTTCTCTTTTGAGCTTCAAGTTCTTTGTTTCTTAATTCTTCTTCTTTAATCTTAAAATTTTCTTCTCGAATTCTTTGTCTCTCAAGCATTTTAAGTCTTAAATCTTCTTGTTTAACTCTTCTTGATTCCTCTCTAAGTTTTCTTGCTTCTTCATCTTTAATTTTTTTTTGTTCTATTTTAATTCTTTGAGCTTCTATTTTTTGTTTTCTCTCTTCATTTTTTTTTTCTTGCTTATCATTTTCAATGATTAATTTTTTTTGGAAAATAATTTTCTTTTTTTCTTCTTTGAGTTCATCTAGTTTAGCTTTTTTTGCTAATTTTTTTTCTAAAATTAATTCTTTTTTTTTCTCTTTCTCTAATTGTTTTTTTGACGCTAAATCTTTTTTAACTTTATTTTTTTTTATGTTGTCTAAAAATGAGGAGAATTTGTTTTTTGTTTTATCTAATGGATCAAATAAATTTTTTTTAATTTGTTTATTAATGTCTTTTATTGAGACCATTTTTTTTAAAGTATCAATTATGATAATATCACTAAATAATACGTGTGGCTAAAATGAGTTTTTAATAAAGCTAAATACAACTTTAGATAGCAGAATTTAAATTAGTTGATAAAATGTATTTTCAACTAATAAGTGTTCCTAAATAATTAAAGAATCACCTAGAGTTAATTGTGAGGTGATGGAGGGAGACTGAAATCACCTCTTTTTTTTTATTCCTTATACTTTTAGGTATTCGTAAAAAAACTTAACAGAGACTGCCAACAAAAAAATTCCAAAAAACTTGCTGATTTTATTTTTGTCAATACTATGAACCGTTTTGGCACCTATTCTCGCCATAAATGTTGTTATTGGAATAAAAATTAAAAAAGCTGGAATATTTATAAAACCTATACTTAACGGAAGACTTGATTTTAAATAATTACCTGAAACTAAGAATCCTAATGCTCCAAATAAAGCAATTAAAAAACCAATTGCAGCTGAACTACCAATGGCTTTATTTATTGAATAACCAAAAAATTTTAGAATTGGTACATTCATAATAGCTCCTCCAATACCCATTGGTGCGGATATAAAACCAACTACTAGTCCAAATATGACTTTAATATATAATTTCATTTCTGAAATAATACTCTGTTCTTTTTCTTTACTTAGAAGAAAGTAAATACCAAAAAAGAAAATCATAATCGAAAAAAACAAAAGTAAAGATTTTGTTTTTAGAGAAGCGGCAAATATTGTTCCAATAATAACCCCAATTACTACATACAAACCATAGTTTTTGACTATATCAAAATCAACTGCTTTCAATTTATGATGTGTTAAAACTGAAACAGTTGACGTAGGTACAATTATTGCAAATGAAGTTCCTACAGCTAAGTGCATTATAAATTGTTGATCAACACCTAGAGATCCAAATATATAGTATAGGAATGGTACTGTTATTAAACCTCCACCAATACCGAACAACCCAGCAACAAAACCAACCGGTATGGCTGTTAAAGCCATTAATAAAATAATATAACTATACTCGTTTGCTATAATTGAACTAAGCAGACTGCCCTACTCTAGTATCAACGTTATTGAATTTAATTTTATCCATAATGTGATCAATTTTTTTCACATCTGCATCTCTTACGCACATATTTTCACTTAAATATCTTTTCCAATAACTAGCCCCTGTCTGTCCGTGAAATAAACCAAGAGTATGCCTCATAATTTGATTTAACCTTGTTCCTTTTTTTAATTCATCTTTTATATAAGGAATAAGTTGTTCAATTACATCTTGTCTACTTGGAATATCTTCATTATTAAATATTTCTCTTTCAATATCTGCAAGTAGATAAGGGGTATGATAAGCAGCTCTTCCAATCATTACACCATCAGTTTTTTCTAAAAGAGGTTTTATTTGATCAACAGATATAATTCCTCCATTGAGGATAATTTCTTCATTAGGAAAATCTTCTTTTAACTTATACACATACTCATATTTTAAAGGTGGGATATTTAAATTTTGCTTTGGTGTAAATTTACCTAACATTGCTTTTCTTGCATGAATAATAAAGGTTTTAATACCAGTTGTCTTTATAGTTGAAATAAAATTATGTAAATTTTCGTAATCCTCTACCTCATCATACCCAATTCTAGTTTTAATAGTGACAGGTAACTTAGTTACTGCTTGCATTTTACTTAAACAATCAGCTACTAAATTTGGCTCTTTCATTAAACAAGCTCCAAATCTATTTTTTTCAACTTTTTTACTAGGGCAACCTAAGTTTAAATTAATTTCATCATAGCCAAAATCCTCACCTACTTTTGTAGCTTCACTTAAAAGTTTTGGAGAAGAACCTCCTAATTGGAGTGCAACAGGTTTCTCATTAATATTAAACTCTAACAACTTTTTTTTATCTCCCCTATTTATAGCTTCATCAACTATCATCTCGGTGTAAAGAAGGGTATTTTTAGATATTAATCTAAGAAAAAATCGTTCGTGACGATCCGTGCAATCCATCATAGGAGCAACTGATACTTTCCTATTCATGGTATAACTTTATATTATTTTTTTAAGTGTTTGAAGCTTCAGTGTCATCTGAAGATACGTCTGCTTCTTGGTTTTCTGATTCTGACACTTCATCTAAAGAAACTTCTCCTTGCTCATTCATAGTTTCTTCACCTACTGAATTATCAACATCTGCTGTAGCTGTTTCAGATAGCTCAGCTAAATCTTCTTTTGTTACTTGAATTTTTTCAGGAGTTTTTCTTGCTCTTTTTGAAGGTAAGATTGGTGTTCCACTTTTTGAAATTTCACCTTTATAGAGATTTTCAAAATCATCACCTATTTCTTCGTCATCCTCGGCAATGTCATCCACTTGCTCAACATGTTTTCTTAATTTATAAACAGCGCTATCAGTTAAATCTGATACTTTAATTTTTTCTTCCGCAATTTCTCTTAATGATATAACTGTATTTTTATCGTTATCCCTGTCAATTGTTGGTTCTATCCCTGCATTCAATTGAGTGGCTCTCTCTTTAGCAACTAGCACTAATTCATACGGGCTCTCTACTTTATCTATACAGTCTTCTACAGTTACTCTAGCCATGCGCAGTATCTACACAGTGAGTCTTAAAAAATCAAGAGCTATTTTATAAATAATTTGGATTTAGCTTATTTTTGACCAAATAAAGAAGGATAATAGATCCAAAGATGTAGGTTCCAGAAACAATAGCTATCTGTTCAATTGCAAAACCAATATCAATTAAGAAACCGAATAAAGCTGTACCAAAAGCTGTGGAAAATACCATTAGTGCGGTTGTTAAGGCCTTTATAGATCCAATATATTTTACACCATAAATCTCAGCCCAAGTTGAGGAACCTAGAACATTTGCTAGTCCATTTGTTAGTCCAATCAAGGCAAAAAACACAAATGAAGATAATGGATCATTGAAAAAATAAAGTACTATAGTTGCAAAAAACAATGGAATATTCATATAGATAAGTAATTTTCTACTTGAAAATTTATCTATTAAAAAACCAGATATAAAAAGTGTGATTACAGACAAAATTGAGTACGCCATAAATGATTGAGCAATCACATATGGGCCCCATTCTTTAGAAGTAGATATGAATGATTGATAAACAAAAGATCCTGTAGCTATCCATGGCATAGCTAACATCGTCATACATATAATATAAAATCTATAATCTTTTATTACCTCAATTCTTTTCCATTGTTTAATCTCTATATTAGTTTCATCAATTTTAGTTTCTTCCCTTGTGTCAAGCTTAACTTCCTTAACTAAAAAAAAAGTTGCAATAGGTAATATAATTATTACTAGGACTGAAATTGATACCCATATATCTCTCCATTCAATAAATGTTAAAAGAAAAACGATTAGGACTGGCATTATAAATTCTGCTAAAGATAATCCTAACCAACCTGTACTCAAAGCTCTTCCTCTATTTTTTTCAAAAAAACGAGATATTGTTGTTGTTGCTGTATGACTCGATAAACCTTGGCCCGCTAAACGCATTAAAAAAATTCCAATAAATAGAAAAATAACAGATGAAATTTTTGAAAATATAAAACAAGAAGCAGATAAAAAAATTATTACATAAGATGCAAACTTCAAGATATTTACATCATCTATTTTTTTTCCAATCCAAACTAAAATAATACTACTCAATAAAGTTGCTGATGCATAAATTGAGCCAAATTGTCCATGTGTTATTGATAAAGCATCTCTAATGCTCGAATTAAACAATCCTAGAAAAAAACTCTGTCCAAAGCTTGAAAAAAATGTAAAGATAAATCCAAATAGAATTACTTTTAAACTTAAACTTTTAAACATAGAAAAAAATTATGACTTGTAATGTTGCTTTCATAGGTCTTGGTGTTATGGGCTATCCAATGGCTGGTTATATATCAAAAGGTGGCCATAATGTAACTGTTTTTAATAGAACAAAATCAAAAGCAGAAAAATGGATTGGTGAATATAATGGTAAAATGGCAGAAACTCCTGCAGAGGCAGCAAAAGATGCTGAATATATTTTTACCTGTGTTGGAAATGATCATGATTTAAGAGAAGTTACTTTTGGTGACAATGGTGCATTCAAAACTATAAAAAAAGGTGCAGTTTATATTGATAACACAACAGCTTCAGCAACAATTGCTAGAGAAATTTATGAATATGCAAAAAAAAATGGATTTGGATCTTTAGATGCTCCAGTCTCTGGTGGGCAAGCAGGTGCAGAAAATGGTGCTTTAACAGTAATGATTGGGGGAGATCAAGAAGATTTTGAAAAAGCAAAAGATAAAATTGATTGCTATAGCAAAAAAATGAAGTTGTTGGGATCAGCAGGTAGTGGTCAGCTAGCAAAAATGGTTAATCAAATATGTATTGCTGGATTAGTTCAAGGTTTATCAGAGGGAATAAATTTCGGTATGAAAGCGGGATTAAATATGGAAGACGTAATCGAAGTTATTTCAAAAGGAGCAGCTCAATCATGGCAAATGGAAAATAGATATAAAACAATGATTGATGATAAATTTGATTTTGGTTTTGCAGTAGATTGGATGAGAAAAGATTTAAAAATTGCTATGGATGAGGCTAAAAATAATGGATCATTATTACCCATCACTGAAATAGTGGATAAATATTATGGAGAAGTCCAGGAGATGAAAGGTAATAGATGGGATACTTCAAGTTTAATTAAAAGATTTAGGAAGTAATATGCAACCCTCATACTATGAGGATTTCTCAGAAATTAAAAAAAAAGTTTGGTCATTACTAGATAATGCTGTTAAAGACCGGAGTTCACCATTCAGGACTCCAGTATTTGCCTGTGGAAATCAAGATGATATTGATGGAAGAATTGTTGTTTTAAGAAAATCAGATCAAACAAATAATATTGTACAATTTCATAGCGATATTAGATCAGATAAAATTGAAAAATTAAAAGCTAATAAAAATGCTGCCATGTTATTTTATGACAAAGATGAAAAGATACAGGTTAGATTAAAAGTGGAATGTATTATTAATCATGAAAATGAAATAACCAAAGAATCTTGGTCTAAAACTCAGCACATATCTAGAAAATGTTATTTAGTTGAAAATGGTCCAGGAACTGAATCAGATCTACCAACCTCTGGACTAAAACCAGAATTAGATAATTTTGATTATACCAAGGAACAAAGTGAAGAAGGTTATAAAAACTTTACTGTCATTCAGTGTAAGATTAAATCTATAGAATGGCTTTACTTAGCAGCTAAAGGTCATCGAAGAGCTAGATTTGATTTGGAAAATAATAAAGAAAATTGGTTAGTTCCTTAAGTGATTACTGGATATATATTTACAGCTTTTCTTATTATTTTAGGATTAGCTGTAATGAGATTTGGGAGTATTCACTTTAAAAAATTTAAACAAGGAAAAACAAGAATAAAAGCTCAATTAAGTGGAACAATTTCTTTTTTAATTCTATTAATTATTATTATTGGGTTGATAGTTTATTCACTCAATGATCTCTTATTTAATTAATAAATTTGATTTTAGCTAAAAATATCCTGTATCTTTAAAGACTTACTTGGGAGGATTTGTTTAAGATCTTTTCTTTTGTATTTACTTAATTTTTCGTAAAATTCAGGTACAGTCATACCAAAAGTATTTTGAAAAGATGGTTGCCAATTCCAGCCCTGGGGTTGCTTACCCCTCTGTATCCAGAATTCTCTAAAAACCAACTCAAATGCTTTTTCTTCAGAAATATTATTTTTTTTTAACTCGTTAACTAGAGCTAGAACTATGAATGCAGAGCCTGAGTAATTGTTATCAAATCCTTTTTTTTGTGGTGATGTATTATATTTTTCATATAATTTAGTTTCTTTTGATACCCTTTTAATACTCCAATTATCACTTTGCTTAAGATCATTATTTAAAAGGTATTTTTTATAATATTGCCTTAAGTAAATCTCCTCTAAAACCTTGGCACCCCCCTCAAATAACCATTTTGGAGAGTTTCGATCTAAAATTTTGTCATGAGAAAGTGCTCTTTGATACACATGAAAATACTCATGCACAACAACAGAGTAAGTTCGAATTTTATTAACTGAACTTTTTAAATCATTTGGGTTTATGTCTAATTGCACCCATGGTGCAGGTGAATTAATTCCTTCAAGACCTGAATACTTCATATTAGCACGCTTTTCTGGAAAAGGATTTTTTGTACTTTTCCATGCAAAAATGTCCATTCCATAGCCCTGCTTCATGTTCATTAATGTCATATTATTCTTGACCCAATGGTTAGTGTTCTCATTAATAGGCATAACTTCTTGCACAATATTCATTATATTTTTGAATTCAGTAACCCATTTCTTTGGTAAATTTTCATGCAAGTTATATTTAAACTTAAATTTTTCAACAGCAACGACTGAGGTAGAATAAAAAACTAAAGCGATAAAAATTAAAAATATTTTTCTCATACACCTCTAATAATTATATTTGTCCCCTCAGAATTATCTAGTCTTATTTGTTTTATTGGTTTGTACTCTTCAGAATTATACCACTCTAGCGCTTTTTCATAACTAGGGAATTTAAGAACAATGATTCTAGGAAATTTTGTTTCTCCATCAAAAATTTGAAATTCACCAGCTCTTACCAAAAATTCTCCACCAAATTTTTTTACTAGTGGTGTAACTTTTTGCACATATTCTTTATAATTTTCAGGGTTTGTAATTTTTAGCTGTGCTATAACGTATCCTGCTGGCATTGTTTTCTCCTATATAAAAATCGTTTTTTTACACATTTGTAATATTTGAATTTATCAATTTTTCTTCTTTAGGAGCAAGTACAACTGCTAAAATTCCTCCTAAAACTATCAACGAACTACCCGCTATCTCTCTCCAACCAAATGGTTCGTTTGTAAGCATACCTGAACTTATTACTCCAACAACAATTTCTGCAAGAAAAAGAATTGAGCATAATCCTGCGCCTAATTTACTTGGAGCCCAGAGTATTACTATTGCTGTAGGAATAAAATAAAAAACAGATATTACAAATAGAAAAGAAGACATTGAAATGAAAGCTTCAATAGCAGGCATTTCTCCAAGGTAATCAACTAAAAAAAATCCAGCAACTATATTAAATAAAGCTCCGTAGAAAAAAAAAGAAAATACGATTGGAAATACACCATCAGTTTTAACAACTTCAAGTCTTATCATTCCTCCAGCAAATATTGCACCACCCACTAACGCCAACCAATCTCCAGCATTTTCTGGGAGAGGTATAATCGTTTGTTTACTAAAAACTATCCATAAACCGCCTAGAGCCAGGCCCAAGGTTAGTACCCTTTCTAAACCAGGTCTTTTTTTAAGAAATAATATTTCAAATATTGTTGTCCAAATTGGCGTCATATAAAATAATATTAATGCTCGAACAACATCAGTTAAAAGAAAACTTAAAGCATAACAAATGAAACCACCACCAACTAGCAAACCAGTGACCGGTAACTCCAAACCAGTTTCTTTTTTTTTAATTAATCTCCAAATAGCAATTGGTAATAAGATTAAAAATCCTATTATCATTTGAGCAATAGTCCCCCACCCACCTGTAAGACCACCTTCAACAAGTATTCTTTGTGGTAACCAATAAATTCCCCAAGACCCAGCTGATAATGCTAAAGCAAAAGCAATTTTAAAATGATGGGGGTGTCTAGTCATTAATACAAATTAAATATAACTAAAAAATTGATTTGGAATATTTTTTCCAATTATCTTGATAATGTTTTGTGTTTTCAAATACTGCTTTTTTTTCTTCCTCTGTAACTTCTCTAATAACTTTACCTGGAGATCCAACAACTAAAGAGTTATCAGGTATGACTTTATTTTCTGTAATTAAAGCTTTAGCTCCTATGATACAGTTTTTTCCAATTTTCGCTTTATTTAATATGACTGCACCTATACCAATTAAACTATTGTCTCCGATAGTGCATCCATGAAGCATAACTAAATGTCCAATAGTTACATTTTTTCCAACTTTTAAAGGACATCCTGGATCTGTATGTAAAACACTTCCATCTTGAACATTAGATCCCTCTTCAATTAAAATATTTTCAATATCGCCTCTTAGAACTGCATTAAACCAAATACTCGTATTTTTTTCTAATGTCACATCCCCTATTATAGTAGCATTTGGGGCTACCCAATTTTCGCCAGAGTTTTTTGGTTTTTTATCTTTTAAATCGTAAAACATAATCTATATATTTTATATTATGCCTATAGAAACTCCAATATGTGATTTTGGTCAAAAAGCTATTCCATTTGAATTAAAATCTATTGAAAATAAAATTCTTTCATTAAATGATGTCAAAGGTGAAAATGGAACTTTGATAATGTTCATTTGTAATCATTGTCCGTATGTAAAAGCAATTACAAAAGAATTAGTTGAGGATTGTAGCGAATTGAAAAAAATTGGTATCAATACAGTTGCTATATGCTCAAATGACTTTGTTAATTATCCAGATGACTCATTTGATAACATGATTAAATTTTCCAATCAGCGAAATTTTAATTTTCCATATTTACACGATGAAACTCAAGAAATTGCTAAAGCGTATGATGCAGTTTGTACTCCTGATTTCTTTGGTTATAACAAAAATTTAGAACTTCAATACAGAGGACGATTGAGAGAGCTTAAAAAATTTATCCCAGTTAAAGAGGGAGAAAGTGATCTTCTAACAGCTATGAAACAAATAGCTCAAACCGGAAAAGGTCCCAAGAATCAAATACCTAGTGCAGGCTGTGGTATTAAGTGGAAGTATGATTGATGTATCTAATTGTAACTAGATCATTTCCACCTGAGCTTGGAGGAATGCAGAGTTTAATGTGGGGTTTATCAAGAGAGCTATCTAAAAACTATATGATAAAGGTTTTTGCAGATCATATTGAGGGTCACAAAGAATTTGATGAACAAGCCTCTTTTTCTATTGAAAGAATTAGTGGAATAAAATTATTAAGAAAATATAGGAAAGCACAATTAATAAACGAATATATCAAAGAAAATAAAGTTGAAGGCATAATTGCTGATCATTGGAAAAGTTTAGAACTTATTAAAACATCAAAAAAAAAATACTGCTTAATCCATAGTAAAGAAATCAATCACCCTAAGGGCTCAAGTCAAAACAAAAGAGTTATTAATGTTTTAAACAATATTGATAAAGTAATAGCAAATTCTCAGTTTACAAAAAATTTAGCTATAGAAGTTGGAGTTAATGAAAATAAAGTGGTTGTGATTAATCCAGGTATAGATCCTGCTCAAAAATTAAATAAAAAAACTTTAGATAAAGTTGAAAGTATCCTTAAATTTAAAAAGCCAAGATTAATTACAGTTTCAAGATTTGACAAACGTAAAAATCATGAAAAAATAATTATGGCTTTAAGAAATTTAAAACAAATTTATCCAGATATAGTTTATGTTTGTGTAGGATATGGAGAAGAGGAAGAAAACATAAAAAAACTTGTTAAAGAGTTAGATCTTGAAGCTCAAGTTATGTTTTTTAAGGATATAAGTAATGATTTAAAAAATGCTTTAATATCAAAGTCAAATCTATTTGTAATGCCTACAATAATTCATAAAAAATCTGTTGAAGGTTTTGGTATTGCTTATGTTGAAGCTGCTCAATACGGTATACCATCGATTGGTGGAAAAGATGGTGGTGCTTCAGATGCCATAGATCATGAAAGAACTGGACTAATATGTGATGGGAACAATCTAGAAGATATTTATTACTCAATAAGTGTAATGCTCGAAAATAAAAAATATATAGAGTATGGAAAAAATGCTCAAGAATTTGTTGATAAGTTTCTGTGGTCAAAAATAATTAGTAGTTACAAAAATATATTAAATTAAAATTATGTCTGAGGTATTTGATTTATTTATTATAGGTGGTGGAATTAATGGAGCTGGAATAGCTAGAGATGCTGCTGGTAGAAATTTAAAAGTATGTTTGGCAGATAAAGGAGAATTTGGAGGCGCAACATCCTCATGGTCTACAAAACTCATACATGGTGGATTAAGATATTTAGAAAACTACGAATTCAAACTTGTAAGAGAATCTTTAAAAGAAAGAGAGGTTATTTACAATATTGCTCGCGGAATAACAAAACCTATTCCATTTATAATTCCTTATACCAAAAATCTTAGACCAAAGTGGTTAATTAAAATAGGTTTATTCTTATACGATAGTTTAGGTGGTAAAACTTCAATTCCGAAATCGTCAACAATTAATTTATCAAATAAATTTCCTAATATTTTAAAAAAAGAATTTAATGAGGGATTTCAATATTATGATTTACAAGTAGATGACAAAAAATTAACAAAACTAAATATTAAAGATGCTATTGAAAATAATGCAAAAGTTTTAGAGAATACTAAAGTTATTAATATAGAGCAGACTTCTGATCATTGGAAAATTTTTTTAGAAAATAATAAAACAATAAAATCTAAAATATTAATTAATGCTTCAGGTCCTTGGATAAATGAAACTTTAAAAAATATAATAAAAATTAATTCAAATAAAAAAATAAGATTAGTAAAAGGAAGTCACATAATAACAAATAAAATTTATGATGAAGAAATAGCTTTTACACTTCAAAATTTTGATAATAGGATTATATTTGTTATTCCTTATAAAGAAAAATTTTCCTTGATTGGGACAACTGAAATTGAGGTAAATTCGCCAGAAAAAAATGGTATAGATGTCAGTGAAATAAAATACTTAATAGATTGTGTTAATGGTTATTTTAAAAAACAGATATCTAGTAAAGATATTGTTGATACTTATTCAGGTATAAGACCTTTAATTGAGGATTTTAATGAAGCTACAAAAGTTACTAGAGATTATATATTTGATTTAAATATTCATAATAATTTACCATTATTAAGCATCTATGGGGGTAAATTAACTACTTATAGAAAATTATCTGAAAATGTTTTAAATAGATTGTCAAAATATTTACCAAAAAACTCAATAAAGTCTTGGACGGATAAGAAAAAACTTATTTAATTTATTAAAGTAATTAGTATCTAAAATTTATGTCAAAAAATAAACTTGCTATTTTTTTAATTATTACCTCTGTATTATTTGCAACTTTAATGCTTACTTTTTTAAAATTAGCTCAGGAGGAAGTTAATGTTTACGTTGCTGGATTTTTTAGATTTTTTATAGGTCTTCTAATCATATCTCCATATATAATTAGAACAAATTTTACTGTTTTTAGAACTATTCATTTAAAAAAGCATTTTTTTAGATCTATTTTAAATTTACCAGCTATGCTTTTGTACTTTTCTACTTTGGTGATGTTGCCCATAGAAAAAGTTACAGCAATTTCTTTTGTAGTACCTCTAATAGTAACTGTGCTTGCAGTATTTTTTCTTGGAGAAAAAATTTATATTTATAGAACCTTAGCTTTAATACTTGGTTTTGGAGGAATGTTAATAATCCTGAGGCCTGGTTTCATTGATATTTCTATAGGAGTTTATATGGCTCTATTTTCATCTTTTCTTTGGTCAATTGTTATAATAATTACAAAAAAAATTTCTAAAGATGATAGTTCAATTACAATATTAGCATACCAATCAGTTTTTATGACTTTATTTAGTTTTATTGTTGTTTTATTTTTTTGGGAAGCCCCAAGTACAAAAACTTTAATTTATTTAGTTTTGTCAGCAATATGTGGGACTGTTTTACATTTGGCGTTAAATCACTCTTACAAACTTGTAGATGTAAGCATGACACAACCATATTCTTTTTTAAACCTGGTTTTTGCTTCAATTATTGGATTTTTTGTATTTAGTGAAACACCAGATCTTTATACATGGATCGGTGCAAGTATAATTTTTTTAGGTATATTTATTATTTCTTATAGAGAAATGAAATTAGATAAGGAAATAATAAGAAAAAGAATAGATATTAAATCTTAATCTTTCTTCTTGAAGGTTTTGTAAAATTGCTTTTGATTTAAACCCAGACTTTGTTGTTTTTCACCATATAATAAGATTACTTTTTATACTTTTCACAGTTCCTGTCTTTTTAAGAGTATTAGAAAAAATTAATAAATAAATTCTGAGAGTCTCTCAAAAACTTTTTCTGCTGATAGCTTGGATAATTCAGGAGTTTGTATTGCTTTAAAATTTTCTCTTTCTATACTAACTTTAAAAGGTGTTGTGTGAGATCCAAATAAAGCAATTCCTTTCGATCCTAAATGAGCAGTCATGTGTGCTGGGCCCGTATCATTTGCTACTACAAATGAGCTATCTTTAATTAATGCTGCTAACTGGGAAATATCTAATGCTTTACCATTATCTAAAATGCAGAGTGCATCAATATTTGATGCTTCTTCTATTTCATCTGGTCCAGGTGCAATAACTAATTTAAATTTGATCCCTGACTTTTTATTAATCATAGAAATTAATTCATTATAATAAGGCCATTTCTTTGAAGTTAAATGAGTCGAACAAAATGGAAAAAGAATAATATATTTATCCAACTGATAGTAATTTTTTATTTGAGATATATCACATGTGCTCCATGAAAAATTAGGACTTAAAGTATGAATTGTATTTACACCTGAACTTTTTAATTGATAATCGAATCTAGACAAAACAGAGTCTTTATCAAAGTCTTTTTTATTAGTTCCTTCAGGCAATGTGGTTTCGGTTGATGACCATTTTTCTTTTGTTGCTTTTGGAAATAAAATTTTTTTATAAAAAGTTGTTCTGCTTGAATTTTGAAGATCGTAAACTTTGAAAAAATTATATTTTTTAATATTTTTCATTAATGAGTATAAATAGATAAGGTTCAGTCTTGACAATCTCTTATCAAGAATAACATTTGAAATATGTGGATTTTTTTTAAATAAATCAAAATACGGTTTTGTCGTTAACAAATGAATTTCATCCTCTTTGTGGTTCTCAGAAATATCTTGAATTGCACCACTAGCTTGAGCTATATCACCCAAAGAACCATGTTTAATGATTAAAATATTAGACATATTTTAAACAATTTAACACAGTATAAAATTTTATGAATAAAATTATAGTAGAAGTATCAGTGGGTGAGCTTTTAGACAAAATTTCAATCCTAGAAATTAAAAAAGAAAAAATTAAAGATCCTGAAAAATTAAATTTTATATCAAATGAACACTTGATTCTTAAAGATCAATTAGAAAAAAATGTTAAATCTGACGATAAACTAAATAAATTATTTAGAGATTTAAAAGAAATTAATGCCAAACTTTGGATTATAGAAGACGATAAAAGAGAATGTGAAAAAAATAAAGACTTTGGTGAGAAATTTATAAAATTATCAAGAGATGTACATTTTTTAAATGATGATCGAGCTAAAATTAAATTAGAAATTAATAATCACACTGGATCAAGTATTAAAGAAATTAAAGAATATACTAGCTACTAAAAACTTTAGGAAACCAATCATCTCTCATCAAATCTCCTGTTTTTAAATTTATTCCATCAAATGGAGGTGATGTGGGACCTCCTCTATCAATATATCTAACATCATCTCCAATAAACCTCATTGAAAATGCCCTTCTAGATTTTGAAGTATTGTTTCCAGTTGAGCCATGAACAATCTTAAAATTAAATAAAACAGCATCCCCTAAATTTAATTCAGGTATAAATATATCTTTTTTGAAATTTTCTAACGAAGGTAAATCCATAAAAGAACTATCATCTTTATACCAAGATTTATTATTAGACCATTTTGTAGGTTTAATTAACTTTGGCCATTGGTGAGACCCTAAAATCAATTTTAGGTTATTATTCTCATCAACTTCATCTAGGGGTATCCAAAAACTTCCAGTATCATTACCATCAACGCAATAATAAGGCATATCCTGGTGCCATGGCGTTTCTTTATGAGTACCTGGCTCCTTAATAAAAATATGTTCATGAAAAATTTGAGTAGATCTTGAATTTGTTGCTTCGGCAATGATTTGAGCAGCAGGAGAATTAAATAAACATTCCTTAAATTCTTTTATTCTTTGCCAATTACAATAATCCTCAAAAAATCTACCGTCATCATTAGCTACATTCTCTCTTCCGTGTTTACTTGGATTGTCTAAAACTTTTTGAAATCCCTTTTTAAGTGGCTTTATCCAATCTTTAAATATATCTTTTATTATTAATACACCATCATTTTGATAATCTTTAATTTGTTTATCGGATAAAAACATTTTTATTGTTGAAAACTATATTTCTTTTCTAAGTATTTAATAACATTATGGATAATAAAAGTCATAAATAAATAAATTCCTCCAGCCACTATAAATACTTCGATAGGCTTAAATGTTGTCGAAATGATATATTTAGCAACACCAGTTAAATCCATTAAAGTTACAGTACTTGCCAAGGAAGTTCCCTTCATCATTAATATAATTTCATTTCCATAAGCTGGTAGTGATTGTCTGATAGCAATTGGAATTTGAATTTTATAAAAGATTATTTTATTTGAAATCCCTAGACTTTTACCAGCTTCTATTATTCCTGGTTTTATGGTCTGGAATGCTGATCTCAATATTTCTGATGTGTAAGCACCAGTATTTAATGTAAATGCTATAATTGCACACCAATATGGCTCTTTCAAAATTACCCATAAAAATGTTGTTCTTAAATATTCAATCTGACCCAGCCCAAAATAAATAATAAAAATCTGAACTAATAAAGGGGTGCCTCTAAAAACATAAGAGTAACCATAAGCAAATCTACTTACAAATATATTTTTATTTAATCTTAAAATTGCAAAGAAAAGACCTAAAAATAATCCAAAAAATATGGATGCTGTCAAAAGTTTTAACGTAATTAGAGTTGCTCCTAAAAGTTTAGGAAAACTAGTAATCATTAGTTCAAAATCCATTAATACCCCTTGCTATACTTAAGTTCTAATTTATTAATTAGTTTCATGCTCAAATAAGTAAGCATCAAATATAAAACTGCTGCAAAAGAGTAAAAGAATAACGGGTCTCTTGTAGAACCTGCTGCAATATATGATTGCCTCATAATTTCAACTAAACCTGTGACTGAAATCAAAGATGTATCTTTTAAAGTTATTTGCCAAACATTACTCAAATTTGGAATTGCTAACCTTAGCATTTGAGGGAGTATAATTTTATAAAATTGACCAAATTTATTTATTCCCAAAACCTTAGCAGCCTCAAACTGACCTTTGTCTATGGATTGTATTGCACCTCTAAAAACCTCCGTTGAATATGCACCTGAAATAATTCCAATTGCCATTGAGCCCGTAATAAATGCATTAATTTCAATGTATTCATAATATCCAAATATGGATGCTACATACATAATTGCTCCACTACCTCCAAAAAAAAATAGATAAATGACTAAAAGCTCAGGTACACCACGAATAACTGTTGTATAAAAATTTCCAACTAGGTTTAAAGTTTTATACTTTGAAAGCTTTAATGGTGTAAAAATTAATGCGAAAACAAAACCAACTAGCATTGCTGTAACCGATACTGCAATCGTCATCAAGGTTGCGAAAAATAATTCATCCCCCCAACCAGTTTTACCAAATGTGAGAAGTTCCATATAGATTGGCGACTATATATTATAGTCGCCAAATCTGAAAATAATTACATAGAAGCGTCGAAACCAAAGTGCTTAATAGCAAGTTTACTAATAATTCCTTTTTTTCTAGCTTTATCAATGGCTTTATTAAAGTCTTTTAAAATTTTAGCGTCTCTTTTTCCAATAGCGCTATCACTTGCTTGTCTAATGCCAACACCAACACCATTTCCAAATGCACCACCTGAAAAAGTTGGTCCAACTAGTACAACTGGTTTACCTGATTTATCAGCATAGTCTGTAAATGCAACTGCAGCAGCTAATGCAACATCGCATCTACCAGATGTCAGATCAAGGTTCACCTCATCTTGCGTTTTATAAGTTCTTACATTTACACTTCCAACATCACCAGAATCTAAAAAGTTTTGGTGAATTGTTCCTGTTTGAGTGCAAACAGTTTTACCAGCTAAAGCACCTGTCAAAGTTTTAAGAGCTTTCTTAACATCAGAACCGCCTAGCGATAAATTAATACCTTCGGGAGTATCCATTCCCTCTAAACTTGAGCCTTTCATTACTGCAAGAGAAGCTACTTCGTCAGCATAACCTTGAGAAAAAGTAATTGTTTTTTGTCTTTCAGCAGTAATAGACATTCCGGCCATTATTGCATCAAACTTTCTCATTACTAAAGCAGGGATCATTCCATCCCAATCTTGTTCAACAATTGTACATTCATATTTCATTAATGCACAAAGTTCTTGAGCAAGCTCAACCTCAAAACCAATCAAATTGCCAGAAGCATCTTTTGAATTCCACGGAGGGTAAGCGCCCTCAGTTCCAATTTTTATTTTCTCAGCAGATACATTTCCGATGATAAATAAAGAAGCAAGAACTGTTAAAATAGTTTTTTTAAATATATTCATTATTATCTCCTTAAGTAAGTGACAATTATTTCACAATTTTAAAAAATAAAAAAGAAAAATTAATGATTTATTGATGAAGAAAAATTCCAAGAACAATCAAAACTTGGTATATATACCCTTGATAATTTTGCGTTACCAAAATTATGGTTAAAAACATTTAACCAATTTTCAACCTGTTGTGGTTTTTTATCCTGACTTCCAACTTGAGCTGTAATAACACCTTTTGGCTTTAAAATTCTGACTAAAGAGTCCATATTTTTGGCAGCTAGATCTATACAAAATTGATCATCATTTAGATCAACAAAGATATGATCGTATGTATCGTCTCCAATTGATTTTATACTTTCGAAAGCATCTCCCCAAACACATTTAACAGAATTTTTTTCAGTCGCTTTATTTCCTATTTCTCCCAGGTGTTTATTACAAACATCTACCACCTCAGGATCAAGCTCATACCAATCTATAAAGTTAAATTTTTTTGAAATGCATTCTCTCGCTATACCACCATCTCCACCACCTATAATTGCAGCTCGTTCGTTATCTTTATTTAAATTTAAACCTGAACCTACAAAAGTTGAACTATATAAATGTTCATCCGTCGCAGCTACTTGAATTTCTCCATCAATAAATAAAGATTTTCCAAACTGCTCTAAATCCAATATTTCTATATGTTGACCAACCTTAGATTTAAAATCTTCCAAAACATCATTTACAACATAAGATTTTTGTAAACCTGGTGAACTATAGATATCGTGATACAAAGATTTTGTATCTCGATTAAATTCTTTTTTTACTATTCTCTTATGTTCAAATTCTTTTTTTATAATATCAATTGCAATTGATGGATTAATTTTTCCACAAGTAAAAAAATCAAAACTAATAATTCCTTTTTCAGGAAATGTATGAAAGCTAATGTGACTTTCTGCTAATAATGCAAGAATTGTAAATCCCTGTGGTTCAAATTTATATTTAGAGATATTAAGTATGGTTACTTTTGCAGCTTTTGCAATTTTATGAATTACCTTTTCAAATACAGATGGATCGTATTCTTTTGTAGTTCCAATAATGTCTAGAGTGATATGTTCACCAACTTTAGTCATTAATTATCCTTTTTATAATTTCTAGCCTTGGATAAAACCTTGTTCATTTCTTTAAATGAAAGAATCTTTGGCTTACCCAACTTGAGGCTCGTTATATACTGAAGCGATATATTTTCAACCTCTTCGGCCAACTCAAAAGCTTTAGCCAAATTATCTTCAAATGCAATCTGACCGTGATTTGCAATCAAGCAAGCTTTTCTTCCTTTTAAAGCTTTTAAAATATTTTTTGATAAATCCCTGGTTCCAAAAGTAGCATATTTTGCACATTTAATGTCATGACCTCCTGCCATTGCCACCATATAGTGAAATGCAGGAATGCCTCTCTTATGAGTAGAAACGGCTGTAGCATTTGTTGAGTGCGCATGGACTATTGCTTTTGCTTCTTTCTTAATTTTATAAATATCTTGATGAAATTTCCACTCAGAGGAAGGTGTTCCTTTTTTTTTATCAAACTTTCCATCAATTGAAACAAAAACAATATCTGTATTTTTTAGTGAAGAATATTTTTTTCCTGATGGGGTAATAAAAAAACCATTTTTATGTCGTACTGAAATATTTCCAGATCTTAAAGCAGACAGCTTTCTACTATTTAACATCTTGGAATACTTGATTATTTCACCCTTTATTTTATTCATTAAAAAATCTCTTGATTTTAACTTAATTTAATATCAGACTACAAAATATTTAAAATGACAGATACAATAAAATATTTTCTAGAAGAAAGTAAAATGCCAAAGACTTGGTATAATATTTGTGCTGATTTACCAAAACCAATGGAACCACCACTTCATCCAGGTACTTTAAAACCAATTGGTCCTGATGATTTAGCTCCGTTATTTCCAATGGCTTTAATTGGCCAAGAAGTTTCTCAAGAAAGAGAGATAGAAATACCTGAACCTGTAAGAGAAATTTATAAACAGTGGAGACCGTCTCCTTTATATAGAGCTAGGAAATTAGAAAAACATTTAGATACTCCAGCGAAAATTTACTACAAATATGAAGGTGTAAGCCCATCTGGTAGTCACAAACCTAACACAGCTGTAGCACAAGCATTTTATAATAAAGAAGAGGGTACAAAAAAAATAACTACAGAAACTGGTGCTGGTCAATGGGGAACTTCATTAGCATTTGCGTGTAAACTATTTGGAATTGAATTAGATGTGTATATGGTAAAAGTTAGTTTTGAGCAAAAACCATATCGAAAACTAGTTATGCAAACTTACGGTGCTAGATGTGTTGCTAGTCCATCAAATGAAACTGATAGCGGAAAAGCAATTTTAGCAAAAGATCCAAACAATACAGGTAGTTTAGGTATAGCAATTTCAGAAGCAGTTGAGATGGCTGCAAAAAATCCTGATACAAAATATGCATTAGGAAGTGTTTTAAATCACGTGTTAATGCACCAAACTATTGTAGGAAATGAAGCACTACTTCAAATGGAGATGGCAGATGATTATCCGGATATTTTGGTTGGATGTACAGGTGGTGGAAGTAATTTTTCAGGATTAGCAAATCCTTTCTTGGGAAAAAATTTTAGGGAAGGAAAAAAAACAAGAGTTATTGCATGCGAACCTAAATCTTGCCCAACATTAACAGAGGGTAAATATGTTTATGATTTTGGTGATACTGGTAAATTAACACCGTTAGTAAAAATGCATACACTTGGATCTCAATTTATTCCTCCAGCTACTCATTCAGGTGGTTTAAGATATCATGGTATGGCACCATTAGTAAGTCACCTAAAAGAAATTAATGCTCTTGAAGCTAAGGCATACGGTCAAAAAGAATGTTTTGAAGCAGGAGTAAATTTTGCAAGAACTGAGGGAATTGTACCAGCGCCAGAGGCAACCCATGCAGTAAAAGGCGCGATTGATGCTGCATTAGAATGTAAAAAAAATGGAGAAACCAAAACTATATTATTTAATTTATGTGGCCATGGTCATTTTGATATGAAAGCATACGGAGATTATTTCGAAGGTAACCTTGCAGAAGATAAGTTTGATAAAGGAAGTATGGATAAAGCACTAGAAGATCTTCCAAAAATTGCTTAATTTTTAGTTTGAGTTTAATAAATCCATTTAAAGCTTTAAGACCAATACAAAAACTAGCTAGTAAGATTTCCACACCCAATCCCAAATATTTTAATAATTTAAAATCTTATCCAAAAATTGGTTATTTTAAGATTTTAACTAATAAAAACTTAACTCAATCAAAAAAATATTTTAAAAAAATGAAGAATAAAAAAATAATAACTAAGGAAATTAGAAATTGTTATTATATATACAAAATTTCCAACAAAAATCATCTACAAATAGGAATAATTGGGAAAATAGATTTAAATAAGTATGATAACAAAAATATTTTAGGTCATGAAGAAACTTTTAAAAATAGAGTTTCTGAGAGAAAAAAACAAATTTTAAATATTTCAACTCAAATTGGCCCAATTTATACAGTGTATAAACAAAATAAATATCTACAAAATTTTTTAATAAAAACTACAAAATCAAAGCCAATTTATTCGTTTAGATCATTGGATAAATTTAATCATCAAGTATGGATTGTTGATAAAGAAAAAAATCAAAAATCTTTAAAAAAATTAATTAATAAAATTAACAAAATATACATTTGTGATGGTCATCATAGAATCCAAGGTATGATTAATAGTAATAAAAAAATATCACCAATGATAATTGCTTTCCCTCACAATCAAATTCAAATATTAGATTATAATAGAGTATTAAAAAGTAAATTAAGTATCGAAAAAATTTTTAATATTATCAGTAAAAATTTTAAAATAAAAAAAATTAAGAATAATTCTAAAAGTTTAAAAAAAGGTAATATGGAAATGTATACTAACCATCAATGGTATTCACTAAAACAAATTAAAAACAATAATAAATTAGATGTAACAACTCTTCATGAAAATATTATTAGTAAAATAAAAGTTAATAAAATTGATTTTATTTCTGGAATCGATGGCTCAATAATTCTTAAGAAGTTAGTAAATTCAAAAAAATTTAATATTGCTTTTAAGCTTTGCCCCACAAATATTTCAAGTGTTATGAAAATTGCTGATAAAAAAAAATTTATGCCCCCAAAGTCAACTTGGTTTCATCCAAAGCCATTGGATGGATTAATTTGTTCTGAATTATAACGCAAATCTCAATTTTCCAATTTTTTGACCTGTAGAATTTATAACTTCACTAGATTTAATCTTTGCTAGCTCATTTTCATCAATAATATTTAGCTCAGAAATTAATCCTGCTATTGCAGTTTCAGCTGCTCTCGCTGCGCCATCTAAGATTTTAACTACAAGTGCAGATTTAATTTCAGGTATTAAAGCTAAAAATACTCCTTCAGCACCATTTTTAAAAAATATTCTTCCTTTTGACAGTTTTGTTAAGATACAATTAGTACTATTTGTGCCTCCAGTTATCTCTGGAAAATTTATACAGGAGTTGAATATTTTTTTTGCTATATCTGTATTTTCATTTAATTTTTTATCATCTGTCAATCGAGATGCTGCTAATGCAAATTTTTTTAAAGGCATCAAAGGATTTGGAAGAGTACAACCGTCAACTCCAATATTTTTTATCTTATAATCTGACAAATCTTCAATTAATTTAATTAAATCCTTTTGCAAAGGATGTGTTTTTTCATAGTATTTTTCTAAAGTTAAATCTTTATGTTTACATACTGCAAGATGCCCACAATGTTTTCCCGAACAATTATGATAAATTCTTCTTTTATTTTTCTTCTCTAATTTTTCTCTAAATTTGTCCTCCAAATTCCATGGCCAGTCATGACCACAAGCAAGATTTTCTTCACTAATATTAATTTTTTTTAACCAATTTGAAATTATTTCTTGATGAAATTTTTCAGCGTGATGTGATGCTGTTGTAATTGCTAATTGTTCTTCTGAGAGTTTCATAGAATCTGCCATTCCGTCTTTATAAAGATTTAGAGTTTGAATTGGTTTTAATGCAGATCTAGGATATATATTTAATTCCGAATTACCCCATTCTTTTAAAATATTTCCTGATGAATTAATTAACACCGCTGCTCCGTGGTGAAAGCTTTCAATCTCACCACTTCTTGTAACTTCAACCATTCTTACACTTTCCATATAGCTACTTATTAAATAATTTTTTTAAACCTTCGGTTGATGCTTCGCAAATTCCTTTTTCTGTTATTAAAGCAGTAACATATTTTGCAGGAGTTACATCAAAAGCTAAATTCATTGCTTTACTTTTGCTAGGATAAATTAAAAGTTTCTTAATTTCATTATTTTCATCAACTCCTTCTACGTGCGATAATTCATCTGAATTTCTTTCCTCAATAGGAATATCTTTTGCATTGTTAATATCCCAATCAATAGTTGAGCTTGGAAGTGCTACATAAAAAGAAACATTGTTGTCATGTGCAGCTAAAGCTTTTAGATACGTACCAATTTTATTACAAACATCGCCATTGGATAAAGTTCTATCAGTACCAACAATGCACATATCAACCTCACCTCTTTGCATTAAAATACCACCTGTGTTGTCAGCAATAATTGTGTTTGGAATTTCTTCTTCATTCAGTTCATAAGATGTTAAATTTGCACCTTGGTTTCTTGGTCTTGTTTCATCTACCCATACATGAACTGGAATACCTTTTTTATGTGCATGATAAATTGGCGATGTGGCAGTCCCCCAATTAATTGTTGCTAACCAGCCTGCATTGCAATGAGTTAAAATATTTACAGTATCTTTTTTTTTATTATAAATTTCTTCAATTATATTCAATCCATTAATACCTATATTCTCACAAAACTTTTCATCTTCATCACATATTTCTTTAGCTTCTTTTAAAGCTATATCTAAAATTTGGTCACTATTAATGCCAGATAATTTTTTCATCATACGATCTACAGACCATTTTAAATTTATTGCTGTAGGTCTAGATTTAACTAATTCTTCTGAGCTTTTTTTAATAAATTCAAAATCATTTCTTTCTTGAATTGCCAAAACAATTCCATAAGCAGCTGTTGCTCCAATAAGTGGAGCACCTCTTACCTCCATTATCTTTATTGCTTTAATTGCGTCTTTTACAGTCTTGAGTTCTTTAATAACAAAATTGTGTGGTAGCTTAGTTTGATCAATTATTTTAACTACTTTCCCCTCGTACCATATGGTTCGATATTCTTTTCCTTCTATTCTCATATTAATAAATTTTATTTAAATATTTAATTATCTCATTGCTTCTGGGATCCTCGTCTGCAAAACACTTTGTTAAAGCTATTCCATGATATCCACCATAAATTATTTTGCCTTTACATTTTGTGTCACTCACATCGACAAATTTTACATTTTCTGAGTCAGATAAAAATTTTGAAGTTCTTGGATTCTCATATTTATCTTTTGTATGACTAAAGACTAATACATTTTCTAATTTTTCTACTTTGATTAATGATATTTTATATTTTCTCCAATTTATCCAACCATTGTGAGGATTTTTGGCTTTAGCAAATTTTCCAGAACGTGCTGGATGAAATGCTATTACTCCATCAATTTCG